>CAMLSA010000043.1 GCA_946482655.1 uncultured Sphingomonas sp. | reverse complement strand
CAGCGCCTCGTTCGGAACGATCAGCTCCGGATCGAACAGCAATTTCTCGCCAAGCCCGTCGCAGGTCGGACACGCCCCCTGCGGCGCGTTGAACGAGAACAGCCGCGGCTCGATCTCGGCGATGGTGAAGCCCGAGACGGGGCAGGCGAATTTCTCGGAGAAGGTGATGCGGTTGGGGGGGACGCCGGCGCCCTTCATCTTCCCTCCCTCCCCTTCGGGGGAGGGATCGGGGGTGGGACCTTCCGGCCTATCTCGAGCTTCGGAATAGTGAAACTTCGCCGGTGCTTCCCGAACCGAAGCGTCGCCCTCGCGGAGAGCCCCCTCTCCCGAAGAGGAGGGGACCGCAGAGGTCATCGCCTCCGCCACCGTGATATCCACCAGGTCCGCATAGGCCAGCCCGTCCGCCAGCCGCAGCGCGGTCTCCAGCGATTGCGCCAGCCGTGTCTCGATCCCCTCGCGGACCACCAGCCGGTCGACCACCACCTCGATGTCGTGCTTGTATTTCTTGTCGAGCGCGGGGGCGCTCTCGATCTCGTGCATCTCGCCGTCGATGCGCACCCGGCTGAAGCCGGCGCGCTGCCATTCGGCGAGCTCCTTGCGATATTCGCCCTTGCGGCCGCGCACGACCGGCGCGAGCAGGTGAAAGCGGGTGCCTTCGGGGAGCAGCATCAGCCGGTCGACCATCTGGCTTACCGTCTGCGCGGCGATCGGCAGGCCCGTGACGGGCGAATAGGGGATGCCGACCCGCGCCCAGAGCAGGCGCATATAGTCGTAGATCTCGGTGACGGTCGCGACGGTCGAGCGCGGGTTGCGGCTGGTCGTCTTCTGCTCGATCGAGATCGCCGGGCTCAGCCCCTCGATATGGTCGACATCGGGCTTCTGCATCAGCTCCAGGAACTGGCGCGCATAGGCCGAAAGGCTCTCGACATAGCGGCGCTGGCCCTCGGCATAGATGGTGTCGAAGGCGAGGCTAGACTTGCCTGAGCCCGACAGGCCGGTGATGACGATCAGCTTCTCGCGCGGCAGATCGACGTCGACATTCTTGAGGTTGTGCTCGCGCGCACCGCGCACGCTTATGTGGGTCAGCATCCGTATTTTGTTCCAGATTTGTTCGCAGAGCGCAAGGCGCGAGTCGCGGCGCGCGCAATCTGGGGGGTGGTTAAGCGATTCTCAACCCCGGCGCGCTAGCTTCAGCGATCATCGCAGCGAACGAGAGGCGGACATGACCGGCGAGCGGAAGAAGGATCTTGTCAATTCGGCGCTGCTCGCGGGCGTCTTCATGGCGTTCGGCCTGGCGTTCATCGACCGGCTGATCGGCAATCCCGCGGCGATCGTCTGAGCACCACTTTCGCGATCCGCCTTATTTTGGCGGCTATTCGGTCCTAGGCACCAGCATCGCCGTTGACGTTCGTTATCGGAAGCCGTGCGCTTTGCGTTGGGGGGTATATGAACTCGGAGAAGAAAAAGGACCTGGTCAAGACCGGCCTGATCGCAGCTTTCTTCCTGGCCATCGGCTTCGTGCTGCTGGACATATTGATCGGCAGCGCGATGAGCCCGACGCCGCCGAAGCTTTAACGCGTCGCACCGGGCCGCCACAGGATGTCGCCCGCGCCGGCGCGGTTGAGGTGGCGGGCCAGCACGAACAGATGATCCGACAGCCGGTTGACATAGCTCAACCCGACCGGGTTGAGCCCGGCATCCCCGTCCGCCGCCACCGCGGAGCGCTCGGCGCGGCGGCAGATCGCGCGGGCGAGGTGGACCGCCGCCGCCGCCGCGCTGCCGCCGGGCAGGACGAAGCTGCGCAGCGCATCGAGATCCTCGTTCATCGCATCGATCTCGCGCTCGAGCCGCTCGACCTGCGAAGCGACCATGCGCAGGGTCATTTCCGATGGTGTGAAATCGGGTCCCGGGGTGGCGAAATCGGCACCGAGGTCGAACAGCTCGTTCTGGATGCGGCCGAGCATGTCGCGGGCGGCCGGCGTCATCGGGTGGGTCAACGCGACGCCGATCGCCGAGTTGAGCTCGTCGATATCGCCGATCGCGGCCATGCGCGGGGCATGTTTGGGCAGCCGCGAGCCGTCGACCAGCCCGGTCTCGCCCTTGTCGCCGGTGCGGGTGTAAATCCTGTTGAGGCGGACCATGAAGCCGCTCGCCTATTCGCCTATTCGCCGCGGCTCAAGATCAGCAGCAGGATGACGAGAATCACCGCGAGCGCCTGAAAGGCGATCCGCATCCGCATCATCCTGTTCTGCTTGAGCCCCGACTGGCTGATACCGCCGCCCTTGAGATCGGCCTCGGTCGTCCTGAGGAAGGCGATGATCCCGCGCACCAGCGCCACCACCGTCGCGATCATCGCGGCGAGGATCAGGAAGAAGAAGATCGTGTTGCCCGTCATCCGGCGGGTGTAGCGCGGGATGCGGGCGAGGTGAACTAAATAAGGCCGCCTAGAGAGGGTGGACTCCGGAATCCATTAACCATCCCTTAGCGCCTCATCGCCCATGGTCCCGCCGATATCCGGGAGCTGAGGAAAGTACATGCCGCGCGCCGCCACCCATGTTGACGTAGCGATCGTCGGTGCCGGTCCGGCAGGGCTCACCGCGGGCTACATGCTCGGCAAGGAGGGCTTCTCGGTCAGGTTGATCGAGAAGGATCCGGAGCAGGTCGGCGGGATCAGCCGCACCGTCGAGCATGAGGGCTTCCGCTTCGATATCGGCGGCCACCGCTTCTTCTCGAAGTCGCGCGAGGTGGTCGATCTGTGGAACGAGCTGCTGCCGGACGACTTCATCGAGCGGCCGCGAATGAGCCGGATCTATTATCGGGGCAAATTCTACAGCTATCCGCTGCGGGCCTTCGAGGCGCTGTGCAATCTCGGCCTGATCCAGTCGACGCTGTGCATGGCCTCCTATTTCCGCTGGAAGCTGTTCCCCCACAAGGAGGTCCGGAGCTTCGAACAATGGGTGGTCAATCAGTTCGGCGCGCGGCTGTTCGGCATCTTCTTCAAGACCTATACCGAGAAGGTGTGGGGCATGGAGTGCGGCGAGATGTCGGCCGACTGGGCCGCCCAGCGCATCAAGGGGCTGAGCCTCGGCAAGGCGGTGCTCGACGGGATCAAGCGTTCGCTCGGGCTCAACAAGCGTCCCAATGACGGGATGCAGGCCAAGACCCTGCTCGAGAACTTCCGTTATCCGCGCAGGGGGCCGGGCATGATGTGGGACGCGGCGCGCGACCGCATCGTCGAGCAGGGCAACAGCCTGCTGATGGGCCACAAGCTCCACCAGCTCAGCTGGGACGCGACCGGCGGCTTTTGGCGGGTGGCGGCGATGGGCGGGGACGGGCGGCTGACGATGCTCACCGCGGATCATGTGATCAGCTCGGCGCCGATGCGCGAGCTCGCCGCCCGCATCCATCCGATGCCGGCGAGCCTGCCGCAGGCGATGGCGCTCGGCTATCGCGACTTCCTGACCGTCGCGCTGATGATCCGTTCGGAGGACCTGTTCCCCGACAACTGGATCTACATCCACGACGACAAGGTCCAGGTAGGGCGGATCCAGAATTTCCGCAGCTGGTCACCCGAGATGGTGCCCGACGACGAGCTCGCCTGCGTCGGTCTCGAATATTTCTGCTTCGAGGGTGACGGGCTGTGGTCCTCGTCCGACGAGGATCTGGTCGAACTGGCGACGCGGGAGCTGGCGCAGCTCGGCCTGTGCGACCCGGCGCAGGTGGTCGGCGGGACGGTGGTGCGCCAGGAAAAGGCATATCCGGTCTATGACGACCATTATGCCGCCAATGTCGCCGCGGTGCGCGAGGAGCTCGAGGCGCGCTATCCGACGCTCCACTTCGTCGGGCGCAACGGCATGCACCGCTACAATAATCAGGATCATGCGATGATGACCGCGATGCTCACCGCGCGGAACATCGTCTCGGGCAGCCGCCGCCACGACGTCTGGGCGGTCAACGAGGACGCCGAATATCACGAGGCGGGTTCGGAAGGCGACGGCGAAGGGCTCGCCGCGGCGCTGCGGTCGGAGCGGCTGGTGCCGAGGCGGATCGCAGCCAGGAAGGCGGCGTAGTTTGTGGACCGAGCGTCCGCCTCCTTCTCTTACGGGAAGCACAGATAAGGTTACGCCCGCGCGCTTCCGTCTCGGCATCCTCGCCGCCTGGCTGCTCGCCTGCGCAATCCTGCTCGGCATCGCCTGGACGAATATCGTCAGCCTCACGATGCTGGACGCCGACGATTATCTGCGGCTGCAGCAGGTGCGCGACCTGCTCGGCGGACAGGCCTTTCTCGATGTCGCGCAATATCGGATCGATCCTCCGCACGGCGTGCCCATGCACTGGTCGCGGCTCGTCGACCTGCCGATCGCCGGCATGATCCTGCTGCTTCAGCCGCTGCTGGGCGACATGGCCGCCGAGCGGGTGACAGTGGCGGTGATGCCGCTGATCACGCTCGGCGGATCGATGGTCGCGCTGGCGCTCACGGGCAGCCGCCTCGCCGGGGCCCGCGCCGCGCTGATCGCGTTGATGCTCGCGGCGACGGCGCCGCTTCTGCTCTTCCACGTCATGCCCACGCGGATCGATCATCATGGCTGGCAGACGATGCTCGGTCTGTTCACCGTCGCCGCCTGCTTCGATCCCCGGGCGCGGCGCGGCGGCCTTGTCGCCGGGGCGTGCGCGGCGCTGTGGCTGGCCATCTCGCTCGAGGCGCTGCCGATGGTGGTCGTGATCGCCACCATGCTCGCGCTGCGCTTCCTGTTCGAGGGCGAGGAAGACGGAGCGGCGATCCGCTTCGGCGTTTTCTCGGCGATGCTCGCCGGCAGCGGCATCGCGCTGTTCGCCGCCTTTCACGGACGCGCGGCCTGGTCGCAATATCATTGCGACGCGGTCAGCCCCGCATGGTTCGGGCCGGTCATGGCGGCGCCGGCGCTCGCCGCACTGCTCGTGCCGCTCGGGACCCGGCACGGCCGGATCCCCCGCGCCGGGGTGCTGTTCCTCGCCGGTGCGGTCGGCGCGGGGCTGCTCGCCGCCATGGCGCCGGCCTGTCTCGACGGTCCCTTCGCCACGCTCGATCCGGTGGTACGGGAATATTGGTATGACCATGTCGCCGAGGGGCTGCCGGTGTGGCGCCAGCCGATCGACAATGTATCGATGCTCGTCGGTTTTCCGCTGATCGGCATCGCCGGCACGCTGCTCGGCTGGCGCAGCGCGACGACCGCTACCGCGGCGCGCAACTGGCAGGCCATGCTCGGGCTGCTGCTTGCTGCCTTCGCGGTGTCGCTGCTCGTCCAGCGCGCAGGCGGCTTCGCCCATGGTTGCGCGCTGCCGGGTGCCGGCTATCTGCTCGCGCGGCTGCTCGATCGGATCGCCAAAGGACGGCAGGTGCCGGTCCGCGCCCTCGTCTCGGCGGGGGCGATCATGGCGCTGTCGCCGGTCGGCGCGATGATAGCTGGGGGTTTCGTCGCCAGTCGCGTGATCGATCAGCCCGAGCGGCGCGAAGCGGCCCGCCCCGCGCCGTGCCGCGCGCCCTGCGACCGCTTCGCCGCGCTCGCCCGGCTGCCGCGCGCCTATATCCTCGCCGGGCTGGATCTGACTCCCCGGCTGCTGATCATGACCCGGCACAGCTATGCCGCCAGCGGCCACCACCGCGCTCCCCAGGCGATCCGCCGGGTGGTCGACGCCTTTCGCGGCCCGCCCGAAGCCGCCCGGGCGATGATGGCGGCCCATGGCATGGACTATGTCCTCGTCGATCCGCAGGGGGCCGAGGCCGGAATCTACGCGAAGGGCGCACCGAACGGGCTGATGGCGATGCTGCTGAAGGGCGATGCGCCCGCCTGGCTGCGGCCCGTGCCGCTGGCGGGGAGTCCGCTCAGGCTGTGGCGGCGAACCGACTGACCTCGTCCTCCCGTGACGGGAGACCCATGGGCACGCCTCTTGCCCCCGCGCTGCGCCCGACATAAGGGCCAACCCCGATGTTCCGGTCGACCCCACCTATAACCCCTCCTTCCGGCTGGTGGACCCGCGACGGGTATATCGTCCTGCTCGGGGTCGTCTCGATCATTCCGCTGCTGCAGCCGACGGTGCCGCCGCTGATCGATCTGATGGGGCATATGGGGCGCTATCGGGTCGAGCTGGCCGATCCCTCGTCGCCGCTGCTGACCCGCTATTTCAGTTTCCGATGGGCGCTGATGGGCAACCTCGGCGTCGATCTGCTGATCGTTCCGATGGCCAAGATCTTCGGCCTCGAACTGGGCGTGAAGCTGATCGTCATGATGGTGCCGCCGCTCACCATCACCGGGCTGCTGCTGATCGCCCGCGAGGTCCATGGCCGGCTGCCGGCGACCGCCGGCCTGGTCGCGCCCTTCGCCTATAGCTGGCCCTTCCAATGGGGTTTCATCAATTATGTGCTGGCGATGGCGCTGGCGCTCAACGCGTTCGCGCTGTGGCTTTATCTGGCGCGGACCGGCCGGATCAGGTTGCGCGCCGCGCTGTTCGTGCCGATCGGGGCACTGATCTGGCTTGCGCACGGCTTCGCGTGGGGCGTGCTCGGCTTGCTCGCCTTCGCGGCCGAGATGGTGAGGATGCGCGACGTCGAGGGACGTGGCCATCTCGAATCGCTGTGGCGCGGCGCGCTCCACTGCCTTCCACTCGCCCCGCCGATGCTGCTGATGCTGCTCTGGCGCTCGGGCGCGGTCGCCGGCGAGACCACCGACTGGTTCAACTGGGTCGCCAAATATGTCTATCTGATCTCGTCGCTGCGCAATCACTGGATGACGTTCGACATAGGCCTGGTGAGCGGGCTGGTCCTGCTGGTGCTGTTCGGGCTGACCTCGCTGGGCGCCCGGGAATATGGCTTCCGCATGCGCCGCACCTTGGGCGTCGCGACGCTGGTGTTGATCATCGCCTATATATTGATGCCGCGCATCGTGATCGGATCGGCCTATGCCGACATGCGGCTGGCGCCCTATGTCATCGCGATCGGGGTGATCGGGGTGGTACCCTGCTTCACCAACCGGATCGCACTCGGCGCCGTCGCGGCGCTTGGCCTCATCATCTTCGGGGTGCGCGTCTATCACTCGACCGTCCGGTTCAAGGCCTTCTCCGACTATCAGGAGTCACAGCTCGCGGCGCTCGATCATGTGGAGCGCGAGCGCCGGGTATTCGCGCTGGTCGATCTGCCCTGCCTGTCGCGCTGGGAATCGCCCAGGCTCGAGCATCTCGGCTCGATGGCGATCGTCCGGCGCGACGCCTTCGTCAACGGCCAGTGGACGATGCCAGGCGCGCAACTGCTGAGCATCAAATATGCGCCGGCCAAAGGCTATGCCGAGGATCCGACCCAGGTGATGCGGCCCAAGCACTGCCGCGCGCCGCGCGCCCGCTCGATCCAGAGCTCGCTGGCGCTCTTCCCGCGCCAAGCCTTCGATTATGTCTGGCTGATCAACGCCTCGCGCGACCATTGGCCCGGCAGCGATCCGACCCTGAAGCTGATCTGGAACGGCGGCGAGCGCGGCGCACTCTATCGGATCGTCGGTTCGGCCACGATCGCTATGGACACGCCGAAGGGGATGGACAAGATCGCCATCCAGTGACGCTCGGCGGCGAAGATCGCCTTCAGCGCGGCATTGACGGGTGCAGGCGGCATCGCGTCGTCGCCGCCGCCGCCGCGTCCGAGCAGCTTGCCCGCCAGCCGCACCCCGGCGATCAGCGGGAAGAGCAGGCTGTTGAAATGGGTGAGGTAGCGCGGGCGCAGCCCGGCGTCGCGGAACACGCGCTTGAGGCCGGCGCCGGTGTAGCGGCGCTGATGATGATGGGCGACGTCATGCGCGCTCCACATCCAGGGGCTGCCCGGTACGGTGACGATGATCCGGCCGCCCGGCGCCAGCTTGTGCTTGAGATAGGCGAGCGCCTCGACGTCCCTGGGAATATGTTCGAGCACGTCGAGCAGGACGATCAGGTCATAAGCGCCGTCGTCGAGCGGCACATGCGGCAGGTAGCCGCCCTTGAGCTTGAGCCCGCTGCGCGCTTCCGCCAAGGCCCGCGCGCCGTCGTCGGGCTCGATCGCGTCGACCGTGCCGAAGCTCTGGAGCAGCTCTAGGTTCGAACCGGTGCCCGCGCCGACCTCGAGGATCTTCAGCGGGGCCGGCTTGGGGCGGTAGCTCTCGATCAGCCGGGCGATGATCCTGCGACGGGCGACGAACCACCAATGGTCACGGTCGATCTCGGCCATGCGGTCATAGATGGCGCGATCCATCAGGCGGCATCCTCGGCGCGCTCGGCGCAGCCCACCCTTTGGCGGATGATGTAGATCGGGCGGTGCTTGGTCTCGACCAGTATGCGTCCGACATATTCGCCGAGCACGCCGAGCGAGAGCAGCTGTACCCCGCCCATGAACAATATCGCCACCATCAGCGAGGGATAGCCCGCCACATCGGTGCCGTAGAGCAATGTGCGCACGCCGATGAACACCGCATAGACCAGCGCGAACAGTGCGATGACCGCGCCGAGATAGGACCAGACCCGCAAGGGAACGGTGGAGGCCGAGGTAATGCCGTCGATCGCGAGCGTCCACAGCTTCCAATAGTTGAACTTGGTCCGGCCGACGGCGCGCTCGGAACGGTCATAGTCGACCGCGGTCTGGCGAAAGCCCGACCAGGCGAACAGGCCCTTCATGAAGCGGTTGCGCTCCGGCATTCGCCTGATCACCTCGACGACCTTGCGGTCGAGCAGGCGGAAGTCGCCGGCATGCTCCGGGATTTTGTCCTGCGAGAGCCAGTTGTGCGCGCGATAATAGAGATCGGCGGTCAGCCGCTTGGGGAGGCTGTCGCTCATCCGGTTGCGACGCACTCCGTAAACGACCTCATAGCCCTCCCGCCATTTGTCGATCATCGCGCCGATCACCTCGGGGGGATCCTGCATGTCCACGTCGATCGGCACGACCACCTGCCCGCGGGCGTTGTCGAGCCCGGCGGACAGCGCCGCCTCCTTGCCGAAATTGCGCGACAGCGACAACGCGCCGATGCGCGGGTCGGCATCATGTGCGGTCAGGATGGCCGCCATGGTCCGGTCGCTGCTGCCGTCGTCGATGAAGATGACCTCCCAGCCGATCGGCGCGCCCGCCGGATCGCGCAGCGCATCGAGCACGCCGCCGACTCGGGTGACGAAGGGCTGGATCGCGTCCTCCTCGTCCTTGACCGGCACGATCACCGAAAGGAGGGGCGGGTTCATTCGAACACCCATTGGCGGTTGAGCCAGAAGACCAGGAGCGGCGTTATGCACAGCACCAGCGGATAGGGCGCCCAGAGCGGCAGGTCCATATATTGGACGAGCAGCCAGACCCACAGGCTGTTGAGCGCGAAGCTGATCAGCGAAACGATCGTGAAGCGCCCGATGCGGATATGCTGCCGGTCGCGGCCGCCATGGCCCTTGAAGCTGTACGCGCCGTGCATGACGTACCCTGCCCCGGCGGCGCCGACGAAGCCGATCGCCCAGGCCAGATTGGGATCGAGCCGGCCGAGCTTCACGCACGCATGATAGATGCCGATGTTGACCAGCGAGGCCAGCAGCCCGGTAACCCCGTACCGGACGAGCTGGCCGAGCAGCGCCATCCGCTCGCGGTTCTTCAGGGACATCTCATGCATCGTCCGCGCGCTCTTCCACAAAAGCGGGAATGCCTCAAGCGGCGGCGGATCCCGGGTCTATCGCGCCTTGCCGCGAATGCTCCGCTCCACGCGGGCCTCTCCCGCAAAGCGGAGGGATATTCCTGGCCGGAATGGTGGGAGAAAGCGCTCCCCGGGGCAAGGGAACCCCGAAGGAGCGTCTCCCGGGGGGCGGAAATTGCCAGTCCAGGCCCCCGTCTCCGTCGTGCGGATTCGCCATTATCGCCGCGGGCAACCTTAACGGAAGCGGAACGAGCCTTCGCCGCGCATCGGAGCGCGCCGGGCGCAGGAGCCGCATTAAAGCTACGTGACCGGTCGCCGACGCGTTTATGACGGGCGGGGCGCCTGACGATGGCCCGTTGCGGGGAGCCCTGCCTGCCCCTAAGCGGGTGCGGATGCGGGATGGGGCACAGGAACAGTTCGAGGACCGGATGATGGCGTGGATCGAGCGCCGCTGGCGCACGGTCTTCTGGCTGATGTTCCTCGGCGCCTGCCTCTATTTCCTCCAGTATAAATGGGGCCAGGTCCGCTGGCTCGCGCTCAGCGACACCGACGACAACATGCGGCTCGCCGAGGTCAAGGCCTGGCTCGACGGGCAGCCCTGGTTCGACTTGCGGCAGCACAAGCTCGCGCCGCCCGAAGGTCTCGACATCCATTGGTCACGCATCGTCGATCTGCCGATCGCGGCGCTGATCCTGATCTTCAAGCCGATCTTCGGCGATTTCACCGCGCAGCGCATCGCCTGCGCGGTGGCCCCGATGCTGGCGCTGGCGCCGGCGCTGTGGGGCATGATCCTCGGCGTGCGGCGGCTGGTCCATCCGCGCGCCTATCCGATCGCCTTCGCGATCCTGATGTGTGCTCAGACCACATTGTTCATGTGGATGCCGCTGCGCATCGATCACCATGGCTGGCAGCTCACCATGCTGATGCTGGTCGTCGCCGGCCTCGCCGACCCGCGCGGGCGGCGCGGCGGCGCGACCGCCGGGCTCGCCACCGCGATCTCGTTCGGCATCGGGCTCGAACTGATCCCGATGATGGCGATCGCCGGCGCCTCGATCGCGCTGCGCTGGGCGTGGCACCGCGACGAGGCCGATCGGATGGCGGCCTATGCGATCACCCTGGGCGGGGGCTGCGCGGTCGCGTTCGGCGGCTTCGCCTCCTACGACAATCGCCGCTTGGTCTGTGACGTGCTGTCGCCGGTCTATCTTTCGACGCTGCTGCTGACCGGCGCGCTGCTGCTCGGCCTGAGCTTCGTCAGGGCCGAGAGCCGCGGGTTGCGGCTGACGCTGCTGATCGCCGCGGGGGGGATCATCGCCAGCTTCTTCGCGATCGCCTTTCCGCAGTGTCTGGGGCGGCCCGAAGCGATCTCGCCCGAACTCGAGCGGCTGTGGTTCACCAATGTCCGCGAGGTCCGGCCGCTCCATAGCAAGCCGTGGCGCGACGCGCTCGACATCGCCTATCTGCCGGTGGTCGGCACGATCGGCGCGGTGATCGCCTTCTGGCGCGCGCGGGCGGGTCCGAACGGCCCCGCCTGGCTGTCGATCACCCTGCTCAGCCTGATGGGCACGCTGGGCCTCGCCTGGCAGTCGCGATTCGGTCCGCAGGCGCAGCTGATGGGCGTGTTCGGCGCGACCGCGCTCGCCTGGATGATTCTCCCCCGGCTGCTCGACGCGCCGTCAGCGCCGGTTCGGGTCGGGGGCACGCTGCTCGCCTTCTTCGCGCTGTCGGGGCAGATCGCCCAGTTCGTTACGATGATCCCCAAGAGCACCACGGAAGTGCGCAAGGCCGGCGTCCACGCCAGGGCCGGCAACGTCGCCCGACGTTGCCTCACCCTGCCCGCGCTCCGTCAGCTAGACGCCCTGCCGCCCGCCACCATGCTCACCTTCATCGACATGGGACCGCGTCTGATCGCGATGACCCGCCACAGCGCAATCGCCGGGCCTTATCACCGCAACGGCGAGGTGATCCTCGAGGTCCAGAAGGCGTTCCGCTCCAAATCGCCCGAGGCGGCGCGCGCGGTGATGAAGCGCCACGGCGCAACGATGCTGCTGCTCTGCCCCGGCATGGCGGAGTCGACCATCTATAAGGCGCAGGCGCGCGAAGGGTTCTACATGCAGCTGATGGATGAGCGCATCCCGGCCTGGCTCGAGCCGGTCCAGCTGCCCGCTGATTCGCCGTTCAAGCTGTGGCGGATGGCGGGGTAAGGTCCGCCGTTCCTCCGTCAGCCTTGCCGATGACGTGTACGCCGGGCGCGGCGCGGGGCAATGGTCCATTCGCGGCTCTTGTGCTAGGCAGGCGTCGATGCACGACGATTACACCCTCGGTCCGCGCGCGGGCGTGAGCGGCCTGGGCAACCGGCTGTTGTTCGTCCTTGCGCTGTGGATATCGCTGGCGACGGCGATCGTCTGCGCGGTGGTGCCGGCTGGCCTGCCCGCGACACGGACGACCGGGTCGGCCTTCGATCCGTCGACGACGATCGTGGCGCTACGCTCCAAGCCACCGGTCACGGTAAAGACGTCGATCCTGCGCTCCGACGATGGCGGCAGCGGCATGGGGGGAGCGGACGGCGGCGAGGTGCTGATCCCCGCAGCTGCGATCCGGTTCTTCGGCACGATCGCCGTCAACCTCGGCGCGGCGGTGGCGGTGAGCGCGCTTTTCTTCGTCCCGCGCGCGCTTGGCAGGGCGCTCTACGCGCGGCCTCCACCAAATAGCTGATCCTCGCGCCGCGGCCCGGCCGCGGCTCTCCGGCGCCGGCGCCACCTGCGCTCGCGCACCGCGCCAGCGCGCCATGTCGAGAGGATCGACCATGGACCAACGCGAACGGCCACCTGGCTGGTTCAGACCCGTCGTCTGGGCGGGCCTGACCGGGGCGACACTGTTGATCGTCGCACTGCTGGCGGTGGCCCAATCCTGATCAAAGCCCCACGGGATCGGATTCGTGCCGATCCCGTGGAGTCCACAAGGAAAAACATGCCGCACCACACGCCTCTGATCGCCACGATCGTCGCGGCGCTCGTCGTCGCCTTCTTCATGGGTGCGCTCGCCCATCGCCTCCGCATCTCCCCGATTGCGGGCTATCTCATTGCGGGTGTCGTCGTCGGCCCATTCACACCCGGCATCGTCGCCCATAGCGGCCTGGCAAACGAACTCGCCGAGATCGGCGTCATCCTCCTCATGTTCGGCGTCGGACTGCATTTCTCGCTGCGCGACTTGCTGTCGGTGCGCCGGATCGCGCTGCCGGGCGCCATCGTGCAGATCGCGGTGGCGACCCTGCTCGGCTCGGCCATGGCTGGGGTGATGGGCTGGACGCCGCTCGCCGGCTTCGTGTTCGGCCTCGCTCTGTCGGTCGCCAGCACGGTGGTGTTGTTGCGGGCGCTACAGGGCCGCGACCTCGTCGATAGCGAGCGAGGCCGCATCGCGGTCGGCTGGCTGATCGTGGAGGATCTGGCAATGGTGCTCGCCCTCGTTCTGCTGCCCGCGCTCGATCATGCCTTCAATGATGCGGCGGACGGCGGCACGATGGCGATCGCGACCGCCCTCGCGGGAACGTCATTCAAGGTGGCGGGCTTCGTGGCGGTGATGCTGATCGTGGGCCGGCGGGTGATCCCGTGGGTGTTGCATTGGGTGGTCCACACCGGCTCGCGCGAGCTGTTCCGCCTCGCCGTCCTCGCGATCGCGCTTGGCGTGGCGTTCGGCGCGGCGATGATCTTCGACGTGTCCTTCGCGCTTGGCGCATTCTTCGCCGGCATGATCCTCGGCGAAACCCCGCTCAGCCGCCGCGCGACCGAGGAAACGCTCCCCCTGCGCGACGCCTTCGCGGTGCTGTTTTTCGTCTCGGTCGGCATGTTGTTCGATCCGGGAGTTTTGGTCGAACAGCCGCTCCCGCTGCTCGGGGTGGTCGCGATCATCATCGTCGGCAAGTCCGCGGCAGCCTATGCAATCGTCCGCGCCTTCCGTCATTCGAGCGAGACTGCGCTGACCGTGGCCGCCAGCCTTGCCCAGATTGGCGAATTCTCCTTCATCCTGGCTTCGCTCGGCACCGGTCTCGGCATATTGCCGTCGGAGGGGCGTGATCTGATCCTCGCCGGTGCAATCATCTCGATCTTCCTCAATCCCTTCCTCTTCTCACTGGCCGTGCCGCGAAAGGCGAAGAAGCCAGCGGCCGCCGGTCCTGTCGAACCGGCACCCGATGGGCCGGCACCCGTCAGTGGCCATGTCGTGCTGGTCGGCTTCGGCCGGGTCGGCACCCGAGTCCACGCGGACTTGCGCGCCAGCGGCCGTTGGGTTGTAGTGATCGAGGATGATCCAGAACGGGCCCGGGAGGCGATGGCGCAGGGGATCGAGGTGGTGGACGGGAACGCTGTCGACGACGCGGTGCTCGAAGCGGCGGGCCTGCCCAGCGCCGACGTGCTGATCATCGCGATCCCGGAAGGATACGAGGCTGGCGCGATTCTCGAACGGGCGCGCCGCTTCAGTTCCGATCTGCGCGTGATCGCCCGGGCGCACAGCGATGCCGAGGCCGAGCATCTCCAGAAGCTCGGCACCTGCGAGGTGGTGATGGGCGAGAGCGCGATCGCCGGTGCGATGCTGCAACTGCTGAAGGGGAAGCCGGCCGTCACCCCGTAATCCCGTCGATCATGAACCGCGCGGCCAGCGCCGTCGGCGGAACCGCGGCGAGGATCTCGAGCGCGCGCCCCCCATGGGCGTCAGATGGCGTCCTCGGGCAACGGCACGCCCGCGCGGCGGTGCGCCGCAACCAGCGTGTTTCGCAGCAGGACGGCGATCGTCATCGGGCCGACTCCGCCGGGCACCGGAGTGATCGCGCCGGCGACCTCGGCCGCCTCGGCGAAGGCTACGTCGCCGACCAGCCTCGTCTTGCCGGGCTCGGCGCCGGGAACGCGGTTGATGCCCACGTCGATCACGGTGGCGCCGGGCTTGATCCATTCGCCCCTGATCATCTCGGCGCGGCCGACCGCCGCCACCACGATATCGGCGCGGCGGACCACGGCGGGCAGGTCCTTCGTCCGGCTATGGGCAATGGTGACGGTGCAATTCTCGGCAAGCAGGAGCTGCGCCATCGGCTTGCCGACGATATTCGATCGGCCGATCACCACCGCGTCGAGGCCGGCCAGCTCGCCGAGCCGGTCCTTGAGCAGCATCAGGCAGCCGAGCGGAGTGCAGGGCACATAGCCCTGCAGGCCGACCGCCAGCCGGCCCGCGTTGATGACGTGGAAGCCGTCCGCGTCCTTGTCGGGATCGATCGTCGCGATCACCAGATTCTCGTCGATATGGCCGGGCAGCGGCAGCTGGACGAGGATGCCGTCGACCAGCTCATCGGCGTTGAGCCGGCGGATCAGCGCGAGCAGCTCGTCCTGGCTCGCGGTGGCGGGGAGGCGGTGCTCGAAGCTCTCCATACCCGCCTCGATCGTCGCCTTGTGCTTGGAGCGGACATAGACCTGGCTCGCCGGATCCTCGCCGACCAGCGCCACGGCCAGCCCCGGCGCGCGGCCGGCGGCAGAGCGGAAGGCCGGGACCATCGCCGCAACTTTCGCGCGCAGGTCCGCCGCAAACGCCTTGCCGTCGATGATGTCCGCGCTCATGTCTTTCCTTCGGTGATTCTGTCGAGGGCGGCCGCCAGCGTCGCGGGGTCGCCCGAAATATGCAGTCTCTTTAGCCGCGATGCCGACCCGCTTGCCAGCGTCACGTCGCCTTTTGCCACGCCCAATGTGCTGGCGATCAGCCGGATCAGTGCCTCGTTGGCGGCGCCATCGCTCGGCGCCGCGGCCAACTTGACCGCCAGCCAGACGCGCCCGTCATCGGCGGTGAAGACACGGCCGATCGCATCGCGCCCAGCCTTCGGGCTGGCTCGGACGGCGAGGATGACGCCGTCGGAAACGATGGTCCAGGCAGTCAGACGCCAGCCGCGGCCACTTGGCGCATGCCTTCACCGAGGATCATCTGGAGGATGATGATCAGCAGCAGCGCGACCAGCGGGGACAGATCGAGCGCCCCGAAGTCGGGCATCACGCGGCGGATCGGCCGGTAGATCGGCGCGGTGATCTTGTCGAGCGCGAAGAGCACCTGGCGAACGAAGTCGTTATATGTGTTGATCACGTTGAACGCGACCAGCCAGGACAGGATCGCCTGGATGATGATGATCCAGCGCAACACGCCCAGCAGCAGGTCGGCGATCTGGAGAAGGAGAAGCATCAGAAGCCCTTTATGAGTGAGGCCGCCGATGTAGTGGCCCAAAGCGTTACGGGCAATGACGTGACCGTATCAATGGAGCTTAATAGCTCCTTGCCGGGCGGAGGAGCCAAAGCGTTTCAGCCCATCCACACCAGCGTGCCGGCACCCCGTTTCGTGAACGCCTCGATCAGCATCGCGTGCGGAACCTGCCCGTCGAGAATGACCGCGGCGTCGACCCCGCCCTCCACCGCGTGGACGCAGGTCTCGAGCTTGGGGATCATGCCGCCCTGGATCGTTCCGTCCCCCCGCAGGGCGGCGATTTGGCTCGGGGTCAGGTCGCGGATCAGATTTTTGTCCTTGTCGAGGACCCCGGCAACGTCTGTGAGCAGGAACAGGCGCGCGGCGCCCAGCGCGATCGCGATGGCGCCCGCCATGGTGTCGGCGTTGACATTATAGGTGTGGCCGTCCTCACCGATGGCGATCGGGGCGATCACCGGGATCATTCCGGCCTTGGAAATGGTGTCGATCACCCTCCGGTCGATATCGGCGGGCTCGCCGACGAAGCCGAGATCGACCTCCTCCTCAAGATCAGTATCGGGGTCGCGCCGGCGGCGCCTGACCTTTTCGGCGATCACCATTCGGCCGTCCTTGCCCGACATGCCGACCGCCCGACCGCCCGCCTGCGCGATCCAGGAGACGATTTCCTTGTTGATCGATCCGCACAGCACCATCTCGGCGATCCGCGCGGTTTCGGCGTCGGTCACGCGCAGCCCGTCGACGAAGCTGCTCTGGACCCCGAGGGTCTTGAGCATCTTGCCGATCTGCGGCCCGCCGCCATGGACGACGACCGGATTGAAGCCGACCGCCTTCAGCAGGACGATATCCTCGGCGAAATCGCGCGCAAGCTCGGGGTCGCCCATCGCATGGCCGCCATATTTTACGACGAAGGTCTCGCCCGCATAACGCTGCATATAGGGCAGCGCCTCGGTGAGCGTCTCGGCCTTGGCCAGCAGGATCGGGTCTAGGGAGTGATCGGTCGACATGCGAGGCCCATTAGCGGACAGATGTGGCGAGTGAAAGCACTGGCTTCACGGTGCAATCCAGCCCCGCGCGTCCAGCTTTGTCGCCAGAGCCGCGAACAGGGTGATCAGCGGCGGGACGAGGATGATCGATAGCGCGATCTTGGCGACCAGTTGGCCGCCCATCCGCCCCATATCTCGCGTTCGCCGTAGGAGACGATGGAGATGAACAGCACCGTGTCGAAGGATTGGCTGACCGTGCCGGGGATCATTCCACGCAGCCAGACGAGCCGCCCCCACGGCCGGCACGGCCCGCCGCCCGATCCGTCGCTGGGCTTGAACTTCGAGAAGATCAGGACGTTCAGGGTCTGCGGCGGGCCGTAGGAAATCAGCCCGAGCGGTTCACATCAAATCCGCACCATCAAACTCCGGGACCAAACATCTAGGCCGTCTTCATCGCTCTCTGCCGCCGCCGCTGCACCGACGATCCCAGCCCAATCGCTTCGCGATATTTGGCGACGGTGCGGCGGGCGAGGTCGAAACCCTTCTCCTTGAGCAGGTCGACCAGCTTGTCGTCGGAAAGGATGTCGTCGCCCTCGGCGGCGATCAGCTTGGCGATCTGGTTCTTGACGGCCTCGGCCGAGACGGCGTCGCCGCCGCCGGTTCCCGCCACTCCACTGGTGAAGAAATATTTGAGTTCGTGGAGGCCGCGCTCGCACATCAGATATTTGTTCGAGGTGACCCGGCTGATCGTCGATTCGTGCATGCCGATCGCGTCGGCCACCGCCTTGAGCGTCAGCGGGCGGAGATGCTCGACGCCATGGAGGAAGAACGCCTCCTGCTGCTTGACGATCTCGCGCGCGACCTTGACGATCGTGCGGGCGCGCTGGTCGAGCGCCTTGACCAGCCAATTGGCGGAGGCGAGACATTCGTTGAGCCAGGCCTTGCTTGCCCTGCCCTGCGGACCGCCCGCCAGCTCGCTATAATAGGAGCGGTTGACCAGCAGCCGCGGCAGCGTCGCCGAGTTGAGTTCGATCGCCCAGCCGTTCGCGGTCTGCGCGACGAAGATGTCGGGGGTGACCGGCGCGGGGGGCTCGCCGCCGAAGCGCAGGCCCGGCTTGGGATCATAGCCGCGCAACTCGCGGATCATGTCCGCCATGTCCTCCTCGTCGACTCCGCAGAGACGGCGGAGCTGTGGGATGGCCCCGCGCGCGAGCAGGTCGAGATTGTCGATCAGCCTGGCCATCGCCGGATCGTAGCGGTCGGCCTCCTTCGCCTGGAGCGCGATGCATTCGGCGAGGCCGCGCGCGCCCACCCCGGTCGGGTCGAGCGTCTGGATCACGCCGAGCACCCGCTCGACATGGTGGACCGGCACGTCGAGCCGCTCGGCGACCTCGATGCACCGGCCCTCGAAATAGCCGGCCTCGTCGATCAGGTCGATCAGCTGGGCGCCGATGACGAGGTCGGGGCCCGAAAGCAGCTCGCCGATCTGCGCTGTGAGATGATCGTGGAGCGAGAGCGTGGCGGTGGCATAGTCGTCGAAATCGGCGGCGTCCGCTCCGCCGCCGGCCGCACCGTGGAGCCCGAGTCCGCCGTCCAGGCCCCGCTGGCTGTCGATGGCGCTGTCGTGGTGGAAGGTCTCGGCGGCATAATCGGCATCGAGCGGCGAATCGACGGTGGCATCGCCGGTTTCGATCAGCCGGTCGGCGGTCGGACCGGCATCGAAATCGTCGCCCTCGAAGCCGTCGCCCTCGAAGCCGTCGTCATCGAAAGGGCCCGCATCGGCGGGTTCGGGCTCAGGCGTCTCGGACGTACCGCCTTCCAGCAGCGGGTTCTTCTCGATCTCCTCGGCGAGGAACGCCTCGACTTCGAGGTTGGAGAGCGCCAGCAGCTTGATCGCCTGTTGAAGCTGCGGCGTCATTACCAGCGATTGGCTCTGCCGAAGATCGAGGCGAGGTCCGAGGCCCATGGGCGTTATCGACCCTCCTCAACGGGAGAGTGGGCGGCAGGGCGGGGGAGCGTACCGGTGCGGCGCGGCTTCAATTCCATTGAAACCACCATCGCATCAAAGCGAGAAGCCCTCGCCCAGGTAGAGGCGGCGGACATTGGGATCGGCCACCAGCGCGGCGGGGCTGCCCTGGAACAGCACCTTGCCGTCATAGATGATGCAGGCGCGGTCGACGATGTCGAGCGTCTCGCGGACGTTGTGATCGGTGATCAGGACGCCGATGTCGCGGCGCTTGAGGTCGCGTACCAGCTCGCGGATGTCGGAGATCGAGATGGGGTCGATCCCGGCGAAAGGCTCATCGAGCAGCATGATCGACGGATCGGCGGCGAGCGCGCGAGCGATCTCGCAGCGGCGGCGTTCGCCGCCCGACAGCGACATGGCGGGAGAATCGCGCAGGTGATCGAGGTGGAATTCCTTGAGCAGGCCCTCGAGCCGCTCGGCGCGCTGGGCTTTGTCGGGCTCGACCAGCTCGAGCACCGCCATGATATTCTGGCAGACGGTGAGGCCGCGAAAGATCGAGGTCTCCTGCGGCAGATAGCCGAGGCCGAGGATCGCGCGCCGGTACATCGGCAGCGTGGTGATGTCGTCCCCGTCGAGCAGGATGCGGCCGGCATCGGGCTTCACCAGCCCCATCACCGAATAGAAGCAGGTCGTCTTGCCCGCGCCATTGGGGCCGAGCAGCCCCACCACCTCGCCGCGCGCCACGTCGAGGGAGATGTCGGTCAACACTTGGCGCTTGTCGTAGGTCTTGGCGATCGACACCACCGATAGTCCGCGCGCGACGCTGTGGCCGTCGGGGCCGGCTGCGCGTTCTAGAAGGGTACTGTCGTTCATCGCGGCGGATCGTCCTGTTTTCTGTCGGGCCTGATAGCGAAAGCCGCGGGCCAGGGAAACTGGCAAGCTTCGTGCATGGAGAATTATTGGGCGGCAAGTTGCTCAAACGAGATGAGGCGGAGCGGTCCTGCCCGCCGCCCCGCGCGAAGTCGGCACCGGCTTCTTCCGTGGGACTCGGATGCGGCAGGGGCGCGCGAAGCGCAATTCCCATTTTCTCGGAACCGATCGTTATACTCCATAGCAGGAGATAGCAGAGGATGCGTCGGTCAACCGGGCCAGGGCAGGGGGGTGGACGCGTCGTGCCGTTTGAAGCGGCGCGTGACGAAGCGAATTCGCGCGTATTTCGGCAGGTCCAGCGGGAATTCGTCGCTTCTCGAAAAAAACGGACGCGTGCCTATATCTCGACCCATTTCGGACAGCCTGCGCGTCGGCCTCGCCTTTCAGGCCGTTGGCGCAACTCGTATATCAGGAATACAGGCCTGGGAGAGCGCATCGACGACACCAAATGTCGTGGCCATGGGCAAGCTGATCTGGGAGCCGACCGATCGGCTGACAGCTCTCTAACGTTCCGGTCACCTATGGCGTAACGGTCGGCATCAAGTTCTGATATGTCGTGGCGGCCGGCGTTGCCGGTCGCCGACGACGTTCGTTGAATAGGAGAAGCGCCTTGAAGAATTTGTCGTGGGCAGTGCGTTTGCTGGCTGTGACGGCCCTCGCTGGGCCGTGTCTCTCCGCAGCCAGCGCGCAGACAGGTGGCGGCACGGTGCTTCCGCCGCCGCCTGAGCGCTTTCAAGGCGTCATCAACGAAACCGCCGAGGACTCCGAGGGGGCATTCCCGGCGCGTCCTCGGCCGCGCGCGGATGCGCCCAACGTTCTTCTCGTCATGACTGACGACGTTGGCTTCGCCGCAGCCAGCACCTTCGGCGGCTTGATCCCCACGCCCGCACTCGACCGGCTCGCCGCCAACGGCCTGCGCTATAATAATTTTCATACGACAGCGATGTGCTCGCCGAGTAGGGCCGCGCTGTTGACGGGACGGAACGCGCATAATGCTGGAATGGGCGCCTTGGCGGAGTTCGCTCAGGGTTATCCAGGCTATTATGGGGAAATCTCCAAATCCACGGCATCGGTCGCCGAAGTTCTCCGGCAGAACGGGTATAATACCGCGTTCTTCGGCAAACATCACGATACGCAGGCCACCACCCAGTCAGTGGCGGGTCCATTTGATAGCTGGCCATCCGGGCTGGGGTTCGAGTATTTCTTCGGTTTCGTCGCGTCTGGCACCGACCAGTGGCATCCAGCGCTGTATAAGGGCAATTCGCGCGTCTCCGTTCCCTTCGGGAAGGTGCTGGACAACCTGCTTGCGGAAGATGCCATCCGCTGGATACACGATCAGAAGGCGGCGTCGCCGGACAAGCCGTTCTTCATCTATTTCGCACCCGGCACGGCGCACGCGCCATTGCAGGCGCCGCCCGAATGGATCGCCCGCTTCAAGGGCAAGTTCGATGCCGGCTGGGACAGCGTTCGCGAGCGCATCTTCGCCGAGCAGAAGAGCAAGGGCATCATTCCCGCCAACACGAAGTTGACCGCGCGTCCATCCTTCGTTCCTGCATGGAACACGCTGACGGAAGGTCAACGCAAGGTCGCGGCGCGCCTCATGGAGGTTTATGCCGCGCAACTCGCCTATCAGGATCATGAGTTTGGGCGCATGGTGGACGAGCTTGCCCGGATGGGGCAGCTGGATAACACGCTCATCATCTTCGTCGAGGGCGATAACGGCGCCAGCCAGGAGGGCGGCTCGCACGGCACGAGTGACGACACCGGCAAGCTCGCCAACCAGCAACCCGAATCCGATGCGTGGTTGTTGTCTCAGCTCGAAAAGTTCGGGGGCCCGGATTCGCGCGCCCATTATCCGATCGGCTGGGCCTGGGCAATGAACACGCCGTTCCAATATTTCAAGCGTTACGCGTCCCATCTAGGCGGGATGCGCAACGGCATGGTGACGTCGTGGCCCAAGCAAATCAGCGATGTGGGCGGCATCCGCCCCCAGTTTACCCATCTGATAGATGTCGTGCCCACGATCTTGCAGGCGGCCGGCGTGCAGGCACCGACGATGGTGAACGGGACCCGGCAGAAACCGATGGACGGCAAGAGCTACGCCGACACGTTCGCGTCGGCCAATGCGCCCGGGGGACGAACGGTTCAATATTTCGAACAGCTTGGCACGCGTGCGATCTACAAGGACGGATGGATGGCATCCACCCTGCCTCCTGCGGAAGTCAAGGTCGTGCAGTCCGAGAAGAACGAGCCGGCTCTGTCGCCGAAGGATTACAAGTGGGCACTGTATAACCTGAAAGAGGATTTCAGCCAGTCGACCGACATGTCGGCGCGCAATCCGCAGAAGCTGAAGGAACTGCAAGCGCTGTTCGATAGCGAGGCGCGCCGCAACAATGTGTATCCGCTCAACGCCAGCGTCGCGATGGACCGCGTGCAGGCGGAACGTCTCGCGCGGATACCGCGCCGTCCGCGCTACACCTATTGGGGCGTCACGACTCCGGTCGAAGGGGCCATCGGCGCCCCCATTCTTACCGACTCGTTCGTGTTGACAGCGGATGTCGTGACGGCCAGTGCCACCAGTTCCGGAGTGATCGCGGCGATCGGCGACGAATATGGCGGCTGGAGTTTCTACCTGGACAAGGGGCGTGTGACTGTCTTGGAAGCCTATTCCCAGCAGCCGGAACACATCTACAAGGTTCAGACGCAGGCCGCTGTCGGCAAGGGTCCCGCCAAGATCAGCTTCAAGGTGTCCTATGCCAAGGACAGCCGTGCGGTGGACCTATCCATCCTCGTCGACGGCAAGCCCTCGGCTCAGGGCCGTTTCCCGAACCGTGTGAATATCGCGGCGCAGGGCGAGGGCCTGGCGATCGGCTATGATCCGGGCATGGCGGTGACGCGGGCGTACCAGGATGAGGGTCGTTTCGAAGGCGAGATCCGAAGGGTCGACATCGATCTCGTCGATCCGCGGCCCTGATCGCGAACGGAGGCGGGCGCCGTGCGGGCTGCCGCCTCCTGAATCGCGGCCAGGGCGTCAGTTCCCGCTCGGTCCGTCCGCGCGCTTGGGCGGCGTGAAGCGTCCCGTCACCCGGCCGCCGCCGCCATCGCCGACCGATCCGCCGTCCAGTGTCGCGAAGCCGGTGTTCATGTTGAGCACCATGCGGTTGCCGCGCGTCTCGCCCTGGCCGGCGCGGGTCAGCACCACGCCGCCGATCATCGTGACGAGGCGGGTGCGCAGATCGTAAATCGCGAACTGGGCGCGCGCGGTCTCGCTTCGGCTGGTCAGGGTCACTCCGCCCGAGGCGTCCATCCGGGTCACTTCGGTCTGGGCGGCGGAATTATAGGCGATGGTGACCCGAGCAGCGCGCAGCCGCATGTCGCCCTGCGTGATGTCGACATTGCCGGTCAGCACCGCGCGATCGGCGCGGTCCTGCAGCTCTATCCGGTCGGCGGCGAAATCGACCGGTGCGTTGGCATTGTGATTCTTCAGCGCCGAAACGGCCTGGGCCGCGGCGATCCCCGCCGATCCGGCGAGCAGCGTGCCGAGCATCGCCTTCGCCAGCACCACACGCCTCATCTCGCTCTTCCTCCAGCCCCTGATCCGGTCGCTGCTCTGGCCCGTCCCTGAACGATATGCAAGCGGGCACGGCCCTCCAGCACGATCACCCGCCGGTCGAGATCGGCGGTGAACCGGTCGCCCGAAAAAGTGCCGATGTTCATCCGGCCGTCGACGCGTCCCTTGCTCGCGGCGGTGCGGGTCTTGAGGTCGATGTCGACATCGCGGGTCTCGATCCTGTAGCCGTCGGCCGAGCGGAAGGTGACCCGACCATCGATCGCGACCTTCTCCTTATCCATGTCGTAGCGGCCATGCCCCGCGTAGACCCGCGCCGGCCCGTCCCTCAGCTGGATCTGCGCGGCCAGCTTCTCGAGCCGCACCACCGGGTCGCGCGACGAGACCTGCACCGCCGAGGCGGCGTTGAGGGTGAAGGGCTGGCCCTTCGAATCCTGGCCGCGATAGGTTGCGGCGCTGACCCGCATCCGCTCGCGGGCGAGGTCGACACGGTCCTTCGACAGCACGAAGCTGATGTCGCGGCCGACGGTCAGTGGCGCCAGCGCGAGCAGGACCATCAGGATGACGATCGCGACCGGCAGGACCAGCCGCATGATTGCAATGAGCCGGTCATGGCTGCTGCCGCTCGCCGCCCAGAGCTGACGTTGGGTTCTTGCCCTGTCCGCAAGCTCAGACATGCCGCACTCCAGCTGCATTCCCGCGAAGGCGGGAAACAACGGGTGGAGGATGCGCGACCGCATCAAACATGCGCGAAGATATCGATCTCGGGCCAGCCGGCGAGATCGAGCTCGGCGCGGGCGGGAAGAAAGTCGAAACAGGCCTGGGCGAGCGCCATCCGGCCTTCGCGGACGAGGCGCTCGTCGAGGATCGTCTTCATCGCATGGAGATAGCGGACATCGGAGGCGGCATAATCCTTCTGCGCATCGGACAGATCGGCCGCGCCCCAGTCGGACGACTGCTGCTGTTTGGACACCTCCTGCCCGAGCAGCTCGCGGACCAGCTCTTTCAGACCGTGGCGATCGGTATAGG
This sequence comes from uncultured Sphingomonas sp., assembly GCA_946482655.1. The sequence continues at coordinate 1,104 of CAMLSA010000043.1, read as the reverse complement.
TGCGGATCAGCCGCGACGCCGTCTTGGTGCAATAGACCGGGGCGGCGACCACCCCGAGATAATATTTGATCGCGGCGAGATCGAATCGGGCGAAATGATAGAGCTTGAGCCGGTCCGGATCGGCGAGCACCGCGCGCAGACGGGGCGCGGCATAGTCGCTGCCCGGCGCGAAGCGGACGAGATGCTCGTCGCCACCGCCGTCGGCGATCTGAAGGAGGCAGAGCCGGTCGCGGGGGGTGATCAGCCCCATGGTCTCGGTGTCGACCGCGACCGGACCGGGGGCGAGAACGCCCTCGGGCAGGTCTTCCTGATGCAAATAGACTGTCATCCGCCCGCCTTAAGGCTCCGGCGTTTTCAGGGCAACATGATCGTCTCGATTACCTCTTTCCCAAAGCGGGGGTGAGATTTTAGCCTTCCCGCTTTCTCTGCCGCGCTCTTCTCTGGATGATGTTGAGTCCCTCGACCAGCGCCGAGAAGGCCATGGCGGCGTAGATATAGCCCTTGGGAACATGCACGCCGAAGCCTTCGGCGATCAGCGTCATGCCGATCATGAACAGGAAGGCGAGCGCGAGCATGACGACGGTCGGGTTCTTCTCGATGAAGCGCGACAACGGTCCCGCGGCAGTCATCATCGCCCCGACCGCCGCGATCACAGCTATGAACATAATCGGCACATGATCGGTCATGCCGACCGCGGTAATGATCGAATCGATCGAGAAGACTAGGTCGAGCAGGATGATCTGAAAAATCGCCGCGCCGAAACCGAAGCTCGCCCCCTTTGCGTCGAACATGTCGCCTTCATCATTCTGATCGACGCTGTGGTGGATTTCCTTGGTGGCCTTCCAGACGAGGAAGAGGCCGCCGGCGATCAGGATCATGTCGCGCCACGACAGCGGATGGCCGAACAGCTCGAACACCGGCCGTGTCAGGGTAACGATGAAGGCGATCAAGCTGAGCAGGACGAGCCGCATGATGAGGGCCAGGCTGATGCCGATGAAGCGGGCGCGGGCGCGATATTGCTCGGGCAGCTTGTTGGTCAGGATCGAGATGAAGATCAGATTGTCGATCCCGAGCACCACCTCCAGATCGGAAGAGCGTCGTGGG
>CAMLSA010000042.1 GCA_946482655.1 uncultured Sphingomonas sp. | reverse complement strand
CGATGCTGCTCGTCATCGTCTATGTCGGCGCGGTCGCGGTGCTGTTCCTGTTCGTGGTGATGATGCTCGACATCGACTTCGCCGAACTGCGCGCGGGATTCGCCCAATATCTGCCGTTCGGCGTGCTGCTGGTGATCATCCTCGCCGCCGAAATGATCTTCGCGGTGGGCGCCTGGAAGGCGGGCGGGATCGACATGGCGTCACGGGTCGCGCCGACCCCCGAGGGCGTCTCGAACATCGAGGCGGTCGGCACGCTGCTCTACACACGCTATCTCTACATCTTCGAGGGCGCCGGCCTCGTGCTGCTGGTCGCGCTGATCGGCGCGATCGTGCTGACCCACCGCGTCCGCGGCGGAGTCAAGGCGCAGAACGTCGCCGGGCAGAACATGCGCCGGCCCGAAGAGGCGACCCGCAACGTCAAGCCGGCCGTCGGCCAGGGGGTGGAGCTGTGATCGGTCTCCAGCATTATCTGGTCGTCTCGGCGATCCTGTTCGCGATGGGGGTTTTCGGCATCTTTCTCAACCGGAAGAACGTGATCATCATCCTGATGGCGATCGAGCTGATCCTGCTGTCGGTGAACATAAATCTCGTCGCCTTCTCGGCCTATCTCGGCGATCTCGTGGGGCAGGTGTTCGCGATGTTCGTGCTCACCGTCGCGGCGGGCGAGGCAGCGATCGGGCTCGCCATCCTCGTCATCTACTTCCGCGGCCGGGGTACGATCGCGGTCGACGACATCAACCGGATGAAGGGGTGATCCTTCGGTGATAACCGCCATCGTCTTCCTGCCGTTGCTCGCGGCAATCGTTGCGGGTCTGGGCAACCGCATGCTCGGCAATGTCGTCGCGAAGAGCATCACCACAGGTGCGCTGTTCATCTCCTGCGCGCTGAGCTGGCCGATCTTCATCGGCTTCATGACCGGGCAGATGAGCGCGCATGTCCATCCGGTGCTGACCTTCATCCAGTCGGGCGAACTCGCCGTCGACTGGGCGCTGCGCGTCGACGCGCTGACCGCCGTGATGCTTGTGGTCGTCACCAGCGTGTCGAGCCTCGTCCACCTTTATAGCTGGGGCTATATGGCGGAGGACGACAGCCAGCCGCGCTTTTTCGCCTATCTGTCGCTGTTCACCTTCGCGATGCTGATGCTGGTGACCGCCGACAGTCTGGTGCAGATGTTCTTCGGCTGGGAAGGGGTCGGCCTCGCCTCCTATCTGCTGATCGGCTTCTGGTATCACAAGCCCTCGGCCAACGCCGCCGCGATCAAGGCCTTCGTGGTCAACCGGGTCGGCGATTTCGGCTTTTCGCTCGGCATCTTCGGCACCTTCCTCGTGTTTGGCACCGTCTCGATCCCGGAGATCCTGGCCGCAGCACCCGGCTATGCCGACGCCTCGATCGGATTCCTCGGCGCGCGGGTCGACCTGATGACGCTGCTCTGCCTGCTGCTGTTCGTCGGCGCGATGGGAAAGTCGGCGCAGCTCGGCCTCCACACCTGGTTACCCGACGCGATGGAGGGCCCGACCCCGGTGTCGGCGCTGATCCACGCCGCGACGATGGTGACGGCGGGCGTGTTCATGGTCTGCCGCCTGTCCCCGATGTTCGAGGTCAGCCAGACCGCGCTGAACGTCGTCACCTTCGTCGGTGCCGCCACCGCGCTGTTCGCGGCGACGGTCGGCACCTGCCAGACCGACATCAAGCGGGTGATCGCCTATTCGACCTGCTCGCAGCTCGGCTACATGTTCATGGCGGCAGGCGTCGGCGCCTATGGCGCGGCGATGTTCCACCTGTTCACCCATGCCTTCTTCAAGGCGCTGCTGTTCCTCGGCGCGGGATCGGTGATCCACGCGATGCACCATGAACAGGACATGCGCTATTATGGCGGCTTAAGGAAACATATCCCCTTCACCTACTGGGCGATGATGGCCGGCACGCTCGCGATCACTGGCGTCGGCGTGCTCGGGGTGTTCGGCTTCGCCGGCTTCTATTCGAAGGATGCGATCATCGAGGCGGCCTTCGCCAATGGGGCGACATCGGCGGGAGTCGCCTTCGCGGTGGCAGTGTTCGCAGCCCTTCTGACCAGCTTCTATTCGTGGCGGCTCGTCTTCCTCACCTTCTTCGGCTCGCCGCGTTGGGCGGGATCCGAGCATATCCAGCACGCTGTGCACGACGCGCACGGCCACGGCCATCATGACGCGCCGTCCGAGGAGAATGCCGGGCACGAGCCGCTAGGCGCCCATGATCATGGCCATGTGGTCGAAGGCGACGCCGGCTATCATCCGCACGAAAGCCCGCTCGCCATGCTGGTCCCGCTGGCCCTGCTCTCGCTCGGCGCGATCTTCGCCGGCTGGTATTGGGCGCCTTATTTCCTCGACTCGCATCATGGTGCGGCCTTCTGGGCAGGCAGCATCGCCTTCGACGAGCATCTGATGCACGCGATGCACGATGTGCCCTTGTGGGTGAAGCTCTCGGCGACGGTGGTGATGATCGCCGGCCTGCTGATCGCTATCTGGGCCTATCTGATCGACCGGACGGTCCCGGCTCGCTTCACCGCGCAGTTCCGGGTGCTCTATGATTTCCTGCTCCACAAATGGTATTTCGACGAACTCTATCATGTGCTGTTCGTCGTCCCCGCCTTCTGGCTCGGCCGCATCTTCTGGAAGAAGGGCGATCAGGGCACGATCGACCGCTTCGGCCCTGACGGCATCGCCGCGGTGGTGGCGGGGACCGGCGCGATCGCGCGCCGCGCCCAGTCGGGCTATCTCTATACTTATGCGCTGGTGATGCTGCTCGGCCTGGCCGCCGCCGCGACCTGGGCGATGGTGGGCTGACGCGATGGGCTTCCCGATCCTTACCCTGTTGATCGCGCTGCCGCTCGCCGCGGCGCTGGTCTGCCTGTTCGTCGACGCCAAGGGCGCGCGCTGGATCGCGCTCGCCGCGACGCTGATCGATCTGCTGCTCGGCGCCCTGCTGTGGACCGGCTACGAGGTCGGCGGCCCGCAATGGCAGTTCACCGAATATGTCCCGCTGTTCGGCCGCTTCGCCTGGGCGCTCGGCATCGATGGCATCGCGCTGCTGCTGATCGTGCTGTCGGTCTTCCTGATGCCGATCTGCATCGCCGCCTCGTGGGAGGCGATCGAGAAGCGCGTGCCCGAATATATGGCCGCCTTCCTGCTCATGGAATCGCTGATGATCGGCGTGTTCGCGGCGCAGGACCTGTTCCTCTTCTACATCTTTTTCGAGGCTGGCCTGATCCCGATGTACCTGATCATCGGCATCTGGGGAGGCGCCGACCGGATCTACGCGAGCTACAAATTCTTCCTCTACACGCTGCTCGGATCGGTGCTGATGCTGATCGCGATGCTGTGGATGGCGAACGAGGCGGGCTCGACCGACATCCCGACCCTGATGGCCTATGACTTCCCGGCGGATGCGCAGACCTGGCTGTTCCTCGCCTTCTTCGCCAGCTTCGCGGTCAAGATGCCGATGTGGCCGGTGCATACCTGGCTGCCCGACGCGCACGTTCAGGCGCCGACCGCGGGCTCGGTGATCCTCGCTGGAGTGCTGCTCAAGATGGGCGGCTACGGCTTCGTCCGCTTCTCGCTGCCGATGTTCCCCGTCGCCAGCGCCGAGCTGATGTGGCTGGTGATGGGGCTGTCGATGGTCGCGGTCGTCGCTACCTCGCTGATCGCGCTGGTCCAGGAGGATATGAAGAAGCTGATCGCCTATTCGTCGGTCGCGCACATGGCCTTTGTCACCATCGGCCTGTTCGCCTTCAACCGCCAGGGGATCGAGGGCGCGCTGATGGTGATGCTGGGCCATGGCCTGGTGTCGGGCGCGCTGTTCCTTTGCGTCGGCGTGATCTACGATCGGCTGCACAGCCGCGAGATCGCGCGCTATGGCGGCCTCTCGAACAACATGCCCAAATATGCGCTGCTGTTCATGCTGTTCACGATGGCGTCGGTGGCGCTTCCGGGCACCAGCAATTTCGTCGGCGAGTTCCTGGCGCTGGTCGGGGCTTACAAGATTTCGAGCTGGGTCGCCTTCGTCGCGACCACCGGCATCATCCTTGGCGCGGCCTATATGCTCTACCTCTATGCCCGGGTCTGCTATGGCGCGGCGCGCACGCCCGGTGCTGCGGCGATGCCCGATCTCACCCCGCGCGAAGTGGCGATGCTCGTCCCGATCGCGCTCGCGGTGCTGTGGATGGGGATCTATCCCGAAAGCTTCCTCGCGCCGATGCGCAACGATGTCGGCGCGATCCTCGCCCGCCTCGCGCCCAGCGCGCCCGAGAGTGATGCCAAGGTCGCGATCGGCCACGCCGAACTAGCTGCCGCGCCAGCTTCTGCCCACAGCGCGGAGGCGCACCACTGATGCCGATCACCGCCTCTCTCGCCCTCACCATGCCCGAGCTGATCCTGTCGATCGGCGCGATGGCGCTGCTCATGATCGCGGCCTTCGGCGGTGACGGGCTGACCCGCGCGATCGGCTGGGGTGCTGTGGCGCTGTTCGCCGCCGCCGGCTTTTCGCTGATCGGCCCTGCCGGCAACGGTGGCCCCGGCTTCGACGGACTCTACATCGCCGACAGCTTCGCCGCCTTCGCCAAGCTGCTCATCTATATCGCCGCCGCGGTCTCGGTGATCATCGCGCCGGGTTTCTTCAGCCGGGCCGGGCAGCTGCGCGCCGAATATCCGATCCTGATCCTGTTCTCGGCGGTGGGCATGGGTATGATGGTATCGGCGACCGACCTGCTGACCCTCTATGTCGGGCTCGAGCTGCAGTCGCTCTCGGCTTATGTGCTGGCGAGCTTCATGCGCCGCGACACGCGCTCGGCCGAGGCGGGCCTCAAATATTTCGTGCTCGGTGCGCTGGCGAGCGGGATCCTGCTCTACGGCATATCGCTGCTCTACGGCTTTACCGGCACCACCTTGTTCGCGGGCATCTCGGATGCTCTTTCCCGGGGGATCACCACCGGCCAGCTGTTCGGCATGGTGTTCATCCTCGCCGGCCTCGCCTTCAAGATCGCGGCCGTTCCGTTCCACATGTGGACCCCAGACGTCTATGAGGGCGCGCCGACGCCGGTTACCGCCTTCTTCGCCTCTGCGCCCAAGGTCGCGGGCATGGCGCTGCTGATGCGCGTCTCGGTCGACGCGATGGGCTCGGGCACCGATGCCTGGCGGCAGATCGTGATCTTCTCGGCACTCGCATCGACGATCCTTGGCGGGGTTGCCGCGATCGGGCAGAGCAATATCAAGCGGCTGCTCGCCTATTCATCGATCAACAATGTCGGCTTCGCCTTGTTCGGCCTGGCGGCCGGTACTCCCGCGGGCGTCGCCGCGACGATGACCTACATGGCGGTCTATATCGCGATGACGCTCGGCAGCTTCCTATGCGTTCTGCAGATGCGCGGGGCGGAGGGCGAGCCGGTCGAGACGATCGCCAGCCTGTCCGGGCTGTCACGCTCCCGGCCCGGCCTCGCGGCGGCGCTCGCCATCTTCATGTTCAGCCTCGCCGGCATCCCGCCGCTGTTCGGTTTCTGGCCGAAATTCCTGGTTTTCGATGCGCTGGTGCGGGAGGGCTTCTGGCCTCTGGCGATGATCGGCATCGCTACGTCCGTGATCGGCGCCTTTTATTATCTGAAGATCGTCAAGACGATGTATTTCGACGAGCCGGCGCCCGAATATGCCCCCGCGGCATCGAAGCTCGAAGGCGGACTGATCGCGCTGTCAGCCCTGGCGGTCTCGCCGCTCGGTTATCTCGCGATCCCGCTGCTCGACACCGCGAGCCTGGCGGCGGCGCATTCGCTGTTCTGACTGTCCTGGTTTCCTTCCCTCCCCGGAGAGGGGGGGCCGCCGAAGGTGCGTTCCGGGAAGGAATTGATGTCGCTCATCCGTCACATCCCCGCCACCATGTCCACCAACGACGACATGGCGGCACTCGCCCGCCAGGGGGCAGCCGAGGGCATGTGGCTGCGCGCCACCACCCAGGCGGGCGGGCGCGGGCGGCAGGGGCGGCCATGGGTTTCGCCGCCGGGCAACCTATATGCGAGCACGCTGGTGCGCCGACGCCCCGGCGATCCGCTCGCGCCGAGCCTCGCGCTCGTCGCGGCGGTGGCGCTCGATCAGCTGCTCCAGGGTTGGCTAATCCCCGATCGGCTGATGATCAAATGGCCCAACGACCTGCTCGCCGACGGTGCCAAGATCGCGGGGATCTTGCTCGAAGGAATCGAGGACGCGGTGGTGGTGGTCGGCATCGGCGTCAATCTCGCGCACCATCCGGAGAATATCGACCGGCCGGCAACCAGCCTCGCCGCACTCGGGCTTGTCGCGCCCGATCCGGCGGATTTTGCCGAGGAGCTGGCGGCGAGCTTCGCCGGCTGGCTAACGCGCTGGCGCAGCGAGGGACTTGGCACAGTGCTGACCCGCTGGCAGACGCGGGCTCACCCGCTTGGCACCGCGCTCAGCGTTCGCATGTCGAAGGGGGCGCTCGACGGACTTTATGACGGTCTCGAGGCGGATGGAGCCCTTCGCCTCAAAACGCCCGATGGGCATGTGCATATCGTGCACGCGGGCGATATATTCCTGCTATAGCGCCGCCGGAAAAGGGACTCGAGCGACCATGCTGCTTGCGATCGACGCGGGGAATACCAATATCGTCTTCGCGCTGCTCGACGGCGGCGCAATCAAGGCGCGGTGGCGAATTGCGACCGACGCGCGCCGTACCGCCGATGAATATGCGGTCTGGCTCCACCAGCTGCTCAGCCTTGAAGGCTATGACAGGTCGGCCATCGACGCGGTGATCATCGCCACGGTGGTGCCGCGCGCGCTCCACAATCTGGAGGTGCTCGCGCAGAAATATTTCGGAGTCGATGCCCTGATTGCGGGACGTGTCCCGGTGGAATGGGGGATCACCCTCGATGTCGACGAGCCGCAGAATGTCGGCGCAGATCGCGCGGTCAACGTGATCGCGGCGCACAAGCTCTATCCGAACGATCTGATCGTGATCGATTTCGGCACGGCGACGACCTTCGACATCGTCGACTATACGGGGGCCTATAAGGGCGGCATCATCGCGCCGGGGATCAACCTGTCCCTCGATGCGCTGGTCGCAGCGGCGGCCAAGCTGCCCCGCATCGCGATCGAGGCGCCGGCCAGCGCGAGCGTGATCGGCCGGACCACGCAGGACCAGATGCTGATCGGCATCTATTTCGGCTATGTCGCGATGATCGAGGGCCTGGTCGCGCGCATGAAGGGGGAGGTGGGCCGCCCGGCCAAGGTAATCGCCACCGGCGGCCTGGCCACGCTGTTCGAACGCCACAGCAAGGTGTTCGATGCGATCGAGCCCGATCTCACGATCCAGGGGCTCGCCATTTTGTATGAGCGCCGTCAAGGCAAAAAGTAGCAGAATTGGACAAATAATTACGTGACGAAACCTGGTAATGAACTGCTCTTCCTGGCGCTTGGCGGCTCCGGGGAGATCGGGATGAACGTCAATCTCTACGGCACCCAAGGTAAATGGGTCATGGTCGATCTCGGCCTCACCTTCGCCGATCCCGGCTATCCGGGCGTCGATCTGATCCTGCCCGATCTCGCCTTCATCGAGGAGCATCTCGACGATCTGGTCGGAGTGGTGCTGACGCACGGCCATGAGGACCATATCGGCGCGATCCCATATCTCGCCACCGATCTCGGCGTGCCGCTCTACGCGACCCCGTTCACCGCGGAGCTGATCAGGCTCAAGCTCGAGGAAGAGGGCATCGCCGACAAGGTCGAGCTCAACATCATCGACAATGAGGGCAGCTTCCAGCTCGGGCCGTTCGGTTTCACCTATGTGCCGCTCGCCCACTCGATCCCCGAAGGCAATGCGCTGCTGATCGAGACGCCCTATGGCCGGATCTTCCACACCGGCGACTGGAAGGTCGACGAAACGCCGCTGCTCGGCGTCCCCTCGACCGCCGAGGAGCTGACCGCGATCGGCGACAAGGGCATCCTTGCCCTGGTCTGCGATTCGACCAATGTCTTCAACGAGGAAGCGGCGGGTTCGGAAACCGACGTCCGCAAGGGCCTCGACGAGGTAATCGGCGCCTGCGAGGCGCGGGTGCTCGTCACCACCTTCGCCTCGAACGCGGCGCGGCTGCAGACGCTGGGCGAGGTCGCGAACGACACCGGGCGCAAGCTCTGCGTCGCCGGCCGTTCGCTCGACAGGATCATCCGCGTCGCCAAGGCGAGCGGCTATCTGAAAGACTTTCCGCCGACGATCGACGTCGATGAGGCGATGAAGCTGCCCCGGCGCGAAGTCATGATCATCGCGACCGGCGGGCAGGGCGAGTCGCGCGCGGCGCTCGCGCGGATCGCCTTCGACAGCCATCCGATCAAGCTTTCGGAAGGTGACACGGTGGTGTTCTCGTCGAAGCAGATCCCCGGCAACGAGCTGGCGATCGGCCGGATACAGAATGCGCTCGCCGCCAAGGGGATCGGGATGGTCACCGAGCGGCAGGCCGAGGTCCATGTCTCGGGCCATCCGGGGCGGCCGGATCTCAAGCTGATGTATCAGTGGATCCGGCCCGAGATCATCCTGCCGGTCCATGGCGAGCTGCGTCACATGGCAGAGCAGGCGCGCTTCGCCGAGGGGCTGGGGGTCCCGCGCGGGATCGTGCAGTCGAATGGCACCGTGGTGCGGCTCGCCCCGGACGGGCCGCGCGTGATCGGCCATGAGCGGGTCGGCCGGCTGGTGCTGGACGGGGACGTGATTCTTCCCGCCGACGGATCGACGATCAACGAACGGCGGCGCGTCAGCCTCTACGGGATGATCGGCGTGACCGTCGCGCTCGACGACAGGGGGCGGCTGAAGGGCGAGCCCGCGATCCTGCTCCAGGGATTGCCGGTCGAGGAGGATCGCGAGGACTTTATAGACGATGCCTGCCTCGCCGCGGCCGAAGCGGCGGCAAAGGGCGGCGGCAAGGCCCTTGGGGACGAGGCCAAGCTCAAGGAGGCTATCCGCCTCGCGGTTCGCCGCCGTGCGACCGCCTGGACCGGCAAGAAGCCGGTCGTCGAGGTATCGGTGATCAGGGTGTAAGATGGCTAAGTCATTCGTGGAATGGGCATGAAGTTCAGCTCGATCCTTGCGATCTACGTCCTGTTCTGGTGGGGCTGTCTGTTCCTGGTGCTGCCCTTCCGGCTGCGCTCCGGCATGGAGCCCGAGGAATATGTGCCCGGCCAGGCCGAGAGCGCGACGCCGCGCTTCTCGGTCTGGCGGACCGTGCTCTGGACGACGATCGTCTCGGCGGTCGCGTTCCTGTTCTATTATGTGAACTATGTGAACGGCTGGATCACCGCAGATTTTTTCGATTTGACGAGGTTCAGGGGGCGATAGGAATACCCGTGCCGGCTACGGCCTCGGCGCCTTGGGCGCGTTGGGCGCGAAGCTGTCTCCGAAGAAGTCCTTCTCATACCACAGCGGCGGGGTGTCGGCGTCGGCGATCGCGCGTATGACACGGTAGTTCGCCTCGGCGAAGCGCGCGCCCGACTCCCAGTCGATCTTCTGGTTGATGTCGTCGTCGGAATGGTGATAGGCGCCGCCGAGGAAATGGCCCCAATGCTCCTCGCCGCCATTGGCGAAGCCGGTCGCGAGGAACACCGCGGGCACGCCCTGCTTGACGAACATGTAATGGTCCGAGCGGACGAAGATGCTCTCCTGCGGCATCGGATCGGGCGACAGCCCGATCCCCATCGGGGCGACCGCCTTGGCGACGATCGGGCCGAGGGTGGAATGCTCCGCGCCGAACGCGGTGAGATCGGTGAAGCGGTAGAGCAGAACCGGCATGTCGAGATCGACATTGCCGACGATCGCCTTGATCGGCACCGAGGGATGGCGCGCATAATAATCGGCGCCGAGCAGCCCCTTTTCCTCTCCGGTGGTGGCGATGAAGATCAGCGAGCGGCGCGGACGATCGGGCGCCGCCGCGCTGGCGCGGGCGACTTCGAGCATCGTAGCGACGCCGGCGGCATTGTCGAGCGCGCCATTGTTGATCCGGTCGGTGCCGGGCTTGTCTTCCGCCGTGGCGGGCCTGACGCCTATATGGTCGAGATGGGCCGAGAGGACGACATATTCTTGCCCAAGCTTCGCATCCGAGCCCGGCAGGATCGCGACGACATTGGGGCTGGTCACCCGCTTGGTGATGCTCTCGCTCTGGATGCGGACACGCGTCTCGAGCGCGAACCCCTTCGGACGCCCGCCCGGCTTCTCGGCAACCGCGCGGATCGCCTCCAGCGTCCGCCGCGCGCCCGCGAACACCGCCTGTGCTGCCGGCTCGTTGAGCGCGGCGGTGACGCGGATATTCGGCGCTTCGTCGAATGTCTTGCCGTCGGCGCGGACCCAGGCGAAACTCGGCTCGTCGGCGAAGTTGACCATCCGTTGCCAAGGGCGCGTCTTCATCGACAGGATCGTGCCCACCGACATGATCGCGATCGCCCCATGTTTGTCGGCGGCCCGGGCCTTGGTCGCGGCGAGGTGCGCGGCGGCCTCGCTCGGCAGGCCCTTCGGAAAGCCGCGCAGAGCGACGACGATCTTCCCCTTCACGTCCAGTCCGGCATAATCGTTGATGCCGAGCCTGCTATTCTCGATACCATAGCCGACGAAGACCAGTGGGGCGGAGACGTCGAGATGCGGCTCGTTGGCGCTCACCCCGACGAGCACGTCGGTGGCATGTTTCCAGCTCCGCACCGTGCCGCCTGGCCCGCTGACGGTGATCGAACCCGGATTTGCGGCCGGATCGGTCTGTTGCAGGGTGACGCGCTGGAAATAGCTGCCCTCGTCGCCGGCCGGCTTCAGGCCCAGCTCGGCGAAGCGGCTGGCGACATAGCGGGCGGCGATCTCGTGGCCGGTGCTGCCGGTGTCGCGGCCCTCCAGCAGGTCATCCGACAGGAAGCGCACCGTCGCCTCGACCCGCTCGGGGGTGAAGACCGGCATATCGTCTTGTTGTGCCTGGAGCGCGACGGGTGGCGCGAGCAGCGAGAAAGCGGCGAGCAGCGCGGCAACGGTGAATTTCATGAAATGCCTCTGGGTGGTCCGACGGCTCGAAACCTATCAGCGGAGGGACCGATGTCGAGCCTTGGGACGGTGGGACACTTCTTCTGCACGCCCTCCGAGGGAAAGCTGGTTCACCGCCTCAGCAGGAACACCGCATGCTCGGCGCGCAGGTTCGCCGCGGCCGCGCCGCGCCTGCGTGCGCCGGTCAGGAACCATGCCTGCTCGACCGTGAGGCCGCGCTCCTTCACGAAGGCGCGGAAGTCGTCGATCGTCAGCTGATGGATATTCTCGGTCTCGTACCAGCTGACCGGCAACGCCGGCGTGACCGGCATGCGGCCGCCCCAGGCGAGGCTCCAGCGTACCCGCCAATAGGCGAAATTGGGGAAGGACACGAAGGCGTGCCGGCCGATCCGCATCAGCTCGGTCAGCACCTTGTCGGGCGCGCGCGCGGTCTGCAGAGTCTGGCTGAGGATCGCATAGTCGAACGCGTTGTCGGGATAGTTGATCAGATCGGCATCGGCGTCGCCCTGGACGACCGAAAGGCCCCGACCGACCGCGAGGCTGACATTCGCGGGATCGATCTCGATCCCGCGCGCGTCGCAGCCGCGGGCCCGCAACACGTCCATCAGCTCGCCGTTGCCACAGCCGACATCGAGGACGCGCGCGCCTGCCGCGACATGATCGGCGATGATCGCGAGATCGGGCCGCAGCGCGCTCACCTGCCTTCTCCGCCGCCGCCGGCGCGCAGGAAGCCGTCGACCACCCGGTTGAGCTCGGGCACGTCGAGCAGGAAGCTGTCATGTCCGAAGGGCGAGCTCAGCTCGACGAAGCTGACCGGCGCGCCCGCCGCGTTGAGCGCATGAACGATCGCACGCGATTCGGCGCTGGGATAGAGCCAGTCGGTGTCGAAGCTCACCAGGCAGAAGCGGGTGTTCTTAGACCCCGCGAAGGCGGTGGCGAGCAGCCCGCCATGTTCCTCGGCCAGGTCGAAATAGTCCATCGCCCGGGTGATGTAGAGATAGGAGTTGGCATCGAACCGGTCGACGAAGCTGATCCCCTGGTGGCGCAGATAGCTCTCGATCTGGAAATCGGCGTCGAAGCCGAAGCTCTTGGCGTCGCGCTTCTGCAGGCGGCGGCCGAACTTCTCGGTCAGCCCGGCTTCCGACAGATAGGTGATGTGCGCCGCCATCCGCGCCACCGCGAGACCGGCGGCCGGTGGATCACCCGTGGCATAATAGTCGCCGCCATTCCACTTGGGATCGGCCATGATCGCCTGGCGGCCGACCTCGTGGAAGGCGATGTTCTGCGCCGAATGCCGGGCCGCGCTGGCGATCACCACCGCCGAGCGGACCCGCTCGGGATAGGTCGCCGCCCATTGCAGCACCTGCATTCCGCCCATCGAGCCGCCGACCACCGCGTTCAGCACGCCGATGCCGAGATGATCGAGCAGCATCGCCTGGGTGCGGACCATGTCGCGGATAGTTATCACCGGGAAGCGCATCGCGAACGGGGTGCCGGTCCTGGGATCGATGCTCGCGGGACCCGAGCTGCCGAGACAGCTGCCCAGCACATTGACGCACAGGATGAAGTGGCGTCCCGGATCGATCGGCTTCCCGGCGCCGACCATCCGCGTCCACCAGCCGGGCTTGCCGGTGCGCGGGTGGGTCGAAGCCACATGCTGATCGCCGGTCAGCGCGTGGCAGATCAGGACGGCGTTGGAGGCGTCGCGGTTGAGCGTCCCATAGGTCTCATAGGCAATCTCGACCGGCGCGAGGCGCGTGCCGCCGTCCAGCCGCAGCGGGCCGGCCAATGTCACGGAACGGGCAAGGCCGAAACGGCTGTCTTCGGTCATGGGGGTGTCGGGCTAGGACGGGGTTTCGAGGCTGTCAACGGGGGTGGAACAAGGCGCCGGGGCCAGCTGGTGTTGCAGACCAGCGCATGCGCCCCTAAAGCGCACGCCATGACGCAGATGCTGCAGCCCAAGCCTTGGATCGAGGCCATCGCCCCCTATGTGCCGGGGCGGTCGACCACCGATGACGGCCGCAAGGTCGCCAAGCTCAGCTCCAACGAAAATCCGCTCGGCACCAGCGAGGCGGCGCGCGGCGCCTTTATCGCGGGCGCGTCCTCGCTCTATCGCTATCCCGACGCCTCGGCCGCCGATCTGCGCGAGGCGATCGCCGCGCACCATGGGCTCGATCCCGTCCGGATCATCTACGGCACCGGATCGGACGAGATCCTCCATTTGGCCGCAGGCGCCTATGCCGGTCCGGGCGACGAGGTGCTGTTCGTGAAGTACGGCTTCTCGGTCTATCCAATCGCGGCGCGGCGGGTCGGCGCCGACCCGGTGATCGCGCCCGACAGGGATTATGCGACCGATGTCGACGCGCTGATAGCGCATATCACGCCGAGCACGCGGGTGATCTTTGTCGCCAATCCGAACAATCCGACCGGCACCTATTCGCCTGCCGCCGACATCGCCCGCCTGCATGCCGCGACGCCGAAGGACTGCCTGCTGGTGATCGATCAGGCCTATGCCGAATATCTCGAGCCCGGCGACGACGACGGCGCCTTCGCGCTGGCGCAGCGCGAATCCAATGTGCTGGTCACCCGCACCTTCTCCAAGATATTCGGTCTCGCCGCCGAGCGGATCGGCTGGGGCTATGCGTCCAGTGACGTGATCGAGGCGATGCACAAGATACGTGCGCCCTTCAACGTCACCACCGCCGGACAGATGGCGGCGATCGCCGCCCTCGGCGATACCCGATTCGTCGAGAACAGCCGCGACCATAATCTCAAATGGCGCGCCTGGTTCGAGGGCGAGATCGCCGGCCTTGGCAACAAGGGACTGCGGGCGGTGCCGAGCAAGGCCAATTTCTCGCTGGTGCTGTTCGAAGGCAAGCTGACCGCCGAGGCCGCCTATGAGGGGCTGATGAAGGCGGGCTATATCGTCCGGTGGCTGCCCGGCCAGGGCCTGCCCCATGCGCTGCGCATCACCATCGGCACCGAGGAGGAGATCACCGGCCTCACCGCCGCGCTGCGCAAGCTGGTCGAGGCGGCGGGCTGATGCTGCCCTTCACGCGCGTCACGATCATCGGCCTCGGGCTCATCGGTTCGTCGATCGCGCGTGCCGTCCAGGCGACGATGCCGACGGTGCGGCTGACCGGCCACGACGCCAGCCCCGAAGTGCGCGAGCGGGTGCGCGAGCTCGGCTTCGTCGACGACGTCACCGACACGGCGGGCGCTTCGGTGGTCGACGCCGATCTGGTGATATTGTGCGTGCCGGTGGGCGCGATGGGCGCGGCCGCCGCCGAGATCGCCGCCGATCTGCCGGCCGACGCGATCGTCAGCGATGTCGGCTCGTCCAAGGTGAGCGTGCTGGCCGCGCTCGCCGGGGCACTGCCCGGCGCGACGATCATCCCCGCCCACCCGGTCGCCGGCACCGAGAATAGCGGTCCCGACGCGGGCTTCGCGACGCTGTTCAACAAGCGCTGGTGCATCGTCACCCCGCCCGAGGGCGCCGACGCCACAGCGGTGCGGCGGGTCGAGGAGTTCTGGCGGCGGCTGGGCGCCAATGTCGAGACGATGGATCCCAAGCACCATGACCTGGTGCTCGCGGTGACCAGCCATCTGCCGCACCTGATCGCCTATACGATCGTCGGCACCGCGTCCGACATGGAGGAAGTCACCCAAAGCGAGGTGATCAAATATTCGGCCGGCGGCTTTCGCGACTTCACCCGCATCGCCGCCTCGGACCCGACGATGTGGCGCGATGTCTTCCTGTCGAACAAGGATGCGGTGCTCGAGATGCTCCAGCGCTTCTCCGAGGACCTTACCGCGCTCCAGCGCGCGATCCGCTGGGGTGATGGCGACGCCTTGTTCGATCTCTTCACCCGCACCCGCGCGGTGCGGCGCTCGATCATCGAGCAGGGCCAGGACGATGCGGCTCCCGATTTCGGGCGATCGCATTAGCCCTGCCATCGACAGGGAGGGGCATTTCGACTTCCAGCGCATTGATCGCGGCATGCACCTTCGCCTCGATCTCCGCGCGCGGGAGGCCCGGAGGGATGGGATCGCCGAAGCGCATCGTTACGATCCCCGGCCGTTTGATGAAGCTGTTGCGCGGCCAGAGGAGGCCGCTGTCGAGGGCGATCGGAACGACCGGGATGCGCAGTTGCTTGTAGAGACCGGCGAAACCGGGCTGGAGCGGCGGCCGCTGGCTCGGGGCGACGCGGGTGCCTTCGGGGAAGATCAGGATCGAGCGGCCGCTGTCGCGCGCCTCGGTCGCGGCGCGGATCATCCGGCGCAGCGCCTTGGCAGAGCCCGCACGGTCGACCGGGATCACCCCGGCGCGTTTGGCGACCTGGCCGAACAAGGGCAGGTCGGCCAGCTCGCGCTTGAGCACTGCGGCGGGATCGTCGATGATCACCAGCAGGTCGAGCGTCTCGAACATCGATTGATGCTTCGCGGCGAATAGAAAGGGACCCGACGGCACAGTCCCCGCTACGCGCGTTCGGATGCCGAGAATGTAGCGGCAGCACCAGCGGTGGAAGCCCGCCCAGAGCATCGCGTGGCGGCGCAGAACCCGGCCGCCGAGCGGCACCAGCGGAAAGGCGCTGAGCACCGCCAGCACGGTTCCGGGATAGAAGACCAGCAAGAACAGGATCGACCGCAGCAACGCCATCATATGCCGATCAACCCCGCGATCCGCCGCAGCAGATATTTGTTATATTCGCGCACCAGATCGAGCAGCCCCGGCTCGGTCCGCACCGCATCGGCGACGATCTCGAGATCGTCGCCGGTCCTTGCTTCGAGATCATGGCGCGCGCGCACCATGTGCCAGTCCGAAGTGACCAGCCTGATCGACCTGTAGCGGTGGTTCGCGATCCAGCGGGCGGATTCGTCCGCGTTCGAACGCGTGTCGACCGATTCATGGCCGAGATCGACGCAGCAATCGACCAGAGCGGGCGGCGCCTTGAATTGCGCCGCGAGCTCGTGCGGCCGGACCCGCCGGTCGGCTCCCGAAACCAGCAGCCGCTGCGCCCGCTTCTCGCCGAGCAGCGCCAGCCCGCGCTCGACGCGGCCGCGGCCGCCGGTCATCACGACGATGCCGTCGGTGATGAGGCCATCCGGCGCCGGCTGGGGCAGGAACAGCGCGAAGGCCATGAACCCCGCGATCCACAGCAGCAGCGCGGTTGCGAGGACACGGACGATCATGGCCGCCGCCTCATAGCCGGTGCCTCAGGGCGAGAATGATCGTCAACCGTGCCGCGATCATCGCGAGCAGGGTCCCGGCCAGCGGGAGCAGCGCGAGGATCAACCAGGCGGCCGTCGGCAGCTCGACCGAGCCGAGCAGGTCCGAGCCGACCTGTGCGATCCGGTCGCCCACCGCGAAGATGACGAGGCTGGCGAGCAGCAGCCCCACCAGCCCGCCGAACAGCGCGTCGGTGGCGATCCGCCGCTGGAACAGCCGAGCGATCTGGGCGTCGCTCGATCCGAGATGGTGCATCACGTCGATCGTCGCCTGATGGGTGTTGAGCGCCGCGCGCGCGGCGAGCACCACGGTGAAGGCCGCCGCCGCGGCCATCAGCAGGACGAGCACCCCGGCCAGCCAGCGCAGCGAACCGATCAGCCCGGCAAGCGGCGCCAGCCATTGCGCATGCGCGTCGATCCGCGCCCGCGGGCTGATCTCCCGGACCACCGCCTCGGCGGTGCGCGGGCCGGCTGGCGCGCCAGGCTCGAAGGCGACATCGATCATCGCCGGCACCGGCAGGTCGTTATCGGCGAGGCCCGCGCCCAGCCATGGCTGGAGCAGCTCGGTCATCTCGCGGTCGTCGATTCGCCTGACCGAGGCGACGCCGGGCAGGGCTTCGACCGCCTCGACGATCCGCGCCGCCGCCTGGTCGCGACGGGGCCGACTGGCGTCGACGATCTGGATGGTGATCTGCCCCGACAGATGCGCGTCGAGCCCGCGCGCCGCGAAGCCCAGCGCGAGCCCCGCCGCCGCTGCGAGCACCATCAGGAACATCATGATCGCGATTACCCACGGCATCGGCCCCGACAGCCAGCCCTCGGGTAGCAGGCGTCGGCCGGCGGCGCTGGTCAGCCATGTGCCCGATCCCTGCCCGAACAGCGCCATCAATCGACCCCCGGACGGGAAATTGGCGCCGGTTCGCGTGGCCCCACCGCCGGATTGGTCAGGCGGCCATTGTCGAGCCGGATGATCTGCGCATTGGGCACGCGCGGGACGAGATGGAGATCGTGCGTCGCGACCAGGATCGTCGTGCCAAGCTTGTTGAGCGCGACGAACAGGTAGAGCAGCCGCTCGGCCATTTCGGGATCGACGTTGCCGGTCGGCTCGTCGGCGACGAGGATCTCGGGCCGGCCGATCACCGCGCGGGCGATCGCGACGCGCTGCTGCTCACCGCCCGACAGGGTCGCGGGCCTGGCATAGGCGCGACCCGCCAGGCCGACCCAGTCGAGCATCTCGCGCACCGGCGTATCGATGTCGGCCTCGGCGACGCCGTTCACGCGCAGCGGAAGCGCGATATTCTCATAGGCCGACAGATGCGGAATCAGGCGGAAATCCTGGAATACGGTGCCGATCCGGCGGCGAAAGCCGGGCATGCGCGCGCGGGGCAAGGTGACGACGTCCTCGCCGAACATGCGGATCAGCCCGCGGCTCGGCCGCTGGGCCAGGTAGATCAGCCGCAGCAGCGAGCTCTTGCCCGCGCCCGAGGGTCCGGTGAGGAAGTAGAAGGCTCCGGTCTCCAGGCTGAAGCTGATGTCGCTCAGTGTCTCAGCGCCCGCGCCATAGCGAAGCCCGACATTCTCGAACTGGACGATGTTGGCGGCCCCCGGCCTCATCGGATCCATCCCTCGTACATCGTGCTGGCAATGGCACAGGCGTCGTCCGCTCGCAAATGGGGGATGAGTGTCGGCAATCATCCACAGCATTGAATCGCCCAGCACCTGCAGGGCCATCGCGGAGGGTTGCAGCGCGACTCGTCGCGTGGTTAGTGATGGCGCAAATGATCCTGTCCTGCCCCGCCTGCAACACTCGCTATCTGGTCCCCGACGCCGCAGTGGGGCCTTCCGGACGGCAGGTGCGCTGCGCGAGCTGCCGGCACAGCTGGTTTCAGGAGCCGCCCCCGCCCGGCCCTGCCGAAGCGGAAAAGGATCTCGCCGCCGCCGGCCGGGCGCCCGCCGGGGCTCGGGCCGCCGAGACCGTAGAACCGGTGCCGCCGCCTGCCACTTCGGACACGGAGCAGCCCGAAAGCGAGATCCAGGCGCGCTATGATGGTCCGCAAGAGAAGGCGCCGATCCATGATATCGTCGTCGCCCGGCCCCGCCGCAATATCGGCAAGCTGCTGACGACCGTTGCGGTGATCGTCGCGCTGGTGCTACTCGCGGCGGTCGGCGCGGTGGTCGCGATCGGACCCGACAAGCTCGCGGAGAGGCTGGGCGTCACCCCCGCGCCGGTGCCGCTGGTGATCGAGATGACCCGCAAGCCCGACCGGCGCGAAACCGCGAGCGGCAACGAGCTGCTCGCGGTGGCCGGGCGCATCGTCAACCCGACCGACGTCCCCCAGACGGTCCGCGATATCCGCGCCGAGCTGCGCGATACCGGCGGGCGCACCGTCTATAGCTGGACGATCACCCGGCCGGTGCCGGTGCTCGCCCCTGGTGCCTCGGCCGAATTCGACAGCGCCGCGGTCGACATCCCCCGCGGAGCCAAGAACCTCCATCTGAGTTTCATAGGTCCGACGGGGAGCTGATCTTCCCAGATATTCCTCATCGGAGATGGGGAAGGATCTTTCGAGGAGAGCCACATGCGGATCGGGATCCTCACGGGCGGCGGCGATGTGCCGGGGCTCAATCCGTGCATCCGCTCGATCACCTTGTCCGCGCTCGATCGCGGCTGGGAGGTGATCGGCTTCAAGCGCGGCTGGCAGGGGTTCCTCGAAATCGATCCGGCCGACGAGGCGAGCGTCGCCGCGCATAGCAAGGCGCTCGACCGCGAGGCGGTGCGCGGGATCGACCGGGTCGGCGGGACGATGCTCCACACCTCGCGCACCGATCCGCGTACCGTGGCCGGCGGCGACCGGACCGCGCATGTCCTCGACGTGCTCGACAAATTGGGGGTCGGCGCACTGATCACCCTGGGCGGGGACGGCACGCTGCGCTTCTCGGCCCATCTGTCGGCACAGGGCTTCCCAGTGATCTCGGTGCCCAAGACGATGGACAATGACGTATTCGGGACGGACTATTGCATCGGCTTCTCGACCGCGATCACCCGCTCGGTCGATGCGATCAATGCGCTCAGGACCACCGCCGAGAGCCATGAGCGGATCGCGGTGATCGAGCTGTTCGGCCGCCGCTCGGGCGAGACCGCCTTGCTCTCCGGCTTCCTCGCCCAGGTCGACCGTACCGTGATCGCCGAAGTGCCCGTCGATCCCGACATATTGCTGCCGCTGCTGGTCGAGGACCGGCGCAGTCGGCCGGGGGCCTATGCGATGTGCGTGATCTCCGAGGGCGCGAAGCTCAGCGGAGACGAGGCGCAGGCCGGCGAACGCCAGCTTTCGGCGACCAGGCGGAGCGAACAGGCGATCAGCCGGAGACTCGCGCTGCTGATCGAGGAGCGGGCCAAGCAGGGGACGATCGTCCAGCAGCTCGCCTATCTGATGCGCTCGGGCGATCCCGACGCGCTCGATCGGATGGTCGGCTTCGCCTTCGGCGGCCTCGCCATCCGAAAGATCGAGTCGGGCGAGACCGGCCGGATGCTGGCGCTCAGGGACGGCAATTATTGCAGCGTGCCGATCGACACATTGTTAGGCGGCACCAAGGCGGTCGATGTCGAGATGCTCTACGACCCCGCGCGCTATCGGCCCAAGCTGACCCATGTCGAAGGCATGCCGATGTTTCTCTACTGAGAGGCGGCGAGCCGATCGCGGCGATATGGATCGCCCGTACGCGATTGCCCATTGCGCCCGCCTATCCGCTTTGCTAGGGGCACGCGCCTACCAGCATCCCGGCCCGCCGGGATACTAACTCGGTGTGCGGTCGTGGCGGAACTGGTAGACGCGCAACGTTGAGGTCGTTGTGGCCGAAAGGCCGTGGAAGTTCGAGTCTTCTCGACCGCACCAGTATGTATCCGGCAATAGCCTAAATCTACGATTTCGTACGATTTAGGTGAGCCGGATCCACCTTAATCCAACTCCTGACCCACCCCTTAGCCCACCTTTTGTGATGGTAGTTGGTGCTGTCGGGCCCGGCCTCGCCATTGGAAATGCGTGACACGTCCGGTTGGATGCAGGCGCTTCTTTGCGCGGTTGATCAAACAAGGCTCGCCCTGGTTGCTGACGTTGACCAAGCCAAAGCGATGCCCCGTTAGCTGCCATTCACTCCGGCGCCGATCTTTGGATGATGCGCGATCAGCAATGGGCTGGCCTGATGTCCAATGGCAGTCCTCCTTGCCCAGGACTGTCGGATGCGGCAAAGCTTGCCGGCAACGAGGCATTCGGGGCGAAAAAGGGATGTTATCGGCCAGACCGAATACGAGCAGTCAAACGTGATGACTGAAGATGGCTTGTCTAATGAAAAGGTCCTGCAGGCTCAGCTTGAGACGCTGCTCAAAGACGAACATCCAAACTGGCGGCTCATTGAGAATTTGTCGCGTCAAATCGTCGATCTCAACCCTGACGAAATTCGCTTTTCGGTCGACGCCGGTCACATTCAGCGGCTCGGCGAGCAGCTGGTCGGGCGACAAGAGACTGCGGTTTCCGAGCTGATCAAGAACGCGTTCGATGCGGACGCAACGAATGTCTCTTTGAACTTTCGCCACCACGACCGCGTCGGTGGCGTTTTAACGATCGAGGACGACGGCAACGGAATGCCAGAATCCGCGATCCGATCTGCGTGGATGCGGATCTCGACTGCCGCAAAGCAGGAAGAACCGATCTCGCCCCGCTTCGGGCGCCAGCGCGCAGGGCAAAAAGGGATCGGACGGTTCGCAGTCCAACGACTTGGCTCTCGCCTTGTTCTGACAACTCGGCCACGAGGCGAAGAGGTCGGCTATCGCGTCACATTCGAGTGGGACACGGATTTCAAGGCCGGGGCTGACCTGAGCGATGTCTACAGCCGTATTGAGCGTTTTTCCAAAGCGCCCGATGATCAGGGCACCAAGCTGGTCATCTCGGAGCTTCGCGACGCCTGGCCGGCGCGCGCCATCGAGAGCGTCTGGCGATCCGTGATTTTGCTGCAGGCGCCTTTTAGGGTGGCGGAGGTCCAGCGCGACGACGATGCGGACGAGGATGAGCTCGAACCAGATCCTGGGTTTCGGGTCGATATAAACGGCGTCTCTCAAGACAAACAGCGCGCACTATTCTCGATCGAGAAGAGCTTCTTGGACCATGCCTTGGCAACGATCGACGCCGAGATCGACGATCGCGGGCAAGGGCATGTTCGGGTCCGCTCCCGCAAGCTTGGCCTTGATGAGTCGGCCGTGGCGGACGGGAGCTTCATGCTGGTAGGCCCCCTGAAGATGGAGGCCAGCTATTTCATCTATCTCGCGTCGGTTCTGTCAGGAATCTCCGCGAATGTCGCCGGCGACATGGGGCGACGCTTCGGCGGCATCCGGATCTATCGCAATGGCTTTCGCGTGTTCCCATATGGTGAGCCCACCGATGACTGGCTTCGATTGGATCTCGACGTCTCACGTCGGTCACTTCTCGTCCCTGGCAACAACCGCAACTTCTTCGGGGCTGTATCCCTAAGTTCCTCGCGCAACCCGTTGTTCGAGGAGACGAGCAGTCGGGAAGGCTTGCTTGAGAATGAGGCTTTCGAAGAGCTTCGCCAGTTCGTGCGCTGGGCTATCGAATGGGCAGCGCTGCGTGTGGCCGAGATCCGCGAGCGCAAGCAGACGTCGATTCAGCCTGGCTTCGTCTCGAAGGTTCGCAAGCCTTCCGAAATTATCCAGAGCATTCGTCCCGAGGATTTCGGCTCGGGCAGTCCAAGCGGCGTGGCCGGAATGCTGCAGGACCTAGCCAGCGCGGCGAAAGCCTATGAGGATAAGGTCGAGGCCGAACGGGAAGAAGCGCTCCAATATGAGGAGATGCTGCGTATCCTCGCTTCATTGGGGCTGTCGATCAGCATGTTCGGCCATGAGGTGAAAGGCGCGCAGGGCGGCGTGTCCTCCAACATCGCTTTGCTCGAAGAGCTGGTCGAGGAGCTTCCAGCGAGCGACGACAGGATGCTCGTCGTGGAGCAGCTCGAGCAGCTCCGAGCAGCTTCCGAGCGGCTGTTCGATCTCGGTGGCTATATTGCCGGACTGATGTCGAGCACGGAAAGCCGCGAGCTACGCGATCTATCGGTGAGGGGGGCCATCGACAGGTTCGTGCGCCAGTTCGGCTCCTACATGACCAGACAGACGATCGCGTTTGAGGTCGATGTGCAGCCTCTGTCGCTACGAACTTCGCCGATGCACTCCAGCGAATTTGATTCTGTCCTGCTGAACTTCCTGACCAACTCGATCAAATCACTGCGCAAAGCGAAAGTGACCTCGCCCACAATTCGGATCTCCGCGCGTGCCGTCGGTGATCAGGTCGTTCTCGCCTTCGAGGACAACGGCGTGGGTATACCTGAAGAGTATTGGGTCCGCGTGTTCCGGCCCTTCTTCACGACAACGATGAATACCGACGAGGACGGTGTTGTCGGCCCTGGAACCGGCCTCGGGCTAAAGATCGTCTCAGACATCGCCGAAAGCTATGGCGGCGCGGCGCGCGTGGCGGAGCCCTCAAGCACCTTCACCTGCCGGATGGAATTCTCTGTACTCGCTTTCCAGGAGCCCGGAGTATGACCTTGATGGGCATCTTCGTCGATGATCAGGATCCGCAATATGCGAGACTCTTGTCGACGCGTGACGAGCTCGTGATTGAGTTCGTTGCGGTAGGCCCGGTGCTAGCCTTGGCGAACACGATCATGGCGGCGCGGCCCGCCATACTCGCCCTCGACTATCGACTTGACGAGAACGCCAGCGACATTGAGCCAAGCGAGACCTACAAGGCCGGCGTTCTGGCGCAGCAGCTCAGAGACAGGGCAAGCACCGATCCATCGGTGGATCTTCCTATCGTGCTGGTCTCCAACGAAGCGAAGATCCAGAATCTCTATTTGCCCGATAAGACCGCGCATGACCTCTTCGATCGCGTCTATCGCAAGGAGGAGATTGAGAAGAGAAGGCCGGTGATCCGACGCGAGATGATCGCGCTCGCCACGGGCTACGGCACTCTTCGCGATGCAGGCGGCAAGTACCGGGCGGAAGAGCTGCTCAAACGTAACGATGACGTTGATCTGATCCACCAGCAGGATATCGCTGCTGCTTTCAGCAAGGCGACTGCGCCACACACGCTTGCAAAGTTTATCCTCAAGACGCTCATCGATCAGCCCGGTCTTCTCGTCGATGACGCCGATGCCGCAGCGCGACTGGGAATCGATAGGCTGTCGTTCGAGCGGCTTTCAGCCCATTCGCAGATGCAGCCGGTTCGCTACGCTGGCCTGTTCGGAGAGGGGTGGCGACGTTGGTGGCTCGACACGCTGCTGGACTGGGCGGAGGGACTTCTGGGCGTTCGTCCAATATCGTTGCGCAACGCAGATCGGGCGGAAAAGATCAGCGCTGCGCTCGACCTCCCGCTCAATCCAGCCTTGTCGCCGTGGACCGGCAAGCCTGATGAGGCAGCTGCTCTGGCCTGTGTCTCATGCCGAGAAGCAACTGAGATATGCCACTCTGTCGCCGCCTATGCGCCGACTCCCTTGCGCTTCACAATTCGTCCGAGAATTTGCTGGAACTGCATCCAGACCGATCGATATCGCGAGCACGCCGAGCCGCTTTTCGTGGACGATGCCGATGCCGAGTTGGCGGAGTCGGTAAAGACGCGGCAGCGCGACGCTTAGCGATGGCGGTTGTCGGCGCCGAGGAGGCTGGGAAGGCGCTGAGCATCGTCGCGTCGAAGCTCGCCACGGCCAATATCCTGACCTGGGACGGGCGGCAGGTTCTGGAGGAGCAAGCCGGGCGGTTGCGCAAGCTCGGCGCTGCGCCAGCATGGGGTATGGAGATCGATCGCAACCGCCCCGTCTTCTTTAACAACTCAGTCGACAAAAACGGCGCGGCCATCCGGATATCGATCGACGGCGCCAGAGTCGTATTCGCGCAAGATGACGAGAATCTCTGTCCCGTAAGAAATCTCGATGCCGCGATCGTCATTGCCAATGCCAAGGACGAGCTAATCACGCGCTGGCACATCGATAGGGCAAACGTTGACGAGGAAGAGGCGGCGACACAACCTGGCCCGCTTTTCCATCTCCAGGTCGGCGGTCATATTGCCGGCAAGCGCCACTTGGACTTGCCGATCAAGGAGCCGCGTTGGTGCCATCCGCCGCTTGAGATCGCGTTGCTCTGTGAGATTGTCGCCGCGAATTTCTTCGAGCAGTTGTGGAACGACAGCGTTCGCGACGATGAAAGCTGGTGCAACTCCATCCAGCTGTTCCAGCGGCTTTGCTGGGAGCGCTATTTTCGAAAGAAGCTGGAGTGTATCACGGTCAGCCGCTCGACCGCGCTGGGCCTGATGTGGGCGGACCGTTGGCCGGCCTAGATGGTGGAGGGTGGCTTGGCGACTTTCAGGCGCTCCGCGCGCAATCGCAATAGCTCCGCCCCCATCTCCCGAGCGGCCTGCTCCCATTGCTCGCCAAAGATTGGGTGCAGCATCAGTCGATCCGCTAGCGTTCGGGCGGCGTGCTCACCTTGGCTGCGCCACACCGCGTCGACCTTGCGCAGATTGGCCACTGTGCATCTGCGGTTTGCTCGAAGCACGGGTAGACGTCGAGCTTCTTGAAGTTCAAACTTCAGAACGCCTCCACCGTAGACCCGACCTCTGAGCTCAGCGGAGAGCTGTCCGAACGTCGAGACCATAGTAAGCGCGGCCGCAATTTGTGCCGGCCGCCTTATGCCGTCCTTGAAGCGCACATTATGCAGGGTGTTGGTGCACGCGATCTCGCCGTCCGCGAGCACTAGGCGTGGCGCCCCGTGGTTCATATAGGTGAAGATTGCGTCGCACCGATCCGGCACGTCGATCTCCCACCATGGGTCGCGTTTGTTCAGCCAGACCGTTTTTTTCCTCTGCGTACGATCGATACGCGCGAGGCGCGCGCGAACACCGGTGTGGCGCTCATCAATATTTGTTGGGACGAGAAGCCAAGTCTTTTCGCCGTTGCTAGCCATCTCTCGAAGCCCGGCCTGTGACACAATCACGCCCGGCACATGGCGCGCGCGCGATACGATTGGACGAACGGCGCCAAGAGCGATCTCCTCGTCAATGCGCTCTGGTTCGGACAGCAAGAAGGTGCGATTGTGGCCCGTGACGGCACCGATCGATAAGGTTGCAATCTCGTCAAGCGAAGTCGCGGCGAGTAGCGCCTGGCGAAAGGGCAGCGGGTTGCCAGCGAAGATATCTGCAGTTCGCTCACCTGAGGCCATCCAGCTCGTCGGGTCAGGAGGTTGCGCATGGCCGCACTTGTAGCCATCGGCCAACAGTAAGGCGCCACGTTCTTCCGCTT
>CAMLSA010000041.1 GCA_946482655.1 uncultured Sphingomonas sp. | reverse complement strand
GAAGTGTCGATGGTCGCCTCGGTGGCAGGCGAGTTGCAGGAGGGCCGGCTGATCCGGGCCCGCCCCTTTCGCGCGCCCCATCATTCGGCCTCGATGGCGGCGCTGGTCGGGGGCGGCACGCGCGTCCGCCCCGGCGAGATCAGCCTCGCCCACCTCGGGGTGCTGTTTCTCGACGAGCTTCCCGAATTCCAGCGCGGGGTGCTCGATTCGCTCCGCCAGCCGCTCGAAACCGGCAAGGTCTCGGTCGCCCGCGCGAACGCCCATGTCACCTTTCCCGCGCGCGTTCAGCTCATCGCGGCGATGAACCCATGCAAGTGCGGGCACCTGGGCGATGCCTCCCTCGGATGCTCACGTGCGCCGCGCTGCGCCGCCGACTATCAGGCGAAGGTCTCGGGCCCGCTGCTCGACCGGATCGACCTCCATGTCGACGTGGCGGCGGTCAGCGCCGCCGACCTCGTCCTGCCGCCGCCCGACGAAGGCTCGGCCGAGGTCGCCGCGCGCGTGGCAGCCGCGCGCGCGATCCAGACGGCGCGCTATGCGAGCCACGGCGTGCGCACCAACGCCGAGGCCGACGGCGAACTGCTCGACGCGGTGGCGACACCCGACGAGCCGGGCCGCAAGCTGCTCGCGCAAGCGGCCGAGGCGATGCGCCTGTCGGCGCGCGGCTATCATCGGGTGCTCAGGGTCAGCCGGACGATCGCCGATCTGAGCGGGTCGGACGGCGTCGGGCGGGTCCATGTCGCCGAAGCACTGAGTTATCGGCGGAGGGCGGCGGTGAGTTGAGGGGCGGTTGCACATGGTACTGTAATTCGTCACCGAGTGATGCAGGTCAGCCAACGATTGCTATGCCGTGGAAGGCTGAAAGGCAAAAGATCGCCGCGCAATTTAGGTAGATCTTGCAATGTAGGATTATATTTGTTCATGATATGTTCCTTTTTGGAATGTGGAGGTTCGAATGATCTATGATCGATATGCAGGCATGGTCTCGCTGCCGGGTGCGGATGGCAAAATGCCCCGGCCTTTCAGGGTCGATGAGGACGGGAACGTCATCTATCGGGACGAATATCTCGATGCAGTGAGGAGTCTGGGCGAGGATAGACCTATTCAACTTGCTGAGGCACCCAATCCGAATTGGAATGGATATGAGACAATGCGTGCCCAGGGTCAGCGGGATGGCCAAATCCTGCGAGATTACCAAGATCGGTTCTTTCGTTCGAAAGACAACGATGCGCCGCTCCTCCCTCCGGCGACGCGGACTTATCCCGTGCCGCGGGGCTACAAGGCTTGGGCCTTGGATCCGCAGCATCGTTTCATCCTAGACGCGAATGACAAGCCGGTTCGACATCCCGATTACAAGCGGGCTTTCGATGGTGACGTTGTCGATGAGAAGGGGGTGGCGTACGATTTGGGGAAAATAGCCCTTGGCGTCGCGGTGCCACTGCGAGCGGGAGCGATGGCAGCCACCGGCGCGGGGATGATGGTGGCCAGCAGTGCGGCCAAGGAAGGGTATGAGCAGGCGAAGGAACGTCGACCGAAGAAGGGGGCAAGATGATGTGGTGGCATGTTTTCGACCACGTATCGTTCGCGATTGTTTGCTTCGGGGTGGTCTTCGGGTTCGCCTGGGGGGAATCGTTCGGAGAACTGCTGCTCTTTTTCCTGACGGGATTGTTGTGGACCGCCTTACATAGCCGGGAATTCTCCAAACGTCCTGACTATCGAATGAGCGTCACCGCCAAGCGCATTGCGGCGGCATTCTACGCCCTGGCCTTAATCGGCATTCTATATCTCAACTTCGCTCCAGCAGGCTGGACCGCGCGATGATGTCGCGGATATGATGATGGCCAGGGATATGGCCTGCTTCCATGCGGGTGTACGTTCCCTGATCTACACCCATCATCTCAGCCGCCTCTTTCCCGGAGCGGCCTTCTCGCCGCCGCTTAGCCAAAAGCATCTCAGCAAGCGTTCGAGGCTCCGGCCACGGCTCATAGCCGAGGTACGTTATGATCCTCGGATAGAAGGACACGAGCGGCATGGCGGCACCGGTTTCCCACTTAAGGAGCGTCCATTCCTTCACTCCCATGAGCTTTGCTGTCTGCTTCCGAAAGAGGCCCAATTCCCGCCGCCTGCGCCGCAGATGGGCCGCCAGCGTATCGCCTTCGTCCGCCGCAACCTCGGGCTTCAACGCTTTCAGGGTCACTCGCACGAATGGCAAAAAGGCCACACGGCCATGCAAGTGCGGGCACCTGGGCGATGCCTCCCTCGGATGCTCACGTGCGCCGCGCTGCGCCGCCGACTATCAGGCGAAGGTCTCGGGCCCGCTGCTCGACCGGATCGACCTCCATGTCGATGTCGCCGCGGTCAGCGCCGCCGACCTCATCCTGCCGCCGCCCGCCGAAGGATCGGCCGAGGTTGCCGCGCGGGTGGCAGCCGCGCGCGCGATCCAGACCGCGCGCTATGCTGAGCATGGCGTCCGCACGAACACCGAGGCCGATGGCGATCTGCTCGACGCGGTGGCGACACCCGACGAACCGGGCCGTAAGCTATTGGCGCAGGCCACCGAGGCGATGCGCCTGTCGGCGCGGGGCTATCATCGGGTGCTGAGGGTCAGCCGCACCATCGCCGACCTGGCGGGATCGGACGTGGTCACGCGCGTGCACGTCGCCGAGGCGCTCAGCTACCGAAGAAGGGCGGCGGTGAGTTGAACGGCCGCCTGTTCCCGGCCTGTTATATCTGGACCCGCGGTTCGTCGAACACCAGCCAGCGTTTGCTGGTGTCCATATCCAGGAACAGCGCCTCATGCCGGAGGATCTCCGAGAAGTCACTGCGAGCGAAGAATTCGTCGCGCATGGCCACGCTCTCGAACCAGCCCTCGGAAAAGCCGTCATACAGCAGGTCCGTGCCTGACTTGGGGTCCAGCGACAGTTGATGCTGAACATATTTCTTGATGTACTTTTCATAGCCCGGGATCGATCGGACGACCTCCCCATGGTCGTTCCAGTGCGCCCTGAATTCCTCGGTGCTGAGATGAGGCAGCTTTCGGTAGAACCCCAGCATCACGATCATTGCGCTCTCCTATAGACGTGCCGGCCCGCTGTGATCGGCCGTGCCTATCAGTCCTCATCCTATCACTCAAGCGCGGCGGCCGGCGGTGCAGTGCCGGAGGGGGCGGTACTCAATCGGCCGCCTGGATCACCCCCTCCAGCACATCGGTGAAGCGCTTCCGCCACCACATCACGTCCTCGGCCTCGATATTGTCCATGCAGGCGCGCCAGCGTGCCTTGCGTTCGTCTAGCGGCATTTCGAGCGCCAGCTTGATCGCCTCGGCGATCTCCTCGGCGCTATAGGGATTGATCAGCAGTGCCTCGGGCAGCTGCTCGGCCGCGCCCGCGAAACGCGAGAGGATCAGCACGCCGGGATTCTCGGGATCCTGCGCCGCGATATATTCCTTGGCGACGAGGTTCATTCCGTCGCGCAAAGGCGTGACCAGCCCGACCTTCGCCGCACGGTAGATGCCGGCAAGACGGTCGCGCGGATAGCCGCGATTGACGTAACGGATCGGCACCCACTCGACATCGGCATATTCGCCGTTGATCCGCCCCGAGAGCGCGTCAAGCGAGGCGCGGATCTCGCGATAGCTCTGGACATCCCCGCGCGAGGGCGGCGCGATCTGGAGCAGGAAGACCTCGCCATGCATCTTGTCCTCGGCCTGGAGGAGCCGTTCATAGCCAAGAAACCGCTCCTCCAGGCCCTTCGAATAATCGAGCCTGTCGACGCCGATGATCATATCGCGCCCGCTGCTGCTCTGGCGCATTCGGTAATAGGCGTAGCGCGCGGGCGCAGACTGCGATGCCTCGACGAAATTCTCGGTGTCGATGCCGATTGGGCAGGCGATCGCCACCATCGAGCGCCCGCCGACCGTCACCCGGCCTCCCTCGTCGATCGTCCCGCCCATCTCCTGGAGGACATAGTCGTGGAAGCTGCCCAGCGAATCCACGGTCTGGAAGCCGACCACGTCATAGGCGAGCAGCGTCTCGACCAGCTGGCGATGATTGGGCAGCGACAGCAGCAGCCGATAAGGGGGCCAGGGGATGTGGAGGAAGAAGCCGATCCGGTTGCGGATGCCGCGATCGCGCAAATACTGGCCCAGCGGGAAAAGATGATAGTCATGGACCCAGACGAGGTCGTCGGGCTCGATGAGCGGCTCCAGCGTCTCGGCGAAGCGCTGATTGACCCGTTCATAACCCTCGGCGAAGCCGCTCTCGAACTCGGCGAGGTCCATCCTGTAGTGGAACAGTGGCCACAAGGTCCGGTTGGCATAGCCGTTATAATATTCGTCGACGTCCTGCTCCTCCAGGTCGATCGTCGCGGTGGTGACTCCGAAACTGCGCTGCAGGCTGATGTGGCCGGTGAACTGCTCGGTGGTCTCGCCCGACCAGCCGAACCAGATTCCGCTCGATTCACGCAACGCCGCCGACAGGGCGACGGCGAGTCCCCCCTGGTTGCCGCCAGCGCCTTCGCCGATCGGGGGCTGGACCCGGTTGGAGACGATGATCAGCCGGCTCATCGCACCGAACTCCACGGCTTGCTGAGCAGGGTCGCGCAGTTGATCACCCCAACCAGCGAATAGGTCTGCGGATAATTGCCCCAAAGCTCGCCGGTCGCCGGATCGATATCCTCCGACAGCAGCCCGGCGCGGGTTCGTCGCGACAGCATTTCCTCGAACAACTCCCGGGCGTCTTCGGTCCGGCCCGTCAGCCACAGGGCTTCGATCAGCCAGAAGGTGCAGACATTGAAAGCGGTATGCGGCAGGCCGAAGTCATCTTCGGTCGCATAGCGCAGCATGAAGGGACCGCGCCGCAAACCCTCCTCTACCGCGCGCAGCGTTCCCTGGAAGCGCTCGTCGCCAGGCTTGACGAAGCGCAGGTCGAGCAGCTGGATCAGGCTGGCGTCCAGATCATCGCCGCCGAACGTCGCCGAGATGCGCTGGGTCGACTCGCGCCAGGCCGCTTCCTCGATCCGCTGCCGGATCACCGACGCGCGCTGGCGCCAATAGGCCTGGCGATCGGGCAGGTCGAGCGCCGCCGCCGCATTGGCGAGCCGGTCGCATGCCGCCCAGCACATCGCCGCCGAATAGGTGTGGACATGGCTCTTGGTGCGCAGTTCCCATAGCCCCGCATCGGGTTTGTCATGGACCTCCCAGGCGCGCTCCCCGACCTTTTCGAGCGAGCGGAAATCCTCCACGCCCGCCATCCGGTACAGCCGCCGGTCGAAGAAGGCCTGCGCGTTGGACAGGATGATCTGGCCATAGGCGTCGTGCTGAACCTGCTCATAGGCCTGGTTGCCGATCCGTACCGGGCCCATGGCGCGATAGCCATTCAGCCCGGGCGCGATCCGCTCGATCAGCGTCGCTTCACCGCCCACGCCATAGAGCGGCTGGATGTGGCCACCCTTGGCGTTGTCGACGATATTGCGGAGATATTCGAGATAGGATTCGAGCACGTCGAGCGCGCCCAGCCGGTTGAGCGCCTGGACGGTGTAGTAAGCGTCCCGGATCCAGCAATAGCGATAATCCCAGTTGCGTTCTGACCCGGCATGTTCGGGAATCGAGGTGGTCAGCGCCGCGACGATCGCGCCGGTTTCCTCATGCTGGCACAGCTTGAGGCTGATCGCGGATCGGATCACCGCCTCCTGCCATTCGACCGGCGTGGCGAGCGCGCGCACCCAGCGCCGCCATTCCTGCGCGGTATGTTCGAGCATCGTGTCGAGCGTGTCGCCGACATCGCCGACGAAGCTCTCGTCGGGTCCGAGGAAGAAGTAGAGCGGACGTTCGACCCGGAACAAGCGTTCGGCCTCGATCCAGCCGATCGGAGCGGTCGTCGTCAGCCGCAAGGTCGTGTCGTTCAGCAGATAGCGGACGTGGTTGGAGCCGTGCGTCTTGACCGGATCGGACGCCCCCCAGTCGTGCGCCGGGCGAAGCCTGACCCGGATGCGGGGCGATCCGGCGACGGGACGGACGATCCGGATGAAGGCGGTGGGGCGGTACATCCGTCCCAGGCGGAAATGACGCGGGCAGAAATCGGTCACCTCGATCGCATTGCCCGCGGCGTCGCAATGGCGCGTGACGAGGATCGGCGTGTTGCGAAGATATTCCTGCTGGGTATCGACGCAGTCCTCCAGATCGATTTCCCAGAAGCCGCGCGCGCCTTCGGCCGAGGGCGGGTTGTCGTCGAGCAGCGAGCAGAAGGCGGGATCACCGTCGACCCTCGGCACGCAGGCCCAGACGAAGCGGCCGGCGCGATCGACCAGCGCCGAGACCTGGCAATTGCCGATCGGCCAGAGGTCGAGGGTCGCCGTCATCCGGTCATGTCCCACAACCAGTGCCGGACCGCGCCGACATCGCTCAGGCAGTGGAGCGCGCCGGTCGCCCGCCCGCCGCCGACGATCACTCCGAAACCGCCCATCTCGCCCGCGACGGTGAAGGCCGGCTCGTCGGTGAGGTCGTCGCCAATCACGACGGGAAGGCTGTCCGCCATCGGCGGCTCGCCCATCAACGCCACCACCGCTTCCCCCTTGTGCCAGCCGCGCCCGCGCAGTTCGACCATCATCTTGCCGGGCTGGACCTCCAGCCCGTGGCGCTCGGCGATGATGAAGGCGCGGCGCTTGACCGGCTCCTCCAGGATAGGCGCGACACGGTAATGCATCGCCACTCCATGGCTCTTCTCCTCGATGATCATCTCGGGGTGGCCCGCGCCCCAGGACCGCACCTCGGCGATCGCGGCGTCGAGCCCCGGCGGACGCGGCGGCTGGATCAGCCGTTCACCCCGGCGCACTTCGGCGCCATGGCTGCCGGCAAGCGCGATCTCGCGGGTGATCGGCCCGATCATCATGTCGAGCTGCTCGACCGAGCGACCGCTGACCAGGGCGAGCCTGCCGCCGAAGCGCTGGCGTAGCACGGCGAGCAGCTCGGTCAGTTCGGCATCCGCCCGGACGAGATCGGGTCGGTCGACTAGCGGCACAAGCGTTCCGTCGAAGTCGATGAACAGACTATGGTTCGACGGTCGGATCGGCGGCGGCGGGGAGAGAACCGGTTGGTTGGGCCGGGACAGCATTTCATTTCCTCGCCGCAATAAACAAACAAGATCAAGGTGCCGGCAGACCGGCCGGGCAATGGCCGGGGTGAACCGAGGAAAGGACGCGTGGGGTGGGGTTGAGTTCCGTTGCACGTGCGAACAGGGGAAACCAAAAGGGTAGGCTTGGCCTCGCAAACGGAAAGCACCCCCGGGTAAGGGAGCCCGGGGGTGCGCCGACGCGGTGGAATTGCCAGTCCGGCCGCGTGTCTCTGAAAGCGCCTCCCAAGGCGGATAGGCTTGGAGGGACCCCGGGAGGCGCGTGGACCCGGCGTCAGTGCGCCGCGACCGAAAGAAGGCGGTTCTCGGCGACCTGCGTACCGGCACTGGCCAGCGCCAGTTCGACTTGCGGCATCGCGCGGGCGATCGCCACCTTGGTGCAGTTGCGGGCCTTCATCGCACCGTCGAGCGACTTGTCCCCTTCCAGGTTGCAGACGCGCTTCGCGGCGCGCTCGACACGGATCTTGAGCGCCCGGGCTCCATCCGGACTCGCGAGATCGAGGTCGGCGTAACGGACCTCGGTGATCTGGGCGCCTTCAGCGGCGAAGGCGGGGAAGGAAACGGTCGCGGCGGTCGCGGCGAGGGCGGCGATGAAAAGCGTGGAACGCGTCATGTCAAAACTCCTTTGGCGTTCGGGCTGGGGTGGCGACCTTCGCCCGGCAAAATCTGCTTCGCGGCGGCCCGGTCATTCGGTTCGTGCCGCCGTTGAGCAACCAATTAGGCCAAGCGCCGTTGACCCGCATTCGAGCTTCGACCGACCGCCCCGATGCCTCCACCAAGGGACATCCAGGTCGACGAACGGATCGCAGGAGTCGACAAACGACAGGAGAAGGGACCGGCCCTACTTATCCACCGTTTCCGTGACCGCGCGATTGCAACGAAACTGTCACATAACTAGGTGGAGCCGATCGAACCGGGGATTCGAACCATTCGCCAGATTGCCGTCTTGCCATATCGCACGAACGAAGCCGGGCTCACCGAGCTGATGCTGATCACTTCGCGTGATACGAAGCGTTGGGTCCTCCCGAAAGGCAATCGCATCAAGGGTCTGAAGAGCCACGAGGCGGCGAGTCATGAGGCCTATGAGGAAGCCGGGCTGATCGGGATCGCCTGCCCATTCGCGATCGGCACCTACGAATATCGCAAATACCGCAAGGACGGTACGTCGCGGCCGGCGATCGTCGACATCTTCCCCTTCTCGGTAACCGCCCAGCTCGACGAATGGCCCGAGCAAGACGAGCGGGATGTCCGCTGGTTCATGCCAGCCGACGCCGCCGCCGCGGTCGACGAGCCCGAGCTCAAGGACATCCTCTCGACCTTCCAGCCACCGGTATGGAATCCCGGCCTGGCCGAGCGAATCGTAACGGCCACCCGTCGCCACACTGCAGAAAGGTTCACCATAGTGCGCTGGTTCCAGGCCCTGCTGCCGAAACAAGGCAGTTTCTTCGAACAATTCGAGGCGCACGCCGCGCTCACCGTCGCCGCCGCCGACGCGCTCGGTCGTCTGCTCCAGGGCGGGGCCGACATGCCGCTCCACTGCCAGGAAATCTTCGATCGCGAGGATGAAGCCGACGGCATCATCCGCGAGGTTCTGGTCGATGTCCGCAAAACCCTGCTCACACCGTTCGACCGGACCTCGATCACCAGCCTGATCGGCTCCATGGACGATGCGATCGACCAGATGAACCAGACTGCCAAGGCGATCACCCTCTATGAGCTCACGGAGTTCGAGCCGGAGATGCGCGACATGGCGGGGATCATCGTCGAGGCCGCGCGCATCACCGCCGATGCGATGCCCCTGCTGCGCGACCTCGGCCGCTTCTCGGCACGGCTGCACAGCCTGACCGAGCGGATCGTCAAGCTCGAGGGCCATGCCGACGAAATCCACGATCAGGGCCTCAAGGCGCTGTTCAAGGCGAAGGGCGATAAGACGCCGATGGCCTTCATCATCGGGCGCGAGATCTACAGTCATCTCGAGAAGATCACCGACCGGTTCGAGGATGTCGCCAACGAGATTCAGGGCCTCGTGCTCGATCACGGTTGACGATGGAGCCCACCCTTGCTCTTCCGCTGCTTGTCGGCCTGATTGCGATCGCGCTGGCGTTCGATTTCCTGAACGGTCTGCACGACGCCGCCAATTCGATCGCGACCGTGGTGTCGACGCGGGTGCTGAAGCCTCATCAGGCGGTCGCCATGGCCGCCTTCTTCAATTTCTTCGCCTTCTTCGTCTTCGGCGTCCACGTCGCCGAGACGGTGGGCAAGGGCATCGTCGATCCGGACGTGATCGATGCTCAGGTGATCTTCGGCGCGCTGATGGGCGCCATCAGCTGGAACGTCATCACCTGGATGCTCGGCATCCCCTCCTCGTCCAGCCATGCGCTGATCGGCGGACTGCTCGGTGCGGGCACCGCCAAGGCCGGGCTGGGCGCCGTTGTGCTGCACGGGGTTCTGAAGACGAGTTTCGCGATCATCCTATCGCCGACGATCGGGCTGCTCCTGGCGCTCCTCCTCGTCCTGATCACGAGCTGGATCTTCATTCGCACCTCGCCGACATTGGCCGACCGGCGCTACCGCCGGCTGCAGCTCGTCTCGTCCGCGCTCTATTCGCTGGGTCATGGCGGCAACGACGCGCAGAAGACGATGGGGATCATCGCCGTGCTGCTCTATTCGCAGGGCATGCTCGGTGGCACCTTCCATGTCCCTTTCTGGGTGGTGATCTCCTGCTATGTGACCCTCGCGGTGGGAACGCTGACGGGCGGCTGGAGGATCGTCCACACTATGGGATCGAAGATCACCCGGCTGACGCCGGCGCAGGGCTTTTGCGCCGAGACCGGAGGCGCCATCACGCTGTTCGGCGCTACCTTTCTCGGCATTCCCGTCTCGACGACCCATACCATCACCGGGGCGATCGTCGGAGTCGGCGCTTCGCGGCGGCTTTCGGCCGTTCGGTGGAACGTCGCGGGCAGCATCGTGATCGCCTGGGTGCTCACGCTTCCCGCCGCCGCCGCGATCGGCGCGGGATTTTATTGGCTGGCGGACGCGGCCAGGCCTTAGCCGATCTCGAGAATTCACCGGTTGTGTCGGTCGGCCGCTTTACCAATATGGCGGGAAAGCTTTCAGGAGGAAGTCCGATGTACATTGCCATGAATCGCTTCCAGGTCGCGCCCGGCAACGAGCAGGCGTTCGAGAATGTCTGGACGTCGCGCGACACCTATCTGACGGAAGTGCCAGGCTTCGTCGAGTTTCGTCTGCTGCGCGGGCCTGCGCAGGAAGACCACACTTTGTTCTCCTCGCACACCGTCTGGCGGTCGCACGCCGATTTCGAGGCGTGGACGAAATCCGAAGCCTTTCGGCAGGCCCATCGCAATGCCGGCGACAACAAGCCGCTCTATATCGGGCATCCGCGCTTCGAGGGGTTCGAGGTGGTTCAGACGGTCAAGGCCGAATAGCATCGGCAAACCACTTGGAGACGGCCTGCGGGGGATGAGGTGTTGATCGCTCGCCCGCGCGTCGTCCCACTCCGGTCGAAGCCATGGCAATTTCGCGGCCGGAAGGAGGAACCTAATCCGCCATGGGCGCTTCCTGCGCTGCAGGGTTCCCTGACGGCTGACGGCGGAGGCGCGCCATGATCATCAATCTGACCAATGGTGACGATCTCTTCGAGGAGGCCGTTTCGGGCGAGGTCGAGATCAACGCGCTCGCCGGCGATGACGAGGTCCTGGTCACTGACACCGACGGCCCGGTCACGATCCGCGGGGGCGCGGGAACGGACCGCCTCGAACTCCAGGGAAACGGCCCCGCGTCCCTTCACGGCGACGACGGAAACGACAGCCTGACCATCGACTTCGCCGAAGGGAGCGCCCATGGCGGAGCCGGCGACGATCACATAGCGGCCGGCGACAATGCGGTCGGATATGGCGGCGACGGAAACGACACGATCTCCGGAGGCAGGGCTGAAGGTGGCGCCGGAGACGACGTCCTGGACGCGGCTTTCAACGAGGGCGGCGATGGCTCGGATATCATCCACACCGGCTTCAGGTCCGACGGAGGCGCCGGCGACGATCTCATCATGGGCAACGAACTCAGCGAGGGCGGCGCCGGATCGGAC
Source organism: uncultured Sphingomonas sp. (assembly GCA_946482655.1). The sequence goes on along the minus strand of CAMLSA010000041.1, from coordinate 15,270 downwards.
GAGCTGCATGGTGAACAGGCGGACGGCGGCGACGGCAATGACGTCATGCTTGCCAACTTCGGGAACCGCGGCGGCGCGGGGCACGACATATTCTTCGCGTTCGAATCGATCCTCGATACCGGAGGGGGAGAATATTACAGCGACTATGGCATCAGCGATTATCAGCCTGGAATCGACCGGATCGCGTCGGTCAACCCGCTCTATCTCGTCGGCGAATTCAGCGGCCGGGTGGGCGAAGTGCGCTCCGTCGGCAACATCGCATCGATCGACCTGACGGGCGATGGAGTCGCCGACTATTCCACGACGATAGCCGGCCCGCTCACCCAGCAGGATTTCTTGCGCATCACCTTTGTCGGCTCGCCCACGACCGCGAACGATGACCAGGCCGCCGGCCGAAGCCAGGCTGACCTGATGATGGGCGGCCTGGGGAATGACAGCCTGACCGGAAACGGCGGGGATGATTATGTCTTCGGCGGCTTCGGCGGCGATCGGCTTTCCGGCGGCTCAGGCGCAGATCTGCTCGTCGGAAACGGCGGCAATGACAGCGTCAGTGGTGGCTCCGGCGCCGATGAGCTGGACGGCGGCGACGGCCGGGACACGCTATCCGGCAGCACCGGAGAGGACTTCATCTACGCCGGCGCGGGTGACGACCTCCTTTCGGGAGGCGCCGACGATGACCGCCTCCTCGGCGAGACCGGACAAGACCGGCTGAACGGCGGAACCGGTGAGGATGTAATCGCCGGCGGCGCCGGCAAGGACGTTCTGATCGGAGGGGACGACGCGGACATATTCCTGTTCGCGCCAGGGGACTCGGGGGTCGGCCATGCTGCGCGCGATCAGGTGGTCGATTTCCAGAGCGGCGTGGACCGGCTCGACTTGACCGCGATAAATGCCGCGAGCGTCGACATCGCGAGTATCGGCTCGTCGAGGTTCGTGACCATAGACATCGACGGCAACGGGCTGACCGACATGGAGATCCAGGTCGGCGGGGGCATCGTGATGAGCGACATCCTCGTCTGAAACGGCCGAGGTCTTCCAACATAAATGTCGGCACGGCTATCAAAGACCGCTGACAAACGGCCGCGTCGGCGGCATGGTCGCGCTGAAAAAATCGCGAAGGGAAGCCTGACCATGTCCAAACGTTCCGTCATCGTCACCGGAGGATTCGGCGCCCTCGGGCGTGTCGTCGCCGCCGCCTTCACGGCGCAGGGCGACCATGTCGCGCGGGTCGATTTCATGCCCGAAGCCGCCGATTCGATTCCCGGCGCGCTCGATCTCGGCGGGGTCGACCTGACCGATGCGGGCGCGGCCGAGCGGGTCGTGACGCGGGTTAAGGAAGCCCATGGCGGAATCGACGTTCTCGTGAACGTCGCCGGCGGCTTCACCTGGGAAACGCTCGGCGGCGGCAGCCTCGCGAGCTGGGATCGCATGTACCGGATGAACGTCGTCACCGCGGCGACGATGATCAAGGCGGCGCTGCCCGTTATCACCTCGGCAGCCGGAGCCCGCATCATCAACATGGGCGCGGGAGCCGCCATCCGTGCGGAGATGGGCATGGGCGCCTATGCCGCATCGAAGGCCGGCGTTCACCGCCTGACCGAGAGCCTGGCCGCCGAGCTGGCGGGACAAGACATCACCGTCAACGCAATCCTGCCCAGCATCATCGACACCCCCACGAACCGCGCCGACATGCCTGACGCCGACACCGGTAAATGGGTCAGTCCGCAGGCGATCGCCGACACGATCCTGTTCCTCGCCTCCCCGGCTGCACGCGCGATCACCGGCGCGCTCATCCCGGTGACGCGTGGCGGATAGAACGGCTCAGGTTCAAGACAACATATCGACGAAGATTCTATTCTTGTCTCTACGGCACACGCTGCACCGGAGCGCGTCGGTGGACCGGCGGGGAGCCGCGCGTGCCGATTTTCGTCGCCTTCGATTTGCTTTCCCGCACGCTGCGCTGGATCGCCGCCGCCCGCGCGAAAGCGGCGGTGAAAAGCTCCGCACCTTTCAGGCAATCGTCATCAAGGTCGCGTTGCCGCCGGCGGCCGCCGTGTTGGTGGACACCACGATCTCTTCGAGCATCCAGTCTAGGCAGTAGGCGGGTTCGCAGGATGCTGCTTCGCCGGGTGACGCCGCCTGTACGGGCAGCACCGGTCCGGCTAAGCCGGATATATCGCGAAGCCAGGACTGCAGCCGATCCGACTCCGCTTCCGCGAGCACGCCAGCCAGCTTGCCACCCTTCGGCCAGCTCCCCGCAACCTCGAAGCGGCTCTTCAAGGGGGGCGGAAGATCGGACAGCATGTCGGCTGCCATGCCGTCAGGCAGCATGACGACGCCGCGATTGCCGGTCGCCAGACATGCCGCCATCTGCTGGTACAATCCCTCGGGGGTCGACGGCAGGAGTAGAAAAGCGCCTCTTGAACGCAGCGAATAGATGTTGCGCTCACCCACCGGGCCTGGGAGCTCGACGCATTGCCCGAGCAGCGAATCCCGGCCCATGGCCAGCGCTGCCGCGGCAGCGTTCCCCTGCCCTTTGGCGTCCAGCCAGACCGCGAGCGCCTTGAGCTCATGCAAAAGCGGCGCATCAGCCCTGCGGGGCACGCCCGCGCCACGGGCCAGCCGGGGGAGATAGAGTGGCCCTCCCGCCTTCGGCCCGGTTCCGGAGAGGCCATGCCCGCCAAAGGGCTGCACGCCGACCGCCGCCCCGATCATGTTGCGGTTGATGTAGAGATTGCCGGCCTGGATGCGGTCGCTCGCCTGCGCGATCGTGTCTTCGAGGCGGCTGTGGAGCCCGAATGTCAGGCCATAGCCGAGCGCATTTATCGAATCGATGAGATCGCCGAGACGATCGCGCTGAAACCGGACGACATGCAGGACGGGGCCGAAAACCTCCCGCTCCAGCTCATCGACCGCTTCGATCTCGATTATCGTAGGCGCAACGAAGGAGCCTGCGCGTGCGGCGAACGAAAGGGGGACTTGCTCGATCTTATGGCCCTTCGCCTTCATTGCGTCGATATGGGCCTCGATGCGGGACTGCGCCTCCTGCGAAATCACTGGACCGATATCGGCCGACAGTTCGTCGGTCCGGCCGATGGCAAGCTCCTTGACCGCGCCCCTCAGCATCTCCAGCGTCGTCTCCTCGACCTCCTCCTGGATACAAAGGATGCGCAGCGCAGAGCAGCGCTGCCCTGCGCTGTCGAAGGCCGAGGCGATGACGTCGGCCACCACCTGCTGCGTGAGCGCCGAGGAATCGACGATCATCGCGTTCTGCCCGCCTGTCTCCGCGATCAGCGTCACAGGCCGCCCCTGCGGCGAGAGCCGCTGCGCCAGCTTTTCCTGAATGAGACGCGCGACCTCGGTTGATCCGGTGAACATCACGCCGGCCACCTGCGGCGAGGCAACAAGCGCAGCGCCGATCCGGCCGTCGCCCGGCAGGAGCTGGACCACGCCTCTGCCCACGCCTGCCTCGATGATGATCCGGATCGCTTCTGCGGCGACCAACGGCGTTTCCTCGGCTGGCTTGGCGATCACCGCGTTGCCGGCCGCCAGCGCCGCGGCGACCTGTCCGGTAAAGATCGCCAGCGGAAAATTCCACGGGCTGATGCAGACCACGACGCCGAGCGGCGCATGCGGGCCGGCGAACAGCTCGCGCGCCTGCGCGGCATAGTAGCGCAGGAAATCCACCGCCTCCCGGACTTCGCCGACGGCGTTCGCTACCGTCTTGCCGGCTTCGCGGACGAGCAGCCCGATTAGCAGCGGCATACGCTCCTCAAGCAGCGTCGCGGCCTTGTCGAGGCGCACGGCGCGTTCGGCCGCCGGGGTTTGAGCCCACCCGGCCGCGGCCGCAGAAGCCAGCGAAAGCGCCGCGGCGACATCCGTTTCGGTCGCCTCCCGGACGGAGCCGACGATGTCCGTCCGCCAGGCGGGATTGCTGACAGGGCGCGTAACCCCTTGCGGCTCGCCGTCGCCACGTGTCGGAGCCGCACGCCATTCGACCCTTGCGCTCTGGCAGAGTTGCCGCGACAGGCTGGCAAGCACTTGCTCGCTCGCGAAATCCAGCCCCGCCGAATTGCGCCGGTCGTCGAACAAGTCGTTCGGCATCCGGATCAGCTCGTTGGGGAGGCCGGGCTCGCGCGACGCGAGGACGGTCGCCGCCGGGTCCGCGATCAGGTCCTCGATCGGAACCGCGGGATCGCCAACCCGGTTGATGAAGGACGAGTTCGCCCCGTTTTCGAGCAGACGCCGGACGAGATAGGCCAGCAATGTCTCATGATTGCCGACCGGCGCATAGATGCGGCAGGGCCTGTTGAGGCCTCCCCGGCCCACCACCTCCTCATAGAGCGGTTCGCCCATGCCGTGCAGGCACTGGAACTCGAACATGCCCAATGCGAAGTCCGGGCCGGCCAGATGGTAGATGGTCGCGAGCGTCTGCGCATTGTGCGTCGCGAACTGCGGGAAAACATGCTCGGCCGCGGCAAGCAGCTTCCGGGCGCAGGCGATATAGGCCACGTCGGTGTGGACCTTGCGGGTATAGACCGGGAAGTCTTCCAGCCCATCGAGCTGCGCCTGCTTGATCTCGGCGTCCCAATAGGCCCCCTTAACCAGGCGGACCATGATGCGGCGGTGGCTGCGCTTGGCGAGATCGATGATGAAATCCAGGACATAGGGGCAACGCTTGCCATAGGCTTGGACCACGAAACCGAGCCCGTTCCAGCCTGCCAGTTCCGGATCGGCCGCCAGTTCCTCCAGCAGATCGAGCGACAGCTCGGCGCGGTGGGATTCTTCGGCGTCGATGTTCAGGCCGATGTCATATGCCTTGGCAAGCAGGCACAGCGCTTTCAGACGTGGCAGCAGTTCGTCCATGACCCGCCGCGCCTTTCGGCGCTCGTAGCGCGGATGAAGCGCGGAGAGCTTGATCGAAATGCCGGGGCCCTCGAAAATCCCCCGTCCCGCCGATGCTTTTCCGATCGCGTGGACGGCTTTCTCATAATCGTTATGGTAGCGCTCGGCGTCGGCCGCCGTCACGGCGCCCTCCCCCAGCATGTCGAAGGAATAGGTGAAGCCCCGCGCTTCCATGGTGCGCGAGCGCTTCAGGGCCTCCTCGATCGTTTCCCCGGTCACGAACCGCTCGCCCATGAGGCGGATCGCCAGCTCGACGCCCCGGCGGATGATGGGCTCGCCGAACCGGCCGATCAGCCGTGTGAGCGCAGCGCTCAATCCCGGATTGTCGACGGTCGAGCTCAGCTTGCCTGTGACGAACAGGCCCCATGTCGCCGCGTTGACGAAAAGGGAGCGATCGCCGCCCAGATATGTATTCCAGTCGCCCGCGGCGATCTTTTCGCGAATGAGGGCGTTGCGGGTCGAAGTGTCGGGGATGCGCAGCAGCGCCTCCGCCAGGCACATCAGAGCGACGCCTTCCTGGCTGGAGAGCGAGAATTCCTGGACCAGCGCGGCCATGCCCGAGCCCTTCCCCTTGGCCCGGAGCACGGAGACCAGCACATGCGCCGACTTGCGAATGGCCGCCGCCAGCGCTTCCGGCAACGCCGCCGCCTCGAGAAGCGGCGCCATGCACTCTTGCTCCGGGCTCCGGCACGCACGAGTAATTGCCTGACGCAATTCGTCCTGCTCGCGGATCGGAGGCGCGAAGGATACGAAAGGACCTCGCGTGTTCATGGCATCCATAATAGCAGAACTCTCATCAATGGCGCCAGCCGCTAGATCGAAACCTAAATGTAGAGATAAATCAAGTGGATGAAAACATTTAGATGAATTTCGTTCTATATGATAAAATGCACGAAACTTTCTCTGTTGCCAAATCAGGTATACGTTACTGTAGTTTTCTGAAAATTGAGTGCAACTACCCTCGACCAACCTTGCCAAACTTAGTGTTATCCACCAAATTAAAGCATGGACAGAGCGATCAGCGCCAGCGAGGCCGACAAGCATTTCTCCGAGCTTCTCCGCGATGTCTCCGAAGGTCAGAGCTTTACCGTGATGTCTCGCGGGCGCCCCGTCGATCACGATCAGGAACGCCGTTCGGTCGACCGGCTGCTCAAGTTCGTCACCCGTCTCCCCGTCCGCCATTCCGGCGATTGGTCGCGCCACGATCTTTACGAGTGATGCGCGTCGCCCTCGACAGCAACATTCTCGCCTACCTCGCGGGCGTCAGCCGAAGATGATGACAAGATCGCGAAGGTTCGGGAGCTTGTATCCCGATTGGCGGAATCGGCCAGCCTGATCGCTCCCGCCCAAACCTTGGGCGAGCTGTTCATGGTCCTGCGGCGCAGTGGCGCGTCCGCTGAAGAGACGCGCGAGGTTCTGCTCGAATTCGCCGAAGCCTTCGGAACGTCGACCTCGGAAACGCACACCGTGCTGTCTGCCGCCGACCTTGTGGTCGATCAAAAGCTGCAATTCTGGAATGCGCCGATCGTAACCGCGGCAGCGGATGCAGGTTGCGCGCTACTACTGTCCGAGGACATGCAGCATGGGTTCGTGGCTCGGGGGCTGACGATCGTCAATCCGCTTGCGGACAATGCTCATCCCAGACTGGCTGTACTGATCGACGCTTCGGAATGCCCGTAATTGCCGTGCGGGCTGAAACATGCGGAAAAGTCCGGCAACACGGATCGCCGCCACAACGTCCGGCGAGAGATCGCGGTTAAGTGCGGCCTCTGGCGCCGCAGCGCGGGCATCTGGTGCGGTCGCAAGTGCGCTTTTGACAAGCGGCTCAGCTGCAGGTGAAGCTCGAGATTTCTATTGCGATGGTGGTCACACCCGCATCTCCTTGCCAGGCCGTGTCCGAGGGGGTCGGAAAAGCTTTCCTCAGGTCCACATGAAGCCGCCGTCGATTACGATTAAGCCGCCGGTCATGTGCTTGGACGCCGGTCCCGCACAGAACAATACAGCATTTGCGACATCCTCGGGCTCACCGGGGTGACCCAGCGCAACCCGAGCCTTGACCATTCTGGCAATTTCAGGATCAGCAAAGACATCAGCTGTATTATCCGTAACGACCGGCCCCGGAGCAACAGTGTTGACAAGTATGCCGTACGGAGCGAGCTCGATGGCCAAGGAGCGCGTCATGACGACCATACCCGCTTTGGCGCTATTGTAAGCTGAGAGTTGAAAATCTGGCTTGAACGCAGCAGTTGAGGCAACATTGACGATACGTCCGCCGGAACCCTGCGCGATCATTACCTCAGCACATTTCTGGGTGAGGAAGTAACTGCCCTTCATGTTGCGGTCGATCACGCCTTGCCAAGTATCGGGGGTAACCTTCATGAACGGCGTGAACGGGTGCATGCCTCCTGCATTGTTGACGAGAATGTCTATTGTCCCAAACGCATCTTTCGCCTGGGCAACGACTTCATCGAGTGCATCGAGAGACGTGACGTCGCAGGTTACGCCGATCGCATCGCCTCCGTCACTTGTGATTTCTTGGGCTACCCTCTCGCATTTTGAACCCGTGCGTCCAGCCACGACGATACGCGCGCCAGCATCGGCAAGACGCAGCGCTATACCGCGGCCCATCCCCTGCCCCGCTCCTGTGACGATTGCGGTCCTTCCCTTCAGATCGAACAACTTAGCAATCCGCGTGGAGGCGTCGGTCTTGATCATGCGGCGATCCTAATTAGCGGGATTTCGGCCATTGGTGACGCTCTGTGTCGATAGGAAAGGCTGCCTGGCGGCGGTATACCGGGAACGTCGGCTCCAATGACCAAAAGGCGGTGGAAGATGGAAAGGGCTCAGCCATTGGTGCGGACGATGGAACAAAATGCTTGAGGGACCTGTTTGCGTCTTCGGCTTAATAGAATCCTGGCGCCGGTTCCTGGCCGAGTTGGTTTCCCATCAGGTCCGGTCCGACGAGAGTGGGGTTGTTGCCGGTGTGAGCGCGAGCAGCGTTGAGGTCCATCCAGAACCGCAGGATGGGACTGTCTGTGTATATCGCGCGTCCGCCGAGGAGCGGCAATAATCCGTCGACCAGGGACGCGCAGCGTGTCACCACCGAACTGGATTGATAGGCGTAACGCAGCCGTTCCTCAAGTGTGAGCGGCGTCTGCGCGTCTGCCTTGGCCAGCATCAGGTCGAAGTTGCGGTGCAGCGTGGCCTGCATCTCGTCGACCTCGGAATGGAGGCGGGCGGCTATGTTGAGCGCCAACACGTCTTCCTTGGTCTTGCCGCCGGTCATCTTGGAGACGCGGGTCTGCGCGATGTCGACGAAAGCCTGCAGGGCGCCGCGTGCGGCTCCCAGTGCGGGCGAGGACACCAGGCGTCGGAATGTCTGCGCCCAGGGCAGGCGATAAAGCGGCCCCCGGTTCAAGGCCTGGCCGGGATTGGTGCAGTTGAATCCGTCCGCCGCCCTGTGGATCCGATAATCCGGTACAAACACGTCCTGGGCTCGAACATCATGGCTGCCGGTAGCCTTGAGGCCAAACACATGCCAGGTATCGAGGATTTCGATATCTTCCCTCGGCACCAGAAACGTGACGAGGTCGGGGCGCCCACCTTCGTCTTCAGGCGGGATGAACCCGCCGAGGAAGAACCATTGGCAATGACGAGACCCGCTTGAAAATTGCCATTGGCCCGACAGCCGGTAACCGCCCGCAACCGCCTCCACCTTGCCGACCGGCATGAAGGAGGAAGCGATGAGGGTACTGTCATTCTGGCCCCACACCTCTTCTTGTGCGCGCTCATCGAAGAGCGACATCAGGTAGGCATGCCCCCCCACCACGCCGGCGATCCACGAAGAAGACATACAAGCCTCCCCGAGTACCGCCTGCACATCGTAGAGAACGGCCGGGTTCATCTCATAGCCGCCCCATATCCGGGGCTGCACAATCCGAAAGAAGCCAGCCTCCTGGAATTCCCGGATCGTCGCCTCCGGCAGGTCACGCGCCGCATCGGCTGCTTCGCCGCGCGCGCGCAGGGCCGGTAGCATCGCGCGGGCACGCTCGATCATCGTCGAGACGCCCTCACCAGACAAAGCCGGAGCCATCTGCACAGCCGCAGTCACAGACCATCTTCTGCAATGTTGACGTGAGCCGGAACCCGGTTGCAACGCTCGCTCACATAGGCCTCCACCCAGTTCAGCCGATCATTTCCCCACCACATGGTGCCATCATCCGCAATCATCGTCGGCACGCCAAAAACTCCGCGATCAATCGCCGCCTGCGTCTCCGCCTCTTGCAACTCCCGAAACTGCGGCAACTCCAATTGCTCGAGAAACCAAGTCCCGCCCCAACCCATCTGCTCGCCGAGTTCACTCAAGACTTGGTCGGAATTGAGATCAGAGCCGCGCGCCCACCCGATCGCAAAGGCTGCCGCCACATAGTCGGAACCAGTTCCTTGCGATGCCGCAATGAAATAGCCCCGGCCCATTCGTTCTGAAGCGTGGCTGGCCACGGTCCGCAACGGAATGCCATAGAGCCGCGCCCAGCGCTGAAGATCCTCCGTGAGATGCTTGATCTTCGGGGGGATAGAACGGTTGGACGGACCATTGTTTCCCGCAGCGAGCTTGATCTTCTGTAAGTCTACTGGATGGTACACCATGTCAATATCGTGCTTCACGACAATATCTCGAAGACGATGATGAGCCAAATAAGCGTAAGGACTCATGAAATCGAAGTAGAAATCGATTTTTGGGCGCAGGTCAGATGTCATGCTGCCTTCAGCTCCGCATAGCCGCAACCGGCAATCCATTCCCGGACGGGCTGATAGGTCAGGATCTCACCACGGCAAGGGGCGAGAGCTCCCAATGCACATATCCAGTTCTTGATTTCTAGGCCTCCGTTCCCCGCTTCTGCCAAGACATCCTCGTCCCGCATGGCGATCAGCGCCTCGGCATCGCCGTTGGCGACGTGTTCAAGAACCTGACGATCCCACGACTCGTTGACATTGCCCATACCAGCCGTCCCCGGCCAATGGCTCAGGCCGCCGGTACCAAAGATGGCTACCCTGTCGCTGCCGACATAGGCCCGGATAGCGGCCCCGATGCTCTGACCGATCTCGTACGCGCGCCTACTGGATATGACCGGGTCGAAGCCAGCGTTGATGTAAACCGGGATCGTCTTGAGACCGGCTGGCTCACATACGAAATGATGCGGTATCGCGATCGCGTGATCGAAAGTCAGGCTCTTCGATACCGCCCAGTCGACACCATTCTCAAAGCCATAGGCGGCTATATGGCTGGCCAACGGCTGGTTGGTTGCAATCTGTTTGCGCTGTAGGCCGAGCCACGCCTCGATGGGCCCTTCCACATCGCCGATGCCAATCATGGCACGCGGAACGCATTTGGGACCGTTGAGCGAGTAATGGTCGGACCCGATGACGACCGCCGTATCCACTTCGTAGGAGCGCAGCGTCTCCGTAATGCGGCTGTAGGCTCCCATGCAGTCTTCCCGCTGGTCTACCGACGGCGCTTCAGGGATCGCCGTCATCAACGGATCGTGCGGCATCATGAAGCCTGCGGCAATCTCAGCCATTTTGGTTACTCCTATCGGACAAGCCTTGTTGCTCGATGCCCCCGAGTGGCGGGTTCATTCTCTGCATGAACTCGACATTGCCTGTGGGTCCGCGCACGGCGTTCCAAGAATTCAACAAGATCAGCCCATCCACGCCGCGCTCGGCGAGGACTTCAAGATTCCACGCTTTGATGAGGCCCTTTTCCTCCTCGGTCACATTATAGGCGGCAAGATAGCTGTCGGCCTGTTCGCGCAGCTGATCCGCTTTTCCGGGAATGAAAGCCGCCTCCCAAAGGGCCAGTTCTATGCCATGCTTGCTCACGCAACCACCTCCCGGGAAACATCGGCATACTGCCGATGGAGTTCCGCCCAGGCGCGACCTGATTGGCGAGCGCCTTCCAGATAGGCTTCTGGGACAACATCATAAGGCGGACGGACCGGACCGGACCGGACCCAGCCGGCCTCGTTCTGGCGCGCCTTCTCAAGAGCAATATTATATTTCGAAAACTCGGCGAACTCGCCCTTGGGAAACAGCGTGGAATCCGCTCTCCTCATTTCACCCGCCAGCCGCCAGGCTTTCGACCAGTCGCCGTTCACCTTTGCTTCCACCACCAGATCGCGCAAGGCCAAGGGCGCGGCCGGACCACACAGCGCTCCGCTCGACCAGAAGGCGGTTACACGATCGGGCGCCATGCGAGCGGCCGCATAGTAGTCGGCTTCATGCGGCAGGAACCTAATCGAGGGGGCAAGCCGCAGATCGAGATCCAGCATCGCGATGTTCAGATATTTGCACGTCACCACCTGCGGAAGCTTGGCGACTTCGACCCAGAAAGGCCTGGGGAACTCGAATTTAAACGCTTCGGGATTGGCATAGACGGCAATTGCCGTGTCCGGGCAAGCTTCGGCCACATCCTGATAGAATTTGACCGCGCCGGCCGTTTCCAGGCGACACCACATCGGCACACCAAGCATGGTCCCCGTCACGCCGATGTCGCGTGCCTCCCTCGTCTGGGAAACGACTTCACGTGTATGCAAGGCGGTCGTCCCGCAAAAGAAGGGCACACGCCCGGCCACGGTTTCGACGACCGTCGATATGAAGGCGCGCTTCTCCTGCCATGTGAGCGCCCCACATTCACCGAAGGTCCCGAGGCTAAGAATGCCGTTCACGCCGCTCGCGATCAGGGCCTCTGCGATCCGCGCCGCCTCGTCCAGATCAACCGACTGCAAAGTACGCCAATCTGACGCATCCGGAGTCGCCGGCGTCGGCATGATCACCCATGCCCCGTGGATATCTTCAGCCGAAATGTCCGGTACAGCAGCCATCCCAATCTCTCTTTGCTGGGTGTTCACACCTTCAGTGGCCGCGCGCCTCACCAGAACCACTCGCCACTTTGGCGATGGCACCTTACAAGGCGCAAAATAACTGTCCATTCGGCATCCGGCAACATAGCTTTGCCTAGGGAGAAAGCGGCTTGCATAAGGCCAGATACCCCGCTTAGCATATGCAAATTTGAATAGTGTGCCGCCCCTGGAGCATAGCGAAATGCCGAAATTCTGGCCCTGGTCGTTGAACACAATTGACCTTGTCACCCTTCGTCTCTTCCTGGCGGTCGTTGACGACGGGAACATCCATCGGGCTGCACGACGCGAAAGCATTGCGATCTCCGCCGTAAGTCGAAGAATTGCCGATCTTGAGGTGCGCTGCGGCGTTCAGCTTTTGGACCGCCACAGCCGCGGCGTCACCCCGACGTCGGCAGGGAGACTTCTGGCCAACCATGTCCGCAATGTCGTGTCCTATATCGAGGAGATGATCCAGGATCTGGAGAGTACACGAAAAGGTGAGAGGGGATTCGTCAAAATAGCGTCTCACATGACGGCCATTGCTGATGATCTGGCTGGACGGCTGGCTTCGTTCATGTCCCTCAATGATCATGTCGATATCGAGTTCAATGAAATGACCAGTCGGGAGGTGATCGCTGCGGTGCGTGCCGGAACTGCGGATATCGGTATTTTCTCAGGCACTCTCGAAGCTCGAGACATTCAACTCATCCCCTGGAAGCATGACGAACTCGTAGCTATCGTGCCACTCGGACACCCCCTTTTACGTTCTGAAAAGATTTCCTTTGCCGATCTTATCGCTGAACCGTTCGTATGTATGCAACAGGACAGCGCGCTACTTTCGCTGTTCCGATCGCACGCTACCGCACAGGGGAAATTCCTTTACGAGCGGACGCATCTCGCCAGCTTCGACAGCGTGAGGCGGGCAGTGTCAGCTGGGATCGGAGTTTCCATTCTACCAAAGGCAGCAGCTAATCAAGAGGGCGTGAAACCGGGATACGACAGCCGTCCTCTTGGAGAAGAATGGGCACTTCGGCCGCTAATGATGTGCGTAGGAGGGTCGAATAAAATAACACCTTTGGTGGAGAAAGTTATCGAACACCTTCTAAATAGCGTGTCCGTCGTCAGGACATGTGGTGGAGATCGCAGCGTAAATTAGGGGAGTGCGGGGCTCGTCTGGAGGTGGATGTGAGGCGGCGAGCCTGCGGTGCTGCGAGCGCCGACGCTCGATGGTCTTCGTTTGATCCTTTCGCGTTGTTGGATGATGGCCGGAGCCCTGCCGCAGCAGGCATCGGCCGGTGTCACGTTGCCGAGGCTCCCGTGGTAGCGGCGGTGGTTGCAGTGCTCGATGAAGGCGCCGATCTGGGCCTCGAGGTCATCGGGCAGGAAATAGTTTTCGAGCAGGATGCGGTTTTTCAGGGTCTGATGCGGAGTTGGGCGACTGTCGGAATTTCTGTGCGCGAGGCGGGTTGTGAACATCAGGCCAAGAAGCGCTCGCCGAAGATGACGGCGAAGCGGTAATCACGGCCAAGAGCAATCGCCGCACGCCTGCTGCCCATGGCCGCGCGAAATAACGCTGCTGGCGTCCAGGTTACCGGCTGTCGTACATAGTTCAGGCCACGACGCCAGAGCTCCGAAGTCCGGTGATCTCTCCATCAGCCAACCCCAACAGGTCCTTGAGTATCTCGTCGGTATGTTGGCCTATGCTCGGACCGGTCCAACGTATCTCGCCAGGACAATCGGGGAAATGTGGAACTACCCCGCTATGCAAAATCTGACCCAGAAGTGGGTCATGTGCCTCAACAACCATTCCTCTTGCGCGGAACTGAGGATCCTCGGCGATGTCCTCGACAGTATACACTTTTGTTACTGGGATCTCGGCCTCTGCCAAGATGGCGGTCAACTCTGCCGCATTGTACCCGCTGGTCCACTCGCTGATGATACGATCAAGCTCTTCCACATTCGCCACGCGCGAAGGGTTATCGCAAAATCGACTATCGGCCTGAAGATGATCAGAGCCAATCAGCCTGCAGAGCGCCGCAAACAGGGGGTCCGAGTTTGCCGCGATCAGGACCCACGTTCCATCGCGCGTGGGATAGGCATTTGACGGGGCGGCGGTCGCGATGCGCGCGCCCGCGGGCTGCTTTATCTTTCCAAGTCTTCCGTATTCGGGAAGCATCCCCTCCATCATGCTGAAGACACTTTCCGTCAAAGCAATGTCAATGGACTGAGCGCCCCCCTTGTCGCGCTTCCAAAGAGCGGCCATGATTCCAAAGGCAGCGTATAGGCCCGCGATCGAATCGCCTATACTCACCCCCACCCGCACAGGGGGCTTGTAGCAAGCACCTGGTGCCTCGTTCGTCAAATAGCGTAATCCGGCAATTGCCTCTGCTATCACGCCAAAAGCGGGGCGATCTCGATGGGGTCCTGTCTGGCCATATCCGGATATATGAGCGACAACGAGATTAGGATTGCTGTCGAAGAGCACTTCGTCGGCGAGACCAAGGCGATCCAGCTGACCGGGACGGAAATTTTCGACAACAGCATCGCAATGCTGTACAAGATCCAGAACTATCGAGCGGGCATCTGGCTTTTTCAGATCAAGAGCGAAGCTGCGCTTGTTCCGCCCGTGGACCGACCACCATAGGGACTTTCCGTCGACCTGCTCTCCCCATTTCCGGACCGGATCACCGCCAATAGGCTCTATTTTGATGATGTCTGCGCCAAGGTCGCCCAGGATTCGGGTGCAAAAGGGCGCTGCGACGTAATGCCCGAGCTCAAGTACGCGAAGTCCACTCAAAATTCCCACAAGTCACCCTGATGCTGCGCGGGAGCCACGATCCCGAAGTTTCCCAGGCTTCTCAACCTACTCCGGTGCGCCGTCTATTGCGCTTTGGCGAACATTCCATTGCTGGGCAACGGACATATTGTCCGTTCAAACCCTAGCAACAATCGACTATAGATCCTTCGATTAGGGTGTTTTCAAGAATGTGAAATGCCTTCAGCTACTCCGGTCTCATCTGCTGTTGACCGGGAGGAGCACACCCTGGATCTGCAGCGAACTCAACTCAGAAACTTCCAGTGCTCCCGTGCATCTTTATAACGCGGGCGCCTGCATGCGCTTAGCCCCGACCCGCACGGATGCGGGTGTTTCTGCGGTCATGGAAGCATCAAGGCCAGCGTTTTACCGACGATCGGTGCTCACGGATCGGAAGCGGGTACATCTGGGGCTCGAGCTCCGACAGGTCCACTCAGCCCCACCCTTGGCTTGGCTCACCGAGCAACGAACGTTTCGCGAAAACGCAATGGACTTCACCTTTAAGCCTATGCATTCCCCTCCACATACTGACCGGCTGAAAGCCTGATGCAAGAGAGAGGGTGCCCCAGGTGCGGGTTTCGGCGCCGATCAATCCGCATCGCCCGCTATGGGTCAAGCGCAGATCGCTTCTCCCTCTAGCCTCTATGCTGG
>CAMLSA010000040.1 GCA_946482655.1 uncultured Sphingomonas sp. | reverse complement strand
TACCCGGGCTTGCGCTTTTTGCAACGTGAAGACGGGCATGCCGCGCGCGGTCGACGGGGCCGAGCCCCAGCACGTCGCCGACGCGGCGGCCGAGCTCGGCCTCGAGCACATCGTGGTCACTTCGGTCGATCGCGACGATCTGGCCGATGGCGGGGCCGCGCAGTTCGTGAAGGTGATCGAAGCGCTGCGGCGGACCACGCCGGCAACGACGATCGAGATCCTCACCCCCGATTTCCGCAACAAGGCCGACAGCGCGATCGAGATGATCGTCGCGGCGCGGCCTGACGTCTACAACCACAACCTCGAGACGGTGCCGAGGCTCTATCCGACGATCCGTCCCGGCGCCCGCTATTACGCTTCGCTGCGGCTGCTAGAAACGGTCAAGCGGCTCGATCCGACGATCTTCACCAAGTCCGGCATCATGGTCGGCCTCGGCGAGGAACGCCTTGAGGTGCATCAGGTGATGGACGACATGCGGTCGGCGGGGATCGATTTCCTGACGATGGGCCAATATCTCCAGCCTACCCCGAAGCACGCCAAGGTGATCGATTTCGTGCCGCCCAAGACATTCGAGGCCTATGCCGCGATTGCCCGGGCCAAAGGCTTCCTGCTGGTGGCGGCAAGCCCGCTGACCCGGTCGAGCTACCATGCCGGCGATGATTTCGCGAAGCTGCGTGATGCCCGCAACTCCGAGCTGGCGCGCAAGGCGGTGCTGGCGGTCTGACATGCCACGCCATCACGAGACGAGATCGCTGCCCTACACGCCCGAGCAGATGTTCGATCTGGTCGCCGATGTCGCATCCTATGACGAGTTCCTGCCTTGGGTCTCCGCGGTGCGGATCCGCTCGAACAGCGACACCGAGATGGTCGCCGACCTTATGGTCGGGTTCAAGGCGCTGCGCGAGAAGTTCACGTCGAAGGTGACGAAGGCGCGGCCGGCGAGCATTCATGTCGATTATCTTGAGGGGCCGCTCAAATATCTCCGCAACGACTGGAGATTCGCAGGCAACGGCCAGGGCGGCACGCTGGTCGATTTCTCGATCGAGTTCGAGTTCAGGTCGCGCCTGTTCGAGATGGTCGCGGGCCAGGTGTTCGATCGCGCATTGAGGATGATGATCGGCGCCTTCGAGGAGCGCGCGGCGAAGCTTTACGCGTCCTCCGCCAAGGCCGCCCCGGGCATAAGCAGTTCGAGCGCGCACAGCGCGGCCTGAAGCCGCACGCCGCCGCGGCCGAGATCGCCGAAGTGGCGCTTGTCGGCAGCGATGTCCTCACTGTCGCCGCCCTTGCGGGCGCGTCCGAACACCACCGTCCCGACCGGCTTCTTGTCGCTTCCGCCGCCGGGCCCGGCGACGCCGGTGATCGCCACCGCCGTGTCGGCGCCGCTTCGCTCCAGCGCACCGCGTGCCATAGCCCAGGCGACGGCGATCGATACCGCTCCGAAGGTCTCGATCAGCTCGATCGAGACGCCCAGAATCGAGATCTTCGCCTCGTTGGAATAGGTGACAAACGACGATCCGAGCACATCCGACGAACCTGGGATCTCGGTGAGCGCGGCGGCCACGAGGCCGCCGGTGCAGCTTTCCGCGACGGCGATCTTGCGCCCGGCGTCGCGATTGGCGTCGATCACCCGCCGCGCGGCTTCGATCAGCACAGCGGGGAGGATGGTATCTTGATGCTGGGGCACGACGATGTCCTGACTCCTATATGCGGGGCACGCGCACGGTTGCAATGGCCTGGGCGGCGATCCCCTCGCGCCGACCGGTGAACCCCAGCCGTTCGGTGGTGGTGGCCTTGACGCTGACCTGCCCGATCGCGAGCCCGAGCATGTCGGCGATGCGGGCGCGGATCGCGTCGCGATGCGGACCCACCTTGGGCGCTTCGCAGATGATCGTCAGGTCGACATGATCGACGATCCCGCCCGCTTCCGCGACCAGATCGCGCGCCCTGGCGAGGAATATCTCGGATGCGGCGCCCCGCCATTGCGGGTCGCCGGGCGGGAAATGGCTGCCGATGTCACCGGCCGCGATCGTCCCGAGCAGCGCGTCGACCAGCGCATGGATCGCGACATCGGCATCGCTATGTCCGGCCAGCGACCTGTCATGGCCGATCCTGATTCCGCCGAGCTGGACCGAGTCGCCTTCGCCGAAAGCATGGACGTCGAACCCTTGGGCGCTGCGGCTGATCATCATCTTCCTCTCGGCGGCGGCGAAATCCGCCGCGAAGGTGAGCTTTTCGAGCGCCGTGTCGCCCTCGACGATCGCGATGCCAAGCCCGTATGCCCGAGCGACCTGGGCGTCATCGGTTGCCTCGCGCAGGGGATCCCAGGCGCGATGCGCGGCGAGGATGGCGTCGCGTGGGAAGGCCTGCGGCGTCTGTATCCGCTGGAGACCCTCGCGCGGCACCGCATCTCCGAGCAGGCCGTCGCCGCGCGCCAGCGTGTCCGCCACGGGCAGCGCGGGCACCGCACCATCGTGCTTGCCGAGCGCGGCGAGCAGCCGGTCGATCACGGCCGAAGGAAGGAAGGGGCGGGCGGCGTCATGGATCAGAACGATTTCAGCATCGATCGCCTCCAGCCCCGCGATCACCGAATCCCGACGCAAGGCGCCGCCAAGGACGGGAGCGGGCAGGGCACGATCGCCGATCGCCTGTTCATATAAAGCGCGTTGCTCAGGGCCGATCACGACCTGAACCACATCCACTTCCGGATGGCTCAGGAGTGCGTCGATCGCGTGAGCCAGTACCGCTTTGCCCCCGACCACCCTATATTGCTTCGGCACGTCGCCACCCGCGCGCGCGCCTTGTCCGGCGGCGACGATCAGAGCGGCTGTGCGAGCTTTCCCCTGCATCGCGCCGGCCTTAGCCGAGGCTGTGCTTGCCCGCCAGCCGGTTTGCAGCTAGGGGTGTGCCGCTTTTTCAGGCAATATGGCTCTGATGACCCCGAGATTACGCCCCATCGACATCGGTCCGGTCCGGATCGAAACGCCCGTGATTCTCGCGCCGATGACCGGTGTGAGCGACCTGCCGTTCCGCAAGGTGGTTCGGCGCCATGGCTCGGGGCTCAACGTCACCGAGATGATCGCCAGCCAGGCGGCGATCCGCGAGACCCGCCAGTCGATCCAGAAGGCGCTGTGGGATCCGGCCGAGGAGCCGGTCTCGATGCAGCTCGTCGGCTGCACCGCTTACGAAATGGGCGAGGCCGCGAAGCTGAGCCAGGACCGGGGCGCCGCAATCATCGACATCAACATGGGCTGCCCGGTCCGCAAGGTGGTCAACGGTGATGCCGGTTCGGCGCTCATGCGCACCCCCGATCTGGCGGTGGCGATCGTCAAGGCGACGGTGGCCGCGGTCGATGTGCCCGTCACGCTCAAAATGCGCATGGGCTGGGATCATGACAGCCTCAACGCGCCTGAGCTCGCGCGGATCGCCGAGGACGTGGGGGTCAGGATGATCACCGTCCATGGCCGTACCCGCTGCCAGATGTACAAGGGATCGGCCGACTGGGCGTTCATTCGCCGGGTCAAGGACGCGGTATCGATCCCCGTCATCGTCAATGGCGATATCTGTTCGATCGAAGACGCCGTCGCCGCGCTCGACCAGTCGGGCGCCGACGGGCTGATGATCGGCCGCGGCGCCTATGGCCGGCCATGGCTGCTGTCGCAGGTGATGCATTTCCTGCGGACGGGCGAACAGCGCCCCGACCCCTCTCTAGAAGAACAATATCACATCATTACAGGTCATTATAATGATATACTTGAACTTTATGGGAATGAGGTTGGGGTCAATATGGCCCGCAAGCATATCGGTTGGTACACCAAGGGACTGCCCGGCTCGGCGGAGTTCCGCAACAAGGTGAACCAGCAGTCCGATGCCGGCGCGGTGCTCGGTATGCTCCGCGAATTTTATGCGCCATGGCTCTCTCGGGCAGCGGCCTGATCCGGTTCGCCCGGCGGACTCCCGCGGCCGATCGGCCGCCGGAGACCCCGACGGCGGCCGAGATCATGGCGGTGATGGCGACCGCCGTGCTGGTGATCGATCCCGATGGCGAAGTGATCGAGATCAACGCCGCCTGCGAATCGCTGTTCAACCTCAGCCGGAACCAAATCATCGGTCGCGGTATCTTCAACGCGATCGGCCATCCGCTGACGACAATGCCGAGCGATGCGCCCTTCGCCGCCTATGATGTCGAGATCACCCTGTCGGGCCGCCGCCGGATGCGGGTCGATCTGATGGTGGCGCCACTGCCCGATCGGTTTGGCTGGCGCGCCGTGTCGATCCACGGTCATGCTCGCAGCGCGCTGGGCGCCCGGTCGATCGATCGCGAGGGAGGTACCCGCACGGCGGTCGCGGCAGCGGCGATGCTCGCGCATGAGGTGAAGAATCCGCTCTCCGCGGTGCGCGCCGCCGCCCAGCTTCTCGAAACCACCTGCGACGACGAGTCGCGCGCGCTGACCCGGCTGATTCGCGAGGAAGTCGATCGCGTGGCGGCTCTGATCGATCGGATGCAGGGTTTCACCGATACCCGCCCGATCGAGATGACTCCGCAAAATATCCATGCGATCCTCGGTCATGCACGCGAAGTCGCACTCAAGGGTTTCGCGCATGGCCGCACGATCTGCGAGGTCTATGATCCCTCGCTACCGGCCGTGCTTGGGCACCGCGATTCGCTCGTCCAGATCCTGATCAATCTCCTCAAGAACGCCGCCGAGGCGATGGGCGACCAGCCCGGTACGATCACTCTGACCACCGCCTACCGCCACGGCGTCTCGATGCGCCGATCGGAAGGCGACGCGCGCCAGCCGCTACCGATCGAGCTCTGTGTGATCGATGAGGGCCCAGGGGCGCTGCCCGATATTGAAGGCCATCTGTTCGACCCGTTCGTGACCACCAAGCGGACCGGCAGCGGCCTCGGCCTCGCCCTGGTCGAAAAGCTGGTGTCCGATCAGGGCGGCATCGTCGAATATGCCCGCGAGGGCACCCCGGCGAAGACCGTGTTCCGCCTGCTCCTGCCGCGCGCACAGGTGACGGCGTGACGACCCTGGGGGGGAGGATACTTGTCGTCGACGACGACGGTGCCATCCGTACGGTTGTGCGCGAGGCGCTGCGCCGTGCGGGTTATGTGGTCGAGACCGCGGCTTCCGTGGCCGAGCAGCGGCGGCTGTTCGCGAGCTTCGATCCGCAGGTGCTGGTGACCGACGTCATCCTCCCGGACGGCAATGGTCTCGACATCATTCCCGAGGTGCTCGCCAAGAACCCGGGCCTTCCCATAATCGTGCTTTCGGCCCAGAACACCTTCACGACCGCCCTGCGAGCGACCGAACAGGGTGCCTTCGATTATCTCCCCAAACCTTTCGATCTGGGCGAACTGACCCGCGCGGTCGCTGATGCGCTCGCCACGCGCGCCTCCACGGCGAGCGCCGCGAACGATCCGGAAAATGCGGAGGATCTGCCGCTGATCGGCCGCTCGCCGCCGATGCAGGAGGTGTATCGCACCATCGCACGGGTCGTCGCCAACGATCTGACGGTGCTGGTGCTGGGCGAGTCGGGCACCGGCAAGGAGCTGGTTGCCCGCGCGATCCACGATTTTGGTCCGCGCGCCGCCGCTCCCTTCGTGGCGATTAACATGGCGGCGATCCCGCGCGAACTGATCGAATCCGAGCTGTTCGGGCACGAGCGCGGCGCCTTCACCGGCGCTCAGGCGCGCACCGCCGGACGGTTCGAGCAGGCGCAGGGCGGAACGCTGTTCCTCGATGAGATCGGCGACATGCCGATGGAAGCCCAGACGCGGCTGCTGCGGGTTCTCCAAGCGGGCGAGTTCACTACCGTCGGCGGGACGCGCTCGATCCGTGCCGACGTCCGCATTATCGCCGCGACGCACAAGGATCTTCCGCGGCTGATCGGTGAGGGCGGCTTCCGCGAGGATCTCTACTACCGACTCAACGTTGTCCCGATCCGCCTGCCGGCATTGCGTCAGCGCGGTGAGGATATCGGAGAGCTGGCGCGGTATTTCCTGGAACGGGCCGCCGCCGACGGATTGCCGCGCAAGACGCTTGATTCCGGTGCGGTCACCCGGCTGACGCAATATGGCTGGCCCGGCAACGTCCGCGAGCTAGAAAATCTGATGCGCCGCCTTGCGGTGCTGAGCCGCGAGGACGTGATCACCGCGGCGATCGTCGAGCAGCAGTTCCAGCAGCCGACGATGGCCGAAAACGCCCCGATGCCGAATGGGAATGGCGGCGGGCTCGCTGATGCGATCGAAGAACATCTCGCGCGCTATTTCGCCACCTTCGGCCGCGATCTGCCCCCCGACGGCCTTTATGATCGCGTGCTGGCCGAGGTCGAACGGCCCTTGCTTGAACTGAGCATGGCCGCCTCGAAAGGCAATCAACTGCGCGCGGCCCGGCTGCTGGGGATCAACCGCAATACCTTGCGCAAGAAGCTGACCGACCTATCGATCGATGCCGGCGCGGCGCGACGCGGGGACTGATTTGTCGGCCAGCGCCGCGGCCGAGGCCGTGGTCGCCATGTTGCAGGGGAGGTGCGCTGCTCGGTAGCGGCTCGGCCTCCGCCGGAGTGACGCTGGGGAGCGCCCAATCCGGTTTAACTGTGTTCCAGAAAGCACGCCCTTGTGGTAATCCGGCCACGATGGCGGCTTTGGGTATCGCATATAAGCGTTTGCGTCGGCGTATGGCGACGATGTGGCGGCCGCGCCGCGTGATCCCGCTGCTTGAAATCGCGGTGCCGTTCGCGACGCTGCTGATCGTCATTGCCAGCTATCGGATCGTCACCGAGGAGGGCACGCCCGAGACACCGATTTCTCCGACCGTGGCGGCGCTGCTGCTTGGTGCCAATCTGGTCGCCTTCATGACCTTGATGGTGCTGGCGGCACGGCGGGTGGCGCAGCATCGCGCCGCTCGGTCGGAGCTCGGCGGCAAGGCCCGGCTGCATGTCCGCCTCGTCGCCTTCTTCTCGCTCATCGCGACAGTGCCGA
Organism: uncultured Sphingomonas sp.; assembly: GCA_946482655.1. The sequence goes on along the minus strand of CAMLSA010000040.1, from coordinate 19,880 downwards.
CCCTGCTCGTCGTGATCTTCGCGTCCCTTCTGTTCCAGCTCGGCACCCAGTTCTGGTTCTCGGACAAGGCGCGGGTCGTGCTGCGAAGTTCGGAACGGGTCGCGCAAGCCTATGTCAAGGAAAGTAAGGAGCGCCTGCTCGGCGATATCGACGCAATGTCCGGCGATCTGCGCCGCATATTGAGCGCCATGACGATCGATGACCCGCGTTTCGCCCCCTTATATGCGCGTCAGATCGTCTATCGCGGACTGTCCGAGTCGGCCATCATAGTCATCGATCGAAACGGTTCGCCCCAGCTCATCGCGCTGGCCAACCTTGACGAGCGGCCGCTTGACAAGCGATTGCCCCCGGCCACGCTTCCCTTCCTCAAGGACGGTCAGCCGAGGATAACCGCCGAGGCGGGGGACCGCATCGAGGGCACTATTCTGCTCGACGCGGCGAGCAAGACCTATCTCTACATCTCCCGCCAGTCGGACCGCGACGTGCTCGCACAGGCGGCGCGCTCGCGTTCGGCGCTGGGCGACTATGTCGCGACGGTTGAGCGCGCCCGCGCGCTCCAGCTCCGCTTCAACATCCTGCTGATGATCATTTCGCTGCTGATTCTCGGGATTGCGATCTGGGTGGCGATGACGGTCGCGGACAGGCTGGTGCGGCCGGTCAATGAGCTGGTCGCGGCGGCCCGGCGGGTGGCGGCGGGTGATCTGAGCGCCCGTGTGCACAGCGCTCCGACACCGGACGAGATAGGCACGCTCGGCAGTGCGTTCAACCGAATGACGCGCAAGCTGGGGGAACAGACCGGCGCGCTCGTTGCCGCCAACAGCCAGCTCGAAAGTCGCAGCGCCTTCATTGAGGCGGTGCTGTCGGGCGTGACGGCAGGCATCATTTCGGTGGACGGGAATCGCCGTATCACCCTGGTCAATCCCTCCGCACAGGCGCTGCTCAATCTGGATCGACCGGTCGAGGGCATGGCCCTGGCCGAGGTTGCGCCGGAGCTCGACCGGGTGCTCGACAGCGGCGATCGCGAAGTGGTGGTGCAGATCGTCGTCGACGGCGAGCCGCGCACCTTGGCCGTGCGCCATGTCGCGGCCGAAGGCGCCCAGGTGCTGACCTTCGACGACATCACCCAGCGTCTTGCCGATCAGCGCCGCGCCGCCTGGGCCGATGTCGCTCGCCGAATTGCGCATGAGATCAAGAATCCGCTGACCCCGATCCAGCTCGCCGCCGAACGGCTCCAGCGCCGCTACGCCAAGGAGATTTCATCCGATGGCGGCGTGTTCGAGCGGCTCACCGCGACGATAATCCGCCAGGTCGGGGATATGCGGCGGATCGTCGACGAATTCTCGTCCTTCGCGCGCATGCCGAAGCCCGCTTTCCGCGAGGAAGCGATCGTCGACATCGCTCGGCAGGCGCTGTTCCTGCACGAAGTCGCGCACCCGGCGATCAGCTTCAGCCTCGACAGCGAAGGGCTTGCGCCGGTCATGGTGTGCGATCGCCGTCAGCTCGGCCAGGCTTTGACCAACCTCGTCAAGAATGCCGTCGAAGCGATCGACGAAAATCCCAAACAGCATGCTCCCGGCGTGATCGCCATGACGATCCGGGTCGAGGGCGGCCGCCTGCGCATCGTCCTCGCCGACAACGGGCCGGGGTTGCCCACGGAACGCGATCGTCTGACCGAACCCTATATGACGACGCGAAAGCGCGGCACCGGGCTTGGCCTCGCGATCGTCCGCAAGATCGTCGAGGACCATTTCGGCACGCTGGCGCTGCGCGACCGTCCCGGCGGCGGCACTCTGGTCGAGATCGATTTCGATCTCGAAGCGCTTAGCAGCCTGGGCACCGCCGATGGCTATGGCGGACAGGCGGCGGCCGAGGACGTGAAGATTCCCGAACTCACAAGAAGTGGAACTGGTTGAGGCATGGCCCTGGAAATTTTGATCGTCGACGATGAGGCTGACATCCGTGACCTGGTCGCTGGCGTCCTCGAGGACGAGGGCTATGCCGCCCGGACCGCGGCCGACAGCGACGCGGCGCTCGCCGCGCTCGACGAACGGCGGCCTTCGCTGGTGTTGCTGGATGTCTGGCTGCAGGGCTCCCAGCTCGACGGTCTCGACCTGCTCGACGAGATCAAGCGGCGCGATCCGAGCCTGCCGGTGCTGATGATATCGGGCCACGGCAATTTGGATACCGCAGTCGCGGCGATCCGACGCGGCGCGACCGATTTTATCGAGAAGCCGTTCGAGGCCGAGCACCTCCTGTTGCTGGTGGGGCGTGCGACCGAAACCGATCGGTTGCGCCGTGAGAATGCGACGCTCAAGGCTCAGATCGGGCAGGAGGAGGAGCTGACCGGCAGTTCGGGCGCGATCAACGCGATCCGCGCCACGCTCAAGCGTGTCGCCGCGACGGGCAGCCGGGTACTGATCAGTGGCCCCGCGGGTGTGGGCAAGGAGGTCGCGGCGCGGCTGCTCCACCTGTGGAGCAACCGGGCGAAGGCGCCCTTCATCGTCGTCAGCGCGGCGCGGATGGAGCCCGAGCGGGTCGAGGAGGAGTTGTTCGGGGTAGAGGAGAATGGCGAGCTGCTCCGTCCGGGACTGCTCGAGCAGGCGCATGGCGGTACGCTGTTCCTCGACGAGATCGCCGACATGCCGCTCACCACTCAGGCGAAGATCTTGCGGGTGCTGACCGAGCAGGCGTTCAATCGGATCGGTGGCCGGCGTATCGTCAAGGTCGATGTCCGCGTCGTCTCGGCGACCGCACGCAACTTGCCCGACGAGATAGAGGCGGGGCGGTTCCGGGAGGATCTCTATTACCGGCTCAACGTTGTCCCCGTGAATATACCGGCGCTCAACGAGCGGCGCGAGGATATCCCTGCGCTGGTCGAGCATTTCCTCGCTCGCTTCGCTTCCGAGCGCCGCGTTCCCACGCCGACGGTGACCGAGGACGCGGTGGGTGCTCTTCAGACCTATGACTGGCCGGGCAATGTGCGACAGCTGCGCAATATCGTCGAGCGGACGCTCATCCTCGCGCCCGGCGACCGGATCGGGCGGATCGAGCTGGACATGCTGCCACCCGAGGTGTTGAGCGACCAGGCGAAGCTCGCGCCGGGCGAAGCGGCGCGTTCGATCATGGGCACGCCGTTGCGCGAGGCGCGCGAAACCTTCGAGCGCGAATATTTGCGCGTCCAGATAAGGCGCTTTTCGGGAAATATCTCGAAGACCGCGTCCTTCATCGGTATGGAACGGTCGGCTCTCCACCGCAAGCTCAAGACCCTCGGCTTGGTCGATCCCCGCGAGGACGAGGTTGAATGACCGACAAATATGCTGCAAGCGCGAAGTAGACTGAAACGTTCTGCTCGGTTATCATGTTCACAGTCCCGCATAAGGCGCGGACTGCACGACGCTAAGCACGGCGCAACCAGCGGGCCATGACCCGCCAAGACCGGAGACCGGCAAATGGCCGATAAGGTCAACAATCTTCAGGATATTTTCCTGAACTCGGTCCGCAAGACCAAAACACCCGTCACGATGTTCCTGGTCAAGGGCGTCAAGCTCCAGGGCATCATCACCTGGTTCGACAATTTCTCGGTGCTGCTTCGCCGGGACGGCCAGTCGCAGCTGATCTACAAGCATGCGATCTCGACCGTGATGCCGGCACATCCGATCGACATGGCGGAGATCGACAGGGGCTTCGAAGAGAAGAAGCCGCACCTGCTGCAGGAAGTTTTTCTGTCGGCGGTCCGCAAGGCGCGTGAACCTGTCACGATGTTCCTCGTTAATGGCGTGATGCTCCAGGGAGAGATCGCCGCCTATGACCTGTTCTGCATGCTGCTTCGGCGCGATGGGCTCAGCCAGCTCGTCTACAAGCATGCCATCTCGACGGTTCAGCCGGCGCATCCGATCAATCTTGCCGAGATCGACAACGACGACGAAGAAGACGCCGAGGACGATTGAGCGTATTCAACCGCGAGGATGACGACGGGCTGAGCCGCGGCGCGCGAGCGCTGGTGGCTCTGCCCGAACGTCCAGGCGAAAACCCGCGCAGTGCGCAGTCGCGTCTCGACGAGGCGGTGGGCCTCGCCTCGGCCATCGGCGTCAACGTCGTCGAAAAGCTCGCCTTCCGCCTGCGCGATCCCAAGCCCGCCACGCTGTTCGGATCGGGACAGGTCGACCAGATTGCCACCGCCGCGCGCATGGACGACGCCGAGCTGATCATCGTCGATGCGGCGCTGACGCCGATCCAGCAGCGCAACCTGGAAAGGGCGACCGAGGCCAAGGTGATCGACCGCACCGGGCTGATTCTCGAAATTTTCGGTGAGCGCGCGGCGACCGCCGAAGGCCGGCTGCAGGTGGAGCTCGCCCATCTCGATTACCAGGCGGGCCGGCTGGTGCGGAGCTGGACCCACCTCGAACGGCAACGCGGCGGCTTCGGCTTTCTTGGCGGCCCCGGCGAGACCCAGATCGAGGCCGACCGCCGCCTGATCCGCGACCGCATGGCCAAGCTCCGTCGTGAACTCGAGCAGGTCCGCCGCACCCGCGGCCTCCACCGCGCCCGGCGCCAGCGTGCGCCCTGGCCGGTGATCGCGCTGGTCGGCTACACCAATGCCGGCAAGTCGACCCTCTTCAACCGGATGACCGGCGCCAAGGTGATGGCTGAAGACCTGCTCTTCGCGACGCTTGACCCGACGATGCGGCAGATCGGCCTGCCGGGCATCGACAAGGCCATTCTGTCGGACACTGTCGGGTTCGTCTCGGATCTGCCGACCCAGCTCGTCGCCGCCTTCCGCGCGACGCTCGAGGAGGTGACGGCGGCGGACATCATTCTTCATGTTCGCGATATCGCCCATCCCGACAGCGAGGCGCAGGCTCAGGATGTGCTTGGCGTCCTCGGCGAGATCGGCGTTGGTCCCCGCGCGCCGGAAGGCGAAGCCGGAGAGCGGGCGCCGATCATCGAGATTTGGAACAAGACCGATCTGCTCGACGAGGAGACCCGTGCGGCCGTCGAGGCCGAGGCGGTGCGGCGTGAGGATGTGGTGACCCTCTCGGCCCTGTCGGGCGAAGGTGTCGATGAGTTGCGCCAAGTCGTCTCCGAACGGCTTTCAACCGGCAACCGGGTGCGGACCTTGTCCGTACCGGTGGGCGACGGCGCGGCACTCGCATGGCTCCATGCCAATGGCGAGATGATCGGCCAGGAGGTCGAGGGCGATCGGATGATCGTCGAGGTCCGGCTGTCCGACAAGGATCTGGCGCGCTTCGAGGCGCGGTAAATCGTCGCCCCGCAGAGATGTTGTACCGGGGACAAAGCTTGAAAAATGTCCGGAGATGGTCCGCGGGTCAGGATTGGCGCTTCGCCTTCACCCACAGCTCCTCCTTCTCGTCGAGCGTCATTCCCTCGAAGGCTTTCCCCGCCATCGCCTCCATCGTCCGGAAGCGCTTCTCGAACTTGGCGTTGGCGCTGCGTAGCGCCGCCTCCGGATCGATTCCCAGCTTGCGGGCCCAGTTGACCACCGCGAACAGCAGATCCCCCATTTCCTCGGCCTGATGTCCGGCCGAGTCCGCTGCGGCGATCTCTGCGATCTCTTCCTCGATCTTGGCGAGCGCGCCGGAGGGATCGGGCCAGTCGAAGCCGGTCCGCGCCGCGCGCTTCTGGAGTTTCTCTGCGCGGAGCAATGCCGGCAGCGCCGAGGCCACGCCTGCGAGCGCGCTGTAGTCGTCGGATTTCGCCGCGCGCTCGGCCGCCTTGATCTCCTCCCAGCCCGGACTCGTCCCTTCGCCGAACACGTGCGGATGACGGCGGATCATCTTCGCGCTGATTGCGTCGAGTACGTCGCCGAGGTCGAAGGCGCCCAGTTCCTCGGCCATGCGCGCATGATAGACGACCTGAAGCTGGAGATCGCCGAGTTCGTCGCGTAGCGCCGCCATGTCGCCTCGCTCGATCGCATCGGCGACCTCATAGGCCTCCTCGATGGTATAGGGCGCGATCGTCCGGAAATCCTGCCGTATATCCCAGGGGCAGCCGGTTTCGGGATGGCGCAGCCGCGCCATGATGTCGCGTAGTCGTTCGATCATGGGTTCACCTATCCCAGGGTGGGACCGGCGAGAAGAGCGCCCGGAAATGATTGACGAACGCGCGGGCGTTGGGCGCATTCTCGGCGCCGCGCGGCTGCACCGCATAGATGGCGACATTGGTCGCCCCGCTGATTTCGGGAAGAACGCGGACCAGCTTGCCGTCGCGCAGCGCCACGCCGATGTCCCAGGTCGACCGCAGCGCGATGCCGAGCCCGGCTATGGTCAGGTCGCGAGCGACTTCGCTCGAATTGGTGCGGACCGCGCTGACACCGTCGAGGCTGACTGGCCCGTCGGGCGCCTCGAGTCGCCAAGGCAGCTGATGAACCGCCGCCACAAGCCGGTGCTGACCAAGCTCCGAGAGGCTTGCGGGCGCGCCATGCTCGGCCAGATAGGAAGGCGACGCGCAGAGAATCCGCTGGTTTTCGGCGAGATGATGCGCGACGAGCGAACCCGAGGGTTCGGCCGAGATCCGGATCGCGATGTCGATGCGCTCATCGAGCAGATCGACGAAGCCGTCGTCGAGATCGAGCGAAAGCTCGATCCTGGGAAAGCGATCGAGGAAGTCCTTGAGATAGGGCACGACGTGCAATCGCCCGAACGAGGTCGGCGCCGATACTCGCAAGGCGCCGCCGGGCTGCCCGATCCGTCCCGCGACGCGCGCCTCGGCCGCGCGGGTCGCCTCGAGGATGCTGCGAACATCCTCGTAGAAGCCCTGGCCGACATCGCTCAGGACGAGGCGGCGGGTGGTCCGGTGAACCAAGGTCGAGCCGAGCCGCGCTTCGAGGCGGGCGAGCCGTTTCGAGACCATCGCCGGCGAGATGCGCAGCCGTCGTCCGGCGGCCGACAGGCTGCCGGCCTCGACGATCGCGACGAACAGCGCATAGTCTTCCTGCATGAGACGGTTGCTAACCCGTTCGCCGGTTGCAAAGCCACCGCTAATCCCGGATGAGTGAGCGGGTAGGGTGGTGCAAGGGGTCGGGGGGCGTGCTTCAGCGGGTGCTGTTCCATCTGGCCTGCGTGCTCGCGCTGGCGTGGCCGGCCTTTCTCAATGGCCAGCCCTTCTACTTTCCCGATACCACCGCCTATACGCGCGCCGCCGACAGCGCTGTCTATATCTTCTCGGGGCAGCGGATCAGCACCGAATGGACCGATCGTTATCGCCGATCGCTCGACAAGGGCACCCCGGCCGCCGATCCGCGCGATCATGTCAGCCCGGCCGTCAACGACCTGCGCACCGCCAGTATCATGGCGGGCCGATCCCCCTATTTCGGCGCGCTGCTGTGGCTGAGTTTCGTGCTGAGTCGCTTCTGGCTGTTCGTGCTGGCGCAGGCGGGAATCGCCTATATGCTGATCCGGCTCAGCCTGCGCCTGTTCGGCCTGGCGAGGCCGATCATCGTGGCCGGCGTGGTCGGCGCCTTGTCCCTGTTGACGTCGCTGCCCTTTTTCGTCTCGCTGCTGATGCCTGATCTGCTGGCGGGCTTCGCGATTTCGGCATTCCTGCTGCTGGCGATCGATCGCGGGCGATTGCGGCGCGGCGAACGCTGGGCGCTCCGCGCGCTGATGCTCGTCTCGGTCCTCGCGCATCTTACCCATATCTTGATCGTGGCGGCGATGGCGCTGCTCCTGCTGGTCTGGGCTGTCCTGCGTCGCTGGCGCCGCCCCTACTTCGTTCCCATCATCGGGGCGAGCGCGTTGATCGTGCTCGCGGGCATGGCATCCGTGATGATCACCAGCGCCGTCATCGAGCGCACCTTCGGGAGCAGGCCGTTGCTGGTGCCGTTGCTGACGGCTCGCTTTCTCGCCGACGGTCCCGGACTCGATTATGTGAAGGAATATTGCCCCGAGGCGGGTTTTTCCGCCTGTGCCTACCGCGACCGGACCAAGGTGAGGGTCGGTCCGTTCCTGTGGTCTGTCGAGCCTGGGGAGGGCGCCTATATGCTCGCCGACACGGTGCGCCGCCGCGCGCTCTCAATCGAGGACAGGGCTTTCGCCCTGGCGGTGCTGCGGGCCTATCCGATCGAGCAGAGCGTGCGGATCCTCCATAATGGCTGGAGGCAGATGCTGCGCTTCGACATCGATCTGCTCGACTATCGCTGCGCCGGTAAACCGCGTTGCTGGTCGTCCCTGCCCGTCCGTGAGCGTGAGGCCCTGCTCGGCAGTCTCGGCGGGCGGGATCTATGGCCGCAACGGGCTTTGGCGGCGGTCCATTATGCCACGGTCGCGATTGCGCTGCTGGTGCTGCTCGCCTGGACCTCTACCGATGCGCGTGAAGGGGGGGAGGAGGTGGAGGACATCATGCTCTGGTCCGCGATCCTGCTGTTTGCCTTCGCCGTCAACGCCCTGCTGGGCGGCGGAATATCCGATCCCCAGCCGCGCTATCAGGCACGTGTCATCTGGCTATTGCCGTTCCTCGCCACGATCGCCGGTCTGATCTGGCATCGCCGCCGCACGCCGGCGGATGCGGACGGATGACAAGCTCCATGCCCGAAGCTATCACCGCCGCCATGCAAGCCGATATCGCCGTCATCCTGCCCTGCTATAATGAGGAGGCGGCGATCGGTGCGACGATCGCGGGATTCCGGGCGGCGTTGCCCGATGCGCGGATCTACGTGTTCGACAACAACAGCAAGGACCGCACCGTCGAGATGGCACGCGCGGCCGGCGCTATCGTGCGCACCGAACGGATGCAGGGCAAGGGCAATGTGGTCCGGCGGATGTTCTCGGATGTCGAGGCCGATATCTATGTAATGGCCGACGGCGACGCGACCTATGATGCCGCCGCCGTGCCGGACATGATCCGGATGATGATCGACGATCGGCTCGACATGGTGGTGGGCGCCCGCCAGTCCGAGGTCGAGGCCGCCTACAGACGCGGGCACCGCTTCGGGAACGCCATGCTCACCGGTATTTTGGCGCAACTTTTTGGTAGAACATTCTCAGATATATTATCAGGTTACAGGGTTTTCTCCCGACGATTTGTAAAGAGTTTTCCGGTGCTGTCGGCGGGCTTCGAGATCGAAACCGAGATCAGCATCCACGCGCTTGAGCTACAGATGCCGGTGGGCGAGATCGTCACTCAATATGGTGCCCGGGTGGAAGGATCGGCCTCGAAGCTGTCGACCTACCGTGATGGCTGGCGGATACTCTGGACGATCGTGACCTTGTTCCGGATCGAGAAGCCCACGCTGTTCTTCGGCACGATCGGCGGCCTGCTGGGGCTGCTCGCGGTCATCCTCGCGATCCCGCTCGGCATGACCTACCTCGAGACCGGGCTGGTGCCGCGCCTGCCGACCGCCTTGCTCGCCACCGGGTTGATCATCCTCGCCTTCCTCAACTGGTTCTGCGGGCTGATCCTCGCCACCGTTGTGCGCGGGCGGCGCGAGGTGCGGCGCTTGGCCTATCTGAGTCTTGCCGCGCCGGGCGGTCAGGATCTGGAAAGCGGCAGGACGACCGGCTGACCTTCGATCTCGCCGGTCCAGGCGCGGATATTGTAACAGTCCCTCAAATTTTCCGGAGTCAGTACGTCCGCGGGCGCGCCGTCGGCGATCAGCCGACCGTCGTGGATCAGGATGAGCCGCTCGCAGAAGCGCGCCGCCATCGCCAGATCATGCAACACCGCGATCACCAGCTTGCCACCCGCGGCTTCGACGCGCAGCAATTCCATCAATTGCAGCTGATGACCCGGATCCAGCGCGGCGAGCGGTTCGTCGACGATCAGCATCGGGGCCTCGATCGCGAGCGCGCGGGCGATGAGAACCCGCGCCCGTTCGCCGCCCGACAATTCGGTGACGCCCCGCTCGCGCAAATGGGCGACGTCGGCGCGTTCCATCGCCCGTTCGATCGCCGCGCGGTCCCCGTCCGATACGGTCGAGAAGGGGCCGAGGTGCGGAAGCCGGCCCAGCGCGACGAGGCGCTCGACCGCGAGCGGCCAGTATATGGTCTGGCCTTGAGGGAGATAGGCGATCCGGCGCGCCAGATCGGCGCGGGATAGCTTGGCGACATCCGCGCCCGCTATCGCGATCCGCCCCGATCGGGCGGGAAGCAAGGCGGTGATCGCGCGCGCGAGGGTGGACTTTCCCGCTCCATTGGGGCCGATCACGCCCACCAGCCCGCCCGACGGGATCTCGGCCTCGATGCCGTTGAGGACAGTTCGATCGCCGAGTGCGACACACAGGCCCGTAATCGTCAGTGTCACCATAGCCGCCGCTCACGGGAGAGATGAAAGAGGAAGACCGGCACGCCCAGCATGGCGGTGAGAACGCCCAACCGCAGCTCGCTGTCGGTCGACGGAATCAGCCGGACAGCAATGTCCGCCGCGCTGAGCAATGCGGCGCCGCCCAAGGCGGAAGGAATGAGCAGGGCCGACGGTGAGCGATCGGTGAGCGGGCGCAGGAGGTGTGGGACGATCAGCCCGACGAAACCAATCGCTCCCGCTACCGCGACCGCGCCGCCGACGCCGATCGCGACTCCGCACAGCAACCGCCATCGCAAAGCGCGCAGATTTACCCCCAATGTCTGTGCGGCTTCCTCGCCCAGGGTCAGCGCGTCGAGTGCGCCGCCGTTCCAGATGAGCAGCGTGCCGCCGATCAGGATGCAAGGCAGGGCGATCCACATATGCGCGAATGAGCGGTCCTCCAGAGACCCCATAAGCCAGCTCATGATTTCCATCGCCGCGAAGGGATTGGGCGCCAGGTTGAGCGCGAGACTGATCCCGGCACCCGCGAGCGTGCCGACCGCGATACCGGCCAGGATCAGCGACAGCGGGCTTTCGGCGCGTCCGGCGAGCATCATCAGCGGTGCGAGGCCCATGAGCGCGCCGCCGACGGCCAGCAACGGCAGGGCAAGGATATGCGCCTGCGACAGCCCGAAATAGAGCGCGATCACCGCGCCGAGCGCGGCGGCGTTCGAGACGCCGAGCACCGATGGTTCGGCGAGGGGATTGCGCAGATAGCCTTGCAGGACAGCGCCGCCGAGCCCGAGCATGGCGCCGACCAGTAGCCCGAGCAGTGCCCGCGGCAGGCGAAGCTCGATCAGCACCGCGCGCAGCACCGGATCGCCTTCGCCGGCCAGGATCGCGCCGATCTCGCGGGAACCGAAATGGGCGGGGCCGGTGAACAGCGACACGATCGCGAGCAGGATCGCCGCCAGCGCGAGGCCGGCGATCAGAAGAATGCGTCGGGGGGAGGAAATCGCGGTCATCGGGTTCGCTTGACCGTAAACCGGCGATCCTCGATTGAGAAGGCGATGCGCTTCCGAAATCATCGCTGGCTCGCCTTCATGGCCGCACTGTGCTGCGCCGCGCCTGGCGCCGCGGTTCCGAAGCGGATCGTCTCGCTGAGCCTGTGCGCGGATCAATATCTTCTGGCGCTGGCCGATCCGGCGCAGATCGCGGCGCTCAACCGCTTCTCGCATGATCCCTCGATGTCATGGGGTGTCGCCAAGGCACGTCGCTTCCCGGGCATTCGGGGAAGCGCCGAGGAGATGCTGATCCTCAAGCCCGACCTTGTCTTCACCTCGGGATTCGGCACGCCCGCGGCGCTCGCGGTGCTCAGGAGCCGCAATGTCCGGATGATCGACCTGCCCTGGGACGACAGCCTGGCGAGCATCGAAAGGACGACGAGGATCGTTGCGGCGGCGGTCGGCCACCCCGAACGGGGCGAGGCGCTGATCGCCTCGATACGGGCGCGGCTCGCCCGGACCGGCGCGCCGCCGGGCCGGGGACGGGTCGCGGCCTATTATCAGCGACGCGGTTATCTGACCGGACAGGGCACGTTGATCGATGAGATGATACGCCGCGCGGGACTGGTAAATCTCGCGAAGAAACTCGACAGGCGGATGCTGCCTTCGCGCCTCTCTGTGGAGCAGATGGCGTTGGCCCGACCCGATTTCCTGATCGTCGACAATGGCGGCAGGGTTCGCGATCAGGGCACCGAAATGCTCGAACATCCGCTGCTTCACCGCGTGCTCCCCGACAGCCGCCGGATCGATATACCCGAAGCGCTGACCACCTGCGGCGGGCCGTCCTATCCCGATGCGGTCGACATGATCGTGAAAGCGGTCCGGCGGGCGGATGCGCCTCAGCGCGTCTCGCCGTCCTCCCCGCGATATTTGAGTTCGAGATAGCGGCCCTGGGTGGCGAGCTTGTTGAGGTCGCCCGAGGCGAGCTGCTCGCTCATCCGGACCAGTTCCTCGTCCACCACGCGCAACCCCTCTAGCAGCTGCTTGTCCGGCGAACTGCCATTGCGCTCCTCGCGGCGCAGCGCCTCGGGGACGCGCCTATAGCCCTCGACCAGCTCGGGCAGCTCCTCGGCCATCAGCTTACGAAACTCGTGCGCGGCGGGATCGCGCGGATCAAGCCGGGCGAATTGCGGGCCGACCGCCTCGAGCTTGATGCCGATCTCATCGGCGATCCGCTGCGCGGGCGCGGGAAGGGCGGGACGTTGCGCCTCAAGCCAGCGTTCGGTCCGCGAGGGAAGCAGCGGCAGATCGCTCCTCGCGATCTGCTCCGCGGTCGGCTCGGCTGCCTGCGGCCAGCTCAGTATCCCGAAAAACACGATCGCCATCGCGACCAGCATCAGGAAGAAGCCTCCAATGCCGAGCGGCGTGATGAAGGTGCCGATCAGCCCGCCGGCTAACATTACGCCAAGCACCGCGAAAAAGGCGTATTTGAGACGGCGGAAGAAGCCGACCACCCGGCGGCGATGCGCCTTGATCTGGCGCGGCGAGGCCTGCGCGCGGATCCGTTCGAGGACCTCCTCGGCACGGGCCATGGTTGCGCGGCTGTCCACCATCGTGCTTCAATCCAACGCCTTGAACGGTTCCGCCTGGCCCTGTGCGGCGCCCTCCGCCCGAGCGATATAGCCCTTCGACTTTTCGACTTCGGTGGTCAGCGTGCCGACTGTCTGCTTCATGGAGGACAGCGCTTCGACCTTGAAGCGGTCGATCGCGTCCATCGTGTCGTAGATATTCTGGAAGGCACGCTGAAGCGTCTCGACCGGGATGGTCGAAGAGGCCGCCTGCTTGTGGATCTCGCCCGTCTGGCTCTTGAGCATCTCGCCGGTCGAATCGATCATGTTGGCGGTGGTGGTGTTGAGCGCGCTGATCTGTTCCAGTACAAGCTTCTGGTTGGTCAGAGCCTGGGCGACGGTGACCGCGGTGCGCAATGCGGCGACGGTGGTGGTCGATGCGCGGTCGACGCCCTTCACCAGCTCGACATTGTTCTTTTTGACGAGATCGAGTGCCAGATAGCCCTGCACCGTCACCGCCATCTGGGTGAGCAGGTCCTGGCTGCGCTGGCGGACATAGAAGAGCGCGGTCTCCCGGATCTTGGCTGCTTTTTCGGGATCGCTGCTGTCGAGTTCGAGCGCCTTGGCCTCGAGCCGTTCGTCGAGCGTCTTCGACAGGTGGATCATCTGTTCGAGCCGGCCCATTGCCGCCCAGAGATTCTGCCGCTCGACGTCGATCGCGGCATTGTCCTTGATCAACTCGTCCTTGCCCGATGCGAGACTGCGCAGGATGGAGGCGATATTGCTTTGCGCGGATCTGTACCCATCGAAATAATCGCGCATGCGGTTGCCGAACGGGATGATCCCGAACAGCTTCTTGGGGGTGAACAGATCGCCTTTGGAGCCGGGATCGAGATCCTCGATCGTGCGGCGCAGCTCGGCGAGGTCGGCGCCGACGCCGGTGTCCGCGTCGATCGCACGGACCGGACGATCGAGGAAGCGGTTCGACTGGCCGGCCGCTTCGGCGATTTCGCGCCGACCCATATTGCTGATCGAGTCGACGCGCTTGCCGAACTCGGGGCTGTTGACGTCCTGTGCGACCAGCTCCTCGATGAAGCTGTCGACCTTCGCGTCGAGCTGGCTGCGCTGCTCTTCTTTTAGCGGCACGAGACCCGCGGCCTTCTCCGGCGCGAGCGCCTTCACCGGAGCGGGCGCCTGCAGCACCAGGTCGGACTCCTCGGTTGTCGTCGTGCTCGCCATACCGGCGTCTCCTTATGCTTGCTGGCGGCGAAGATGGCGGCATGAGGTGCATTATTCAAGCGATACGCTGGGCGCCCGCCGGACAGCGGCTCGAACATTCCAAAAAATGCACTGATTGCATAATATGCAACTGCTGTTGCTGCATCAGCATTTGCCGAATCGTTCGCTGCGCCGCAATAGCGACGGGCCTTTCAGGCATCCTCTCCTAATGACTTAAGGGCCGGTTCCTCGCGAACCGGCCCCTTTTTTTGGTGTTGGCCGCCGAAGTGAGCCGAACTGCCCTGCTAGGCGGGCGGTGCCCCGTCCAGACTTCGGGCAGGGCCTTGTTGCATTGCGCCAATTCGGCTATGCGCCCGCCAAACTCCTCCTATCGGGATCATCAAGACCATGAGCCTCCGCAACGTGGCCATCATTGCGCACGTCGATCACGGCAAGACCACCCTCGTTGACCAGCTTTTCCGCCAGTCCGGGACGTTTCGCGACAATCAGCGCGTCGAAGAGCGGGCGATGGATTCGAACGACCTCGAAAAGGAGCGCGGCATCACGATCCTGGCCAAGTGTACCTCGGTCGAGTGGGAAGGCACCCACATCAATATCGTCGATACTCCGGGCCATGCCGACTTTGGCGGCGAGGTGGAGCGCATTCTGTCGATGGTCGACGGTGTGATCCTGCTGGTCGATTCGTCCGAAGGCGCGATGCCGCAGACCAAGTTCGTCACCGGCAAGGCGCTGGCGCTGGGCCTGCGCCCGATCGTCGTGGTCAACAAGATCGATCGGCAGGATGCCCGTGCGCAGGAAGTGCTCGACGAGGTATTCGACCTGTTCGTCAGCCTCGACGCCACCGACGAGCAGCTCGATTTCCCGGTACTGTTCGCCAGCGGCCGCAATGGCTATGCGGGCGAGGGCGCCGATGTCCGTTCGGGAACGCTCGCGCCGCTGTTCAGGAAAATCGTCGATCATGTCCCGGCACCGGCCGCCGATGTCGACGGGCCGTTCAAATTCCTGGTGACCCTGCTAGACCGCGATAATTTTCTCGGCCGCATCCTGACCGGCCTGGTCCAGAGCGGCACGGTCAAGGTCAACATGCCGATCCATGCGCTCGACCCCGAGGGCAAAGTCGTCGAAACCGGCCGGGCTTCCAAGCTGATGGCCTTCCGCGGACTTGAGCGCGTGCCCGTCGAGGAAGCCAAGGCTGGCGACATCATCTCGATCGCCGGCCTGACCGTCGCGACCGTCGCCAACACCATTGCCGATCCCAGCGTGACCGAGCCTCTCCATGCGCAGCCGATAGATCCGCCGACTCTATCGATGCGTTTCGCGGTCAATGACAGCCCGATGGCAGGCCGCGAGGGAACCAAGGTCACCAGCCGGATGATCCGGGACCGACTGTTCCGCGAAGCCGAATCGAACGTCGCGATCAAGGTGACCGAGAGCGCCGACAAAGACAGCTACGAAGTGGCCGGCCGCGGCGAGCTTCAGCTCGGCGTGCTGATCGAGACGATGCGCCGCGAGGGATTCGAGCTCGGCATCTCGCGCCCGCGCGTGCTGTTCCGCGAGGATGAGAATGGCGCCAAGCTCGAGCCCTACGAGACCGTCGTGATCGACGTCGACGAGGAATATTCGGGCACGGTCGTCGAGAAGATGGCGGGCCGTAAGGCCGAGCTGGTCGACATGCGACCTTCGGGCGGCAACAAGACCCGCATCACCTTCTCCGCCCCGTCGCGCGGCCTGATCGGCTATCATGGCGAGTTCCTGTCGGACACCCGCGGTACCGGGATCATGAACCGGCTGTTCGAGAAATACGGCCCGCACAAGGGCAATATCGAGGGCCGCAAGAACGGCGTGCTGATCTCGAACGGTGCCGGCGAGGCCAATGCCTATGCGCTCGGGCCGCTCGAAGAGCGCGGCATCATGATGGTCGCCCCCGGCGAGGCCCTCTACGAGGGCATGATCATCGGCGAGAACGCCAAGAATGACGATCTCGAAGTCAATCCGATGAAGGCCAAGCAGCTCACCAACTTCCGCGCCTCGGGCGGCAAGGACGATGCGATCCGGCTGACTCCGCCGCGCCGCCTGACACTCGAGCAGGCGATCGCCTATATCGACGACGACGAGCTGGTCGAGGTCACGCCCAAATCGATCCGGCTGCGAAAGCGCCACCTCGACCCCCACGAGCGCAAGCGCGCCAGCCGGGCAAAGCAGGCGGCGTAAGGGCCAAGAGAAAGGGGCGCCGGAGTTGAATGCGGCGCCCCCTTTCTGTCCGCTGAAGGAACGAGCTGGAAGAAGGGCTCAGTCGAACAGCTCTTCCAGGAACGACTTCTTCCGCTTGTACTTATGGCGGTCATCGTAGCCGTGGTGCTGCTGGGGCGGGGAAGCATAGCCTTGGCCGCGCGGTGGAGGAGGCGCCTGCGGCGGGGCGAGTTCGGTGGCCGATCGCTCGATGATCTTGTCGAGTTCGCCACGATCCAGCCAGACGCCGCGGCACTGCGGGCAATAATCGATCTCGACATTCTGGCGGGTGCTCATCGTCAGCGGCACGGCGCAGACGGGGCAATTCATCGTCATCGTTCAGATTCTCCCTCGATGTTGCGTCCGGCGCGTGAGGGAAGAGAGACCCCGCGGCACCGAGCTTGCTCGATGCGGTCCGACATCACGATCAGTCTCGATCGCCAGAGGGGCCCGGCCCGCGGAGCTAACATAGGGGAGCAAATCGGTTCGGCAAGCCTTCTCCCGCCGGCTCGCCTCGGCGCGGGCGGCGAAGTTCAATTGGGCAGGTCGGTTTTGCCCATCAGGTGGAGGTCGACGGCCCGGGCGCACTGGCGGCCTTCCTTGATCGCCCAGACGACTAGGCTCTGGCCACGGCGCATATCGCCGCAGGCGAAGATGCCCTCCCTGCTGGTCGCATAGTCGTTCATATCGGCCTTCACATTGCCGCGTGCGTCGAGCGCAACGCCCGCTTGCTCGATCATCCCCGCGATGTTCGGGCCGAGGAAGCCCATCGCGAGCAGCACCAGGTCGGCCTTGATCGTGAAGTCGCTTCCCTCGATCTCACGCATCTGTCCGTCGACCCATTCGACGCGGGCGCATTCGAGGCCGGTGAGCTGGCCATTGGTGCCGATCGCGCGCTTGGTGATCACCGACCAGTCGCGCTCGCAGCCTTCCTCATGGCTCGACGAGGTACGCAGCTTGAGCGGCCAGTTGGGCCAGGATAGCGCCTTGGCCTCCTTTTCGGGCGGCTTGGGCATGATCTCGAACTGGGTGACCGACGCGGCGCCGTGGCGATTCGAGGTGCCGACGCAGTCCGAACCGGTGTCGCCGCCGCCGATCACCACGACATGCTTGCCGGTCGCCATCAGCGAGCCGCGCGGCGCGGCGCGGACTTCGTCGTCGCCGGCGTTGCGCTTGTTCTGCTGCGTCAGGAACTCCATCGCGAAGCGCACGCCGGGCAACTCGAAGCCCGGAATTTCAAGCGGGCGCGGCTTTTCAGCGCCGCCCGAAAGCACGACGGCATCGAAATTCTCACGCAGCGAATCGAGCGACACTTGGACGCCGACTTCGGTACTGGTCCGGTAGCTGACCCCCTCGGCCTCCATCTGGACGAGCCGGCGATTGACCAGATGCTTCTCCATCTTGAAGTCAGGAATGCCGTAGCGAAGCAGGCCGCCCATCCGATCGTTCTTCTCGAACAGCGTAACGCTGTGGCCGGCGCGTGCAAGCTGCTGTGCACAGGCCATGCCGGCGGGGCCGGAGCCGACCACCGCGACCGACTTGCCAGTCCTCGTCACCGGGATTTGCGGATGGATCCAGCCCTCCTCCCATCCGCGATCAACGATCGCGCACTCGATCGATTTGATCGCAACGGGGGTGTCCTGGATGTTGAGCGTGCACGCCGCCTCGCAGGGGGCGGGGCAGACACGGCCAGTGAACTCCGGGAAATTGTTGGTGGAATGAAGTACTTCGAGCGCGTTCTTCCAATCCGACTCATAGACCAGATGGTTCCAGTCCGGAATGATGTTGTTCACCGGACAGCCGGTATGACAGAAAGGAATGCCGCAGTTCATACAGCGCGCGGCCTGATCCTTCAGCTCCTTTTCCGGCAGCGGAAGAACGAACTCGTTCCAATTCTTGAGCCGATCCTGCGGCTTGAGATAGCCGCGGTCCTTCCGCTCGATTTCGAGGAATCCAGTAATCTTGCCCATTTTACTCTCCGGTCATTCCGCGGCGACATCGGCGGCAGCGAGGCGCTCGGCCTCCAGCTGCTGCAGCGCGCGGCGATAGTCTCTCGGCATTACCTTCACGAAGCGGGTGAGGGCCGTCTGCCAGTCGTCGAGCAGCCGCCGCGCCTGGGCGCTGCCGGTGTGCAAATGATGCCGCTCGAGCAGGATGCGCAGCCTTTCGGCGTCGTGACGGAGCATGTCGCCCATGCCGCAATCATAGACACTGATCGGCCGCTGCTGCGGCCGGCCAGCGCCTTCATTGATATCGGCCGCCGCGCTGATCGGTTCGACGTCGACCATCGCGGGATTGCAATGGTCGCGGAAGCTTCCGTCGGCATCGTAGACATAGGCGATGCCTCCCGACATGCCGGCCGCGAAGTTACGCCCGGTACGCCCGAGCACCGCCACCACCCCGCCGGTCATATATTCGCAGCCATGATCGCCGGTGCCTTCGACGACCGCGACCGCGCCCGAATTGCGGACCGCAAAACGCTCGCCGGCAACACCCTGGAAATAGGCTTCCCCGGCGATGGCACCATAGAGGACGGTGTTGCCCACGATGATGTTCTCGAGCGGATTGCGGCTGACATGGGCCGGCTGACGGACGATCACGCGGCCGCCTGAGAGCCCTTTGCCGACATAGTCGTTGCCGTCTCCGGTCAGCTCCAGGGTTACGCCATGGGCGAGAAAGGCGCCGAAGCTCTGGCCGGCCACGCCGGTGAGGCGGACGGTGATGCTGTTCTCGGGCAATCCGGCATGGCCATGACGCTTCGCCACCTCTCCCGAGAGCATGGCGCCGACGGTGCGGTTGACGTTGACAACCGGCCGCTCGATCACGACCGGTTCGGCCCGATCGAGCGCGGGGGCGGCGGCTGCGATCAGCTCGTTGTCCAGGGCGGCGGCCAAGCCATGATCCTGGACTTCGGACTGGTGCAGCGTGTTGCCCATTGCCGGCTTCGCCTGGTGGAGCAGCCGGCCGAGATCGATGCCATGCGCCTTCCAGTGATCGACCGCCGAGCGGGTGTCGAGCCGGTCGACCCGGCCGACCATTTCCCTGAGCGTCCGGAAGCCCATCTCTGCCATGATCTGGCGGAGTTCTTCGGCCACGAAGAAGAAATAGTTGATCACATGCTCGGGCTGGCCGGTGAAGCGCGCGCGCAGCACCGGATCCTGGGTGGCGACGCCGACCGGGCAGGTGTTGAGGTGGCATTTGCGCATCATGATGCAGCCTGCCGCGATCAGCGGTGCGGTCGCGAAGCCGAATTCATCGGCGCCGAGCAGCGCTCCGATCGCCACGTCGCGGCCGGTGCGGATGCCGCCGTCGACCTGCACCGCGATACGGCTGCGCAGGCCGTTGAGCAGCAGCGTCTGCTGGGTTTCGGCAAGGCCGATTTCCCAAGGGCTGCCGGCATGGGTGAGAGAGGTCAGCGGGGAGGCGCCGGTGCCGCCCTCATAGCCAGAGATGGTGACATGGTCGGCACGAGCCTTGGAGACTCCCGCCGCCACCGTGCCTACCCCCACCTCGGACACCAGCTTGACCGAGACCCGAGCCTGTGTGTTCACGTTCTTCAGGTCATGGATCAGCTGGGCCAGATCCTCGATCGAAGAGATATCAT
>CAMLSA010000039.1 GCA_946482655.1 uncultured Sphingomonas sp. | reverse complement strand
GCTCGTCGGGGCTGAGATAGGCGTTGCGCGAGGAGAGGGCGAGGCCGTCATCCTCGCGCTGGGTCGGCACGCCGACGATCTCGATGCCCATGTCGAGATCGGCGACGAGCCGGCGGATCACGGCCAGCTGCTGATAATCCTTCTCGCCGAAAAAGGCGATATCGGGCCGCACCTGCTGGAGCAGCTTGGTGACCACCGTCGCCACTCCGGCGAAATGGCCTGGACGGGCGGCACCGTCCCAACGCTCGCTGACCCCGCCCACGGAGATGCTGGTGGCGAAGCCTTGGGGATACATGGTCGCTACGTCGGGCGCCCAGAGCACCGCCGCGCCCGCCGCCTCGAGCAGCGCGGCATCGGCCGCCTCGCGGCGGGGATAGGCCTGGAGATCCTCATTCGGGCCGAACTGCGTCGGATTGACGAAGATCGAGACGACGACCTGGGCGGTGCGCGCGTGCGCCGCGTCGACCAGAGCGATATGGCCGGCATGGAGCGCGCCCATCGTCGGCACCAGCGCGACGCGCGATCCGCTTACCCTCAGCTTTGCGACCGCCTGACGGAGATCTGCTATGTTCCGGACGATTTGCACCGACTATACACCTTGACTAGTGGATTGCTCCTTGGACAAGGCCGGCGGCGCGATCAAGCGCCGAGCGCGGAAGGGAAGTTAAGTTTGTCGAACGCGCATCTGATCGTCTTCGCCAATGAAAAGGGCGGATCGGGCAAATCGACCACCGCGGTGCATGTCGCGGTGGCCCTCGCGGTATCGGGCAAGCGGGTCGCGGCGATCGATCTCGACACCCGCCAGCGCACCTTCAGCCGCTATCTCGAAAACCGCGAGGCCACCGAGCGGCGCACCGGGGAGCCGCTCGCCATCCCCGCCTTCGAGACATTCGATGCGGCCCGCGGCCATGACCTGCCGGCGATGATCGCCGCCTATTCGGCCGATCACGACGTGGTGGTGATCGACACGCCGGGCCGCGACGACGAATATGCCCGCGCCGCGATCGAGCGCGCCGACACGCTCGTCACGCCGATCAACGACAGCTTCGTCGACCTCGACCTGATCGGCCAGGTCGATCCCGAGACTTTCAAGGTCCGTCGCCCGAGCTTCTATGCCGAGCTGGTCTGGGAAGCGCGCAAGGCGCGTGGCCGCGTCGACGGCGGCACGGTCGACTGGGTGCTGCTGCGCAACCGGCTCCAGCACCTCGAAGCCCGGAACATGCGCCGTGTCGCCGAGGCGATGCACGATCTCGCCAGGCGGGTCGGCTTCCGGGTGATCCCCGGCCTCTCCGAGCGCGTCATCTACCGTGAGCTCTTTCCCAAGGGGCTGACCCTGCTCGACATGAAGGCGATCGGCGCCGATGCGGGTCTTGCTCATGTTGCCGCCCGGCAGGAGCTGCGCGAGATGGTGTCGGGCCTCGCCCTGTCGCAATGGCCGCAGCATCAGGCGGCCGCCGGATGATCCTGCTGCTGCTGGCGGCCGCGGTGGCTGCCTGGTGGATGTGGGGGCGCAAACTGAGCTTCAACCAGCTCGCTGCCGCGGGCTCCGCGCTGATTGCCGTCTGGCTGCTTAGCCGGGGCGCCTGGCAGATCGCCATGCCGATGTTCATGCCGGGCATCTGGATGCTCGTGCAGCAGGGCCAGAAAGCCGCACCGCCGTCCTCGCCACGCATGGATGCCGAGGAGGCGCGCCGCATCCTGGGCGTCGACGCGTACGCCAGCGCCGACGACATCCGCGCCGCCCATCGCCGGCTGGTGACGAAGGTCCATCCGGACCAGGGCGGGTCAGCTGAACTCGCCACCCGCGTCAACACGGCGCGCGACCTCTTGCTGGCGGAACTGGCACGGCGCTAGAGAGGTTTGGTACCGATTCACCCCTCCCCTGAAGGGGAGCGGCTGTCCTGGGCGTTCCTGCCCCGATCACGGAGGCCCTTTTGATTCATCGCTTCGACCCGACCTCGCTGCGCGAATATGACATTCGCGGGATCGTGGGGAAGACGCTGGGGCCCGCCGACGCCTATGCGATCGGCCGCGGCTTCGCGACCCATGTCCGTCGCGTCGGGGGAACCCGCGTCGCAGTCGGCTGGGACGGGCGGGTTTCATCCGAATCCTTGCGCGACGAGCTGATCCGGGGTCTCACCGCGAGCGGCGTCAATGTCGTCCGCACGGGCCTAGGCCCCACCCCGATGCTCTATTTCGCCGAAGCGACCCTGGAGGTCGACGGCGCGGTCCAGATCACCGGAAGCCACAACCCCGGCGACTATAACGGGTTCAAGATGGTGCTCCGTCACAAGCCTTTCTTCGGCGACCAGATCCAGTCGATCGGCCGCATGGCCGCCGAGGAGGACTGGGAGGAAGGCGCCGGCACGGTCGGCGACGCCGATATCGAGGACCTCTATGTCGAACGGCTGGTCCAGGATTTCGCCGGCACCGGCTTCCGGATCGGCTGGGACAATGGCAACGGCGCGGGCGGACGCATCCTCGAGAAGCTGGTCAGCCGGCTCCCCGGCGAGCATCATGTCATCTATGCCGAGATCGACGGCCGCTTCCCCAACCATCATCCCGATCCAACCGAGGAAAAGAACCTCGCCGACCTCAAGGCCCTGGTTGCCGCCAATCGGCTCGACTTCGGCATCGCTTTCGATGGTGATGCCGACCGGATCGGCGCGATCGACGGCCAGGGGCGAGTGGTCTGGGGCGACCAGATCCTATCGATCCTGGCAGAACCGGTGCTGAAGGAGATCCCCGGCGGGACGATCATCGCCGACGTCAAGGCAAGCCAGGCCCTGTTCGACCGTATCGCCGAGCTCGGCGGGACGCCGTGCATGTGGAAGACCGGCCACAGCCTGATCAAGGTCAAGATGGCGGAGACCGGGAGCCCGCTCGCAGGCGAGATGTCGGGGCATATCTTCTTCAGGCATCGCTGGTACGGCTTCGACGACGCGCTCTATTCGGCGGTCCGCCTGATCGAGGCGGTCAGCCAGCTGGGCGGCTCGCTGACCGCGCTCAAGGACCGGATGCCGAAGCTGGTCAACACCCCCGAGCTGCGCTTCCAGGTCGATGAGAGCCGCAAGTTCAGCGTGATCGAGGAGGTGCTCGACCGCCTCGAAGCCGCGGGCGCCGAGGTCAATCGCACCGATGGCGCGCGGGTCAGCACCCCCGATGGCTGGTGGCTGCTGCGCGCCTCGAACACCCAGGACGTGCTCGTCGCCCGCGCCGAGGCGAAGGACCAGGCCGGCCTAGACCGGCTGCTCGCGCAGATCGACGAGCAACTGGCGCTTTCCGGCCTCGAGCGCGGCCCGCAGGCGGGGCATTGAGCTCGATCAGCGCCGCTCGAGCTGGGCGTAGCCGCAGAAATAGTCGATCGAATCATCCGCGCGCAAATAGCCGTCCTCGAGCGCGGCGTTTTCGGCGACGGCGCGGAACGGGCTTCTCGCCGCTTCCGCCTTGAGCCTGGCGAGCCGGGCCGACAGATCGGAATAGGCCTTGCGGACTTCGCCGGCCGGACGTTTGCGCGCGCACATGATCTTCAGGCTCGTCATTCCGACGAAGGCCGATGCCGGATCGAGCTCGGCGGCCTGGGCGATCGTGGCTGCACCCTCATCCAGCTTGCCCTGGCGCCACTGCGCGTAGGCGATCCCTTCCTTGGCCCGTGCCAGCCATTGCTTGGCGGCTCCTTCGTTGCCCAGCACCTCGGCCTTGGGCACGAGATCGCGATAGATATTCTCTATCGATGCGAAGTCGTCCGCCGACGACGCCCGGACACGCTTGGCGGTCGCGTCGGTGTAGCTCGCCAGAAACTCGACATAGGCGGGAGTCGTGGGAGTCGTTCGGAGCAGCGAGCAGATGTTCAGATCGGCGGTGGTGCGCGGATTGACGCACCGCGGCCGCAGGGCGTTGGCGACGCCGATCGCCGCTTCGACCAGCTGCCGGTTGGCGATGGCGGCGTCCGATGCGATCATGAGCTGCGAGCGCGTCGATGCCAGCTCGGCCCGGCCGTTGGCGATATCCTCGGCGAGCTTGCGGTAATTCCAGATCGCGAAGGCCGCCGCGACCAGCATGGCGAGAAAGCCCAACAGGGTACCAATGGCCAGCCACCGACGCGTCATTATTTTTCCTTGTCGCGGAGCAAGCGCAACGCCTTCGCGATCGCTTCAAATTGCTCGGTCGTCAAAAATCCCGCCGGTATGAGCAAGGCGACGCCCATCGTCCCGGCAAACAGGACGAAGAGCAGCCCGACCAGAAGATCGTCCCGAAAATAGATCATTCCGCCCAACGCGGCGAACAGGAACATCGAGGACCAAAATCCACAAAAGAGAACCTGCAGCAGCGGCACTTGCTGCTGCACCCGCCGTGTGCTCGGTCTCGATGGGGCCGCAGCCCCGCCCCTTGGCATCAAGATCCCCCCTCAGCCTGTCGCGGAGGCTAGACTTTGCTATTGTGGCGTCAAGCGTTGATCGGCGCGCAACATCATGCGCTGATGAACATCCTGTCCATTTTCGAGCATCTATCCTTGTCGCGCGACGATTGGCCCATTCCCCTCCCCCTTGCCGACTGGTTCGCCGCCAGGGGCTGGGGTCCGCGCCGACATCAGCTCGAGATGCTCGACGCGGCACGCGCCGGCCGCGACGCACTGCTTGTCGCTCCCACTGGGTCGGGCAAGACGCTTGCCGGATTCCTCCCTACCCTCGCCCAGCTGATCGAGGACCCGCGCGAGGGCCTCCACACCCTCTATGTCTCGCCGCTGAAAGCCCTCGCGGTCGACGTCCAGCGCAACCTGCTGACCCCGATCGAGGAGATGGGGCTCGACATCCGCGTCGAGACCCGCACCGGCGATACCCCGGCCGACCGCAAGGCGCGCCAGCGGGTGCGGCCGCCGCAGATCCTCCTCACCACCCCCGAATCGCTCAGTCTGCTGCTCTCCTATCCCGAGAGCGGGAAGCTGTTCGCGGGCCTCAGGACGATTGTCATCGACGAGATCCACGCCTTCGCCACCACCAAGCGCGGCGACCTGCTCGCCTTGTCGGTCGCCCGGCTCGAGAGCCTCGCCCCGGGGATGCGCCGGGTCGCGCTGTCGGCGACGATCGCCGATGCCGATGCCTATCGGGCCTGGCTGTCGGGCTTGGGCGACTATGAGGCGGTGGCGCTGGTCGAGGGCGAGCCCGGCGTGCCGCCGCGGATCGACATCCTGATTCCCGAGGGCCGCATTCCCTGGGCCGGCCATTCGGGTCGCTATGCTGCCGAACAGGTGATGGCCGAGATCGAGACCCACAGGACGACGATCATCTTCTGCAACACCCGCAGCCTCGCCGAGCTGATCTTCCAGGATCTGTGGATGGTCAACGCGATGGGACTGCCGATCGGCATCCACCATGGCTCGCTCAGCAAGGAGGCGCGCCGCAAGGTCGAGACGGCGATGGCCGAGGGGCGGCTGCGCGGGCTGGTCGCTACCGCGAGCCTCGATCTCGGCGTCGACTGGGGCGACGTCGATCTGGTCATACAGATGGGCGCGCCCAAGGGCGCCTCGCGGCTGCTCCAGCGGATCGGCCGCGCCAATCACCGACTCGACGAGCCGAGCGAGGCGGTGATCGTGCCCGGCAACCGTTTCGAATATCTCGAAGGCCGCGCCGCGCTCGATGCGATCACGGCCGGCGATCTCGACAATGAGCCCTTCCGCCCGGGCAGCCTCGACGTGCTCGCCCAGCATGTCATGGCAGTGGCCTGCGCCGGCCCGTTCCGCGCCGAGCAGATGCTCGCCGAGGTCAACCGCGCGGCGCCCTATGCGACGCTGACCCCCGAGCGGTTCGACCGGGTCCTCACCTATATCGCCAATGGCGGCTATGCACTGAAGGCCTATGAGAAATATCGCCGGCTGACCCAGACGCCCGAAGGCCTGTGGCGGATCAGCCATCCGGGCTTCGCCGCGCAGCACCGGTTGAACGCGGGCATCATCGTCGAGGCGCCGATGCTCGACGTGCGCTTCAAGAATGGCCGCAGCCTCGGCAAGGTCGAGGAGGGCTTCGGGGTCACCCTGTCGCCCGGCGACTGCTTCTTCTTCATGGGGCTTTCGCTCGAGGTCCAGAAGATCGACCTCACCGACCTGATCGTCCGCGCCACATCGAAGCCGGCGCGCATCCCGACCTATGGCGGCGCGCGCATGCCGATCTCGACCCACCTCGCCGACCGGGTGCGCGCCTATCTCCACGATCCGAGCGAGTGGCCGCGCTTTCCCGATGACGTCCGCGAATGGCTCGAGGTCCAGCGACGCCGCTCGCGCCTGCCCGCGCCGGACGAGCTGCTGGTCGAGACCTTCCCGCACGAGAAGCGCCATTATATGGTGATCTACAGCTTCGAGGGCTGGAACGCGCACCAGTCGCTCGGCATGCTGCTCACCCGCCGGATGGAGAGCCAGGGGCTGTCGCCATTGGGCTTCGTGTCGAGCGATTATGCGATCGCGACCTATTCGCTCCAACCGGTCGAAGATCCCGCCAGCCTCTTCTCGCCCGAGATATTGGAGGACGAATTCGTTCAGTGGGTCGAAGGGTCGGCCTTGCTCAAGCGCGCGTTCCGCGAGGTTGCGGTGATCGGCGGCCTCGTCGAGCGCCAGCATCCGGGCAAGAAGAAATCGGGCCGCCAGGTCACCTTCTCGACGGACCTGATCTACGACGTGCTGCGCCGCTACGAGCCCGACCATCTCCTCCTCGACGCCGCTTGGGCCGACGCCCGCGCGAAGATGACCGATGTCGGCCGCCTCGGCGCGCTGATCGAGCGCGCGGCGGAGAATATCATCCACGTCCGGCTCGACCGCGTCTCCCCGCTCGCGGTGCCGGTGCTGGTGCTGATCGGCCGCGAGACGGTCGCGCAGGGGCTGGCCGACGATGTGCTGCTGATCGAGGCCGACGCGCTGGCGGCCGAGGCAATGCGGGAGTGAAGACATTCCCCTTCCTGCTCAGGGGGCGTTATTTCCGCGCACAGCCCAGCGCCGCCGCGTCGATCGCCGTCGCCACGCCCTTCAGCAGATAGCCGTCCGACCGATTCCGGCCGTCCCGTGACACCCAGGCGATCCGCATCGATCTGCCGCCGCGCATTGCGGCGATGATGGCGGCGTCGGCGCGGGAATCGGGGGCCCAGGCGTCGACGCTCGCAGCGACCAGCGCGAAGCTGCGATCGCCGAAGGTCAGCCGGATCGGGCTGTTCGGCGCACGGGGTAGGCGCAGGCGGAAGTGGACCTGACCCCGGATCCGCTGTCGCGGCCATATCCCGACCGAGGCGAAGCTCTTCCATTCGCCGGCGCCGCGATTTTCAGGACGGGCGATCGCGTAGCAGCGCGGCGGATTCGTATCGCGGAACGCCCCCCAGCCCGAAAAAATTCCGAGCGCAAGCCGGCCGGGCGCTGCCGCCGAAAGCAGCGGCAATGCGCAAAGAAGCCAGAAAATCCGGGCCCTTCCGGCTGTCAACCCCGACCTCTCAAAAGTGGCAGAAATGCAACAAATTCCTCCGTTTAGGTGAGGTTCATGCAACCTCTCGCGGCTTAGTGCACTAGGCCTCCCACGTCTCCACCCAATTTCCGGAGACGAGGTTATAGATGGAGTTATACTATGCGTAGCATCGTTGTCGCCGCCCTGTTCGCGGCCAGCGCAGCAGCCCCGGCCTTTGCCCAGGACACCGCCACCGGTGGCGCGCCGTTCACCGGCGCCCGTGTCGAAGGCTTGGCCGGCTGGGACCGCGTCCAGAACAACGGGCACAAGGACGGCGTCGCCTATGGCCTCGGCGCCGGCTATGATTTCCAGACCGGCATGGGCCTCGTCGGCATCGAGGCCGAGGCCTCGGATTCGACCGCTAAATTGTGCGGCGGTTCGCGGACTGCCGCCGATCCGAGGGTTTGCGCCAAGGCCGGCCGCGATCTCTATATCGGCGGGCGCGTGGGCACCGTCGTCGGCGACAGGACGCTGCTCTACGCCAAGGCCGGCTACACCAACGCGCAGGCCAAGCTGACCAGCAATGACGGCACCGGTCAGATCACGCTCGACAAGACCAATCTCAATGGCGCCCGGGTCGGGGTCGGAGCCGAGTACGCGGTCAACTCCAACGCGTTCGTGAAGACCGAATATCGTTATTCCAACTACGAGCGGGGCTTCTCGCGCCATCAGGTCGTGGCGGGCTTCGGCTTCCGTTTTTAGGCGAAGGGCGGAAGCCAAAGGGGAGGGGCCGGAGCGCGGGAGCTCCGGCCCCTTTTCCTTGCGCGGCTCGGCGCGGCCGACGCCGCTCACCCGCTTGACGTCGTTCCCGCGAAGGAGACTTGCCTCGCGACCGCGCCGCTCTTTTATCCTCCGCTTTTTCAGCTTGGGACTAGCGGGCCTGCAAAGCCGCGCTATAGTCGGGTTCCATTTGAACATTTCGGGGATGCCGGGGAGTCCATGAAGGCAACGATCGAACGCGCGACGCTTCTGAAGAGCCTGGGCCATGTCCAGTCGGTGGTCGAACGCCGCAACACGATCCCGATCCTCTCGAACGTCCTCATCGAGGCGACTGCCGAAGGCACGCTGCGGCTCATGGCGACCGATCTCGACCTGCAGATAGTCGAGGCGGTGGCCGCCGCGATCGATCAGCCCGGCGCGATCACCGTCTCGGCCCACACCCTGTTCGACATCGCCCGCAAATTGCCCGAGGGCAGCCAAGTCCAGCTCAGCGCCGCCGATGGCAAGATGCTCGTCATCGCGGGACGCGCGCGTTTCAACCTCCAGACCCTGCCCAAGGATGATTTTCCGATGATCGCCGAGGGCGAGCTGCCGACCAGATTCGAGCTGCCCGCCGAGACGCTCAAGCAGCTGATCGACAAGACCCGCTTCGCGATCTCGACCGAAGAGACCCGCTATTATCTGAACGGCATCTTCTTCCACGTCCAGGACGACGGCAGTCCGGTGCTCAAAGCCGCCGCGACCGACGGCCACCGCCTCGCCCGCGTCACCATCGCGCGCCCCGACGGTGCCGAGGGGATGCCCGACATCATCATTCCGCGCAAATGCGTCGGCGAGCTGCGCAAGCTGCTCGACGAGGTCGACGGCTCGGTCGAGATCAGCCTGTCGTCGACCAAGATCCGCTTCGGCCTCGGCACGGCGATCCTCACCTCGAAGCTGATCGACGGCACCTTCCCCGACTACAACCGCGTGATTCCGACCGCGAACGACAAGCTGCTCAAGATCGATCCCAAAAGTTTCATGGAGGGCGTCGATCGCGTTGCCACGATCGCCTCGGAAAAGACTCGCGCGGTCAAGATGGCGCTCGACAAGGACAAGATCACCCTGTCGGTGACCAGCCCCGAGAATGGCACCGCCGCCGAGGAAGTGTCGGGCGATTACAGCTCGTCGGGGTTCGAAATCGGCTTCAACGCACGCTACCTGCTCGACATTCTCGGGCAGATCGACGGGGACATGGTCGAGGTCCACCTTGCCGACGCCGCCGCGCCGACGCTGATCCGCGAGAATGACAAGGCAGCCGCGCTGTACGTGCTGATGCCGATGCGAGTCTGACAGGCATCGCCGGTCGATCCGGGGGGAGGGACTGAGATGCCGCTGACGATCGCTCCCGATCTGGACGCGCTGGTCAGGCGGATCGCCGAGGAGATGGCCGGGCACGGCGATCGCGGCAAGGTCGCCGACTATATTCCCGGCCTGGCGCGGGTCGATCCGAAGCATTTCGGCATCGCCGTCACCACCCATGACGGCCGGATGTATTCGGCCGGCGACGCCGATATGAGCTTCTCGATCCAGTCGGTCTCGAAGGTGTTCGCGCTGACCATGGCGCTCGGCAAGGCCGGCGACGCGCTGTGGCAGCGCGTCGGCCGCGAGCCGTCGGGCAACGCCTTCAACTCGATCGTCCAGCTCGAGGCCGAGCATGGCATCCCGCGCAATCCGTTCATTAATGCGGGCGCGATCGTCGTCTCCGACGTGGTGCTGGCGGGCCATCAGCCCCGGGAGGCGATCGGCGAGATATTGCGCTTCGTGCGCGAGATAGCCGGCGACGACGGCATCACGATCGACGACGAGGTCGCCAGGGGCGAGGCCGAGACCGGCTTTCGCAACACCGCGCTCGCCAATTACATGCGGGCGTTCGGCAATATCCATCAGCCGGTCGAGCAGGTGCTGTCGGTCTATTTCCATCAGTGCGCACTGGCGATGAACTGCAAGCAGCTTGCCCGCGCCGGCCGCTACCTGATGCTCGAGGGGCAGCACCCCGACACCGGCTTCAACGTCGTCTCGCCGATGCGCGCGCGCCGCATCAACGCGCTGATGATGCTGTGCGGCCATTATGACGGCTCGGGCGAATTCGCCTTCCGGGTCGGCATACCCGGCAAGTCGGGGGTGGGCGGCGGCATCCTCTGCGTGGTGCCAGGTATCGCCTCGATCGCGGTCTGGTCGCCCGGCCTTAACGAGCGTGGCAATTCGACGCTCGGTTCGCTGGCGCTCGAGCGGCTGGCGGTCGCGACCGGCTGGTCGGTGTTCAACCAGCGCGAGCCGGGCTGAGAAGCCATTCCCAATTCGTCATCCGAGCTTTCGCCAGGATGACGGTAGAAGCGCGGAAGGCCCGCTACTTCGTATAGGGCACGAACTGCCCCAGCCCGCACGCGCCATAGGTGATCGGCGAACCCGGTTCGGCGATCGTCACCAGGTCGTTGCCGCAGAGCTGGCCGCTGCTGGTGCGGGTGATCAGCGTGCGCCGAGGCTTGAGCAGCGCGCAACGGCCGCCGTCGGGCTGGTTGACATACCAGAGCCGCGACGACTGCTTGTAGATCACCGCGGTCTCGTCGACGATCCGGGTCGAGCCGATCCGGTTGAGCCGGACGCAGGCGACCGGCTTGCCGGCGGTACGCCCGGCCAGTTCCTTTTGCGCCTTGCGCGAAAGCGGGGCGGGGCTGTTCGAATAGGCCGGCAGCGGCGCCGCCACGAGCAGGACGAAGGCGGGGAGTATCGTGAAAGCGCGGGGCATGGCGATTCTCCTTTTCAGAGCACCATCATGAGGCGAATCGAACGATTCTAAAATGCATCCTTCGCCGCGCGGCGCTCGGCGAACTGCTCGACGCTGTCGGCCCGCATGAAGGGGTTGGTCGCGCGCTCGAGCGCGATCGTCGTCGGCACCGTCGCCTCGCCCCGCGCGCGGGCGGCATCGACGTCGGCCATCCGCTGGCGCAGCACTTCATTGTCGGGCTCGGCGACCAGCGCGAAGCGGCCGTTCGATTGAGTATATTCGTGCGCGCAATAAACATGGGTATCGTCGGGCAGCAGCGACAGCCGCGCCATGTTGTGGAACATCTGGTCCGCCGTGCCCTCGAACAGACGGCCACAGCCCATCGCGAACAAGGTATCGCCGACGAAGACCGCGCCCTCGCCCGGCAGGTGGATGGCGATGTGCCCGGCGGTGTGCGCCGGCACGTCGATCACGTCGCCGGCGACATTGCCCAGATAGACGCGGTCGCCTTCGTGCAGCGGTACGTCGAGGGTGGCGATCTTCGCCCTCTCGCGCGCCGGCCCGCTCACCTTGCAGCCGGTCGCCGCCTTGATCGCCTCGTTGCCGCCGATGTGATCGGGATGCCAGTGGGTGTTCCAGATCTGGGTGACCTTCCAGCCCCGTTCCCGCGCCGCCTCGAGCACCGGCTCGGCGACGGCGGGATCGACCGCCACGGTTTCCTTCGAGGCCGGCTCATGCACCAGCCAGACATAGTTGTCGCTGAGCACCGGCACGCGTACGATCTCGATGGCCATCACCACTCCCCGACGTTCGGCATTGACTTCCAGGGCTCCTGGATCGGCGCGGACGGCTCGAACTGGAGCAGCTCGACCGAAATATTGTCCGGAGTGCGGACGAACGCCATCTGCCCATCGCGCGGCGGCCGGTTGATCGTCACCCCGGCGTCCATCAGCCGCTGGCAGACCGCGTAGATATCGTCGACCCGATAGGCGAGATGGCCGAAATTGCGGCCGCCATCATAGCCCTTCTCGTCCCAATTATGGGTGAGCTCGATCTGCGCCTCCTCGTCACCGGGCGCGGCGAGGAAGATCAGGCTGAAACGCCCCTGCTCATTCTCGAAGCGCCGGATCTCTCTGAGCCCGAGCAGCTCGAAGAAGCGGATCGTCGCGTTCGGATCGGAGACTCGGATCATGGTGTGAAGATATTTCATGCCGCGTATTTAGGACGGCGCGACGGCGATGCAAAGCGCCACACGCTCGCTCCCGCATTTCAGGGGGCACTACAGTTCACCCAATGCGCCCCTTTTATATTTAATATAGTGTCCCCGAATTATGATATTTAATATAGTGTCCCCGAATTATGTGTTGGAAGCAGGCGGGTACGATCCTGGCCTCCGATCCGCCGTTCCGCTATGGGCGCGCCATGGCATGGGTCTGGCTCATCATCGGGGGCGTGTTCGAGGTGGGCTTCACCACCTGCCTGCGCTTCGTCGACGGCTTTCGCAATATTCCCTGGACGCTGGGATTCCTGGCCTCGGTCGGCTTGTCGATGCTGCTGCTGGAAGTGGCGAGCCGGAACATTCCGATGGGGACGGCCTATGCGGTGTGGGGCGGAATCGGCGCGATCGGCACGGTGGTCGTCGGGATGATCTGGTTCGCCGAGCCGGCGACGCCGATCAGGATCATCCTGATCTTCGCAATCGTGGCATGCATCGCCGGTCTCAAGCTGAGCGCGGGAAACTAACAGCAACAAGGGGACAGTCTACACCAGATGCTGCGACACCGGCCCGGCGATGTTCACATCGTGCTGGACGAGCTCCACGATCGCGTCGATCCGGTCCTCGCAGTCGGGAAACTGCCCCCGATAATGCATCGTCCAGTTACAGCCGGTCGGGCTTTCGCTGGCGGTCGGTTTGGGCATCGGCGCATGGACCTTCTTACCGCATTCGTTCAACTCGGGATCGGCATCGATCAACGCCTGAACGCGGCCTCGAATCTCTTCGCCCGATGCCAGCTCGCGGACCACGCCGCCCGGCTGGACGGCGTCGGCATGCAGTTCCAGCGGCTGGGTACCCATCGCAACGCTCCTAGACCTTCTTCGCCGGTAAAGCGCATCGAGGACCCCCGCGGTTCCCCGATCAGCCCCCGGTGCCGAAGCGTAACCAGGAGCGAGGGCCGAAGATGCGCGGTTCGCCGGCGATCAGCCGGCGGTTGCCGGGTGCCGGGCGCCGGACCTGCTGGCGGTCAGCCAGAATGCAGAAATATGGCGTTGCCAGACTCTAATCGAATCGGGCGCAAGCTATCCAGCGGCGTGCTAAGGATGAAGTCCAGACCGTGGGCAACCCTTTCGCGTTTATCGCCGTATAGGTGAAAGGGGCGGCCGGAACAGGAATGGGAGCATGACCGTGCGGATGACGCCTCTTTTCGGATTTGTCTTTTTGGCCACGCTCGCGTTCGTGCCCGGTGCCGCGCTGGCGCTCGATGCGCCGGCGATCAAGGCGTACAAGCGCGATCCTCTTCCGATCTACGACGACAGCGGCGCCAAGGTCCGGGACGTGCCGGTCGCCGCGATGCCGGCCGCCGGTTCGCCGGGTGCGCGGGTGGTGAAATCGAAGGCCGGCTTCGTCGGGGTGCAGCTCGACGGGAAAATCGAATGGCTCAGGCTGTCGACGGTCGACTATGTCGGCGATCTCGCAGCGGTCAAATGCGACGGCAATGCGATGACCTTCGCCAAGCTTGAGGAGGACGGGCTGCAGCAGTCGCTGGGCCTGGGGTGTGGCGGCTCGGGGAAAAAATAGCGAGGGGGCTTTCGGGGACAACAGGAGGCAGGTAAAATGCGATATGGTCTGACCTTGGCTGCCGTGGCGGTCTCCATGACCGCGACTCCGGTGCTCGACGCCGCTCCCAGGAAAAGGACGAAGGCGGCCGCGGTATCCGCGCCGGCCGAGCCGGTAATGGCCGCGCTGCCCGACGCGCCCTATGTCCCGTTGACCGGCTGTCCAGCCCCGCCGGCCGGCAGTCTCGTCGCGGTGCAGAAGGTCGACAAGAAGGCGCGCGGTAAATTCTCCATCGAAAAGGCGCCCTTTATATCGTCGCTGAACGCGACCGAGATTTGCGGCACCAACCAGAAGATGCGCAGCGGAGTAGGCGCCGCCGCCGGCTCGATGGGCCTGTCGGGTCAGGTGATGAACACGCGTTCGGCGCGGATGGACCTGATGGCGATTCCCGCGCTCGAACTCGAATTGCGGCCGGTGCTCGACGCTTTCGCCAAGGCCTGGCCATATGCGCCGCTCGAGCGCACGCCGAAGATATTGTTCCGTGCCGATGAAGCCTATCAGGCGCAGGCGCTGCCCGACAACACGGTGATAGTCTCGATGGGGTTGCTCGAGGCGGCACAGTCGGACTCCGAAGTCCTGTTCGTTCTCGCGCATGAATATGCCCATCTGCTGCTCGGCCATTTTACCAAGGAAGAAACCATCGCCGGCGCCAGGAACGCGACCCAGGCCGTCTCGATCGCCTGGCAAGCGGGCAGCGCGTTCAGCGCGATGAAGAAGAGCAATGGCAACATCCTGGCCGCGCAGACCGGCATGGCGACCGGAGCGCGCAAAGCCGCGCCAATTGCCGAGGCGCTGCGCTTCGCGGTCGACGATATCTTCGCGCCCTCGTGGAATCGCGATCAGGAGAACCAGGCCGACGCGCTGGCGGTCGACCTGTTGATCCGCAGCAACATGACGATCGACAGCTACGCCAATGTCTTCGCGCGGCTTCAGAAGGCCTTCGA
Source organism: uncultured Sphingomonas sp. (assembly GCA_946482655.1). Next base: position 12,232 of record CAMLSA010000039.1, on the reverse strand, counting down.
GACCGAGAAGGCTTCGCGAGACAAGCGCAAGCTGGCGGCCGACGCGCTTCAGAAGGCGGTTGGCGAGACGATGAAGAATTTCGCCACCAACAGTCTGACGACGGCCAACTTCGCCAGTGGAGGCACCGGCATGTCGGCGCTGGGATCGGGCCTGTTCAAAAGTGCGGGCGGCGCGTTGCTCAACAATATGGGCGCGATCACCAAGTCGCTCGGCGGCAGCACGCATTTGCCGCCCGAGGAGAGGCGCAACGGACTCGCCGCCTATTTCAAGGCCGGCTATCCGACCGCCGATCCGCCGATCGACACCGGCGCGCTGATCGGCCGGATCAAAGCCAAGCCGGATTATGCTCGCGCGATCGGGTTGCGGAATGGTTACCTCAAGGCCCGCGGCAGCTATTTCGCGCAGGATTATGCAGGGGCGACCGGCCAGCTTCGCTCGCTCGGCGCGGGCACCAGGAATGCACCGACCTTCGTCAACTATGTCGCGGCGCTAGCGGCGCGGGATCAGGGCAATGTGCCGATGGCGGCGAGCTTCTTCGATGCGGGCCGCAACGGCAGCGGGGTGCCCAATCTCCAGCTCTATGAAACCTACACCGAGATGGAGCTCGACGCCGGCGACGTGCGGGACGGCGAGATGCTGATCGCCGAGGGCAAGACCCGCTTCAAGGACCCCGATCACTTCAAGAGCATCGAGATCAAGCGCAATCTCGCGCTCGGCGACACTGCAGGTGCCCAAGCGCTCTATACGCAGTGCATGAGCGTGAAGGGCCGCGACTATATCACCGAACGGTGCAAGGCGGCGATGCCCCAGGCGGCGCAGAAACAAACCAATCCGCTCGGCTTCAAACTGCCGTTTGGCGGCTGAGCGGGATGCATCGCCGGAGCTGGCTTGTCGCGCTGGCGCTCGCCGGGATCGCTCCGCTTCATGCGGCGCCCCTCGCCCCGGCCGATCAGCTCGCGCGTATCGAGAGCCGCATCGCAGCGGCCACGGCCGAGCGGCGCTGGGGCGACGCGGTCGCTCTGGGGCGCGAGGCGCTGGCGCTCGAGGAGCGGACCAAGGGCGCCGATCATCCCGAAGTGGGCGGGACATTGTCGCTGATCGCCGGCTGGCATGCCGAACAGGGCAGACTTGCCGAGGCCACGCCGCTCTATCGCCGCGCGGTGAAGATCTTTGAAGCGAGCCTCGGGCCAGCTCATGAGTTGACCGAGCAGGCCGCATCGAACCTCGCCGCCAACCTCCAGGCGCTGGGCCAATATGACGAGGCCGAGCAGCTCTATCGTGCCGCGCTCAAGCGCGCCCTGACCAAGGGGGAGGCGAGCCGCTCGGCGGGGCTGGCCTACAACAACCTTGCCTATGCGCTGGGACGGCAGGGGCGCTTCACCGAGGCGCGCGATCTCTATGCCAAGGCGCTGGCGATCGCGCTGGCCTGGGACCCGGAGGATCTCGATCTCGCACTGATAGAAAGCAACGTCGCCGCTAATCTCGATGCGCTCGGGCGCCCGCTCGAGGCCGAGCCGCTCTACCGCCAGGCGCTTGCGGTGCGGATCGCGGAGCTCGGTCCGGACGATCCGGCGGTGGCGACCAGCTACAATAATCTTGGCTTCAACCTGGACGGGCAGGGCCGCCATGCCGATGCCGCACCGGCCTATGCACGCGCCCTCAAGATCCGCACCAGCCTCGATCCGCAGGGGCTTGCCGCCGCGACCAGCTACAACAATGCCGCGCACAATCTTAACCGGCAGGGCGATTATGCGGGCGCCGCGCCGCTCTATGCCAAGGCGCTGGCGATCTGGCGACAGGTCTACGGGCCCAGCCATCCGATCACCGCGATTGGGCTCTCCAACGTCGCGGTCAATCTCGAGCGGCAGGGCAGGGCGGCCGAAGCCGAGCCGCTGTTCGAGACCGCGCTGGCGATCCGCAAGGCGACGCTGCGCGCGGGCCATCCCGACATCGCCACGGCGCGGCTGCGGCTCGGCCATGATCTGGTCAGCCAGCGCCGCTTCGATCAGGCGCTGCCGCTTTACGAGCAGGCGGTGGCGGAGCGGCGTGCCGCGTTCGGACCCGATCATCCGGCGCTCGCCGAGGCGCTGATCGACCAGGCCGATCTGTTCCTCGCGCTTGGCCGAACCGCCGATGCGGTGGCGGCGGCGCGCGAGGCGGCCGAGATCGTTCGGCGGCGACGGCTCGGCCGGATCGGCGACACCCGCGACAGCGATGGCGCACAGCAGGCGGTCGGCCGGGTCGTGGCGGACGACGCCAGCCGCTTCGATCCGCTTGCGGCCGCCTTTGCGGCGCAGATTCGCGCCAATTGGGTGCGTGCGGGCGAGGCACCGAAGGAGGCCGCGGCGCTGCGGGCCGAAGCTTTCCTGGCCGCGCAGGACCTGTCGGTGTCGGCGGCGGCCCGGAGCATGGCGCGCACCGCCGCACGGACCGCGGCGGGCGACGGACCGTTGGGCGATCTCGTCCGGCGCCAGCAGAGCTTGTCCGATCAGGCAGCCGAACTCGACGCGCGGCTACTGCGCCAGCTCGTGCGGGGCGACAGCCCAAATATCGCGGCCACCCGTGCCAGGCTCGACTCGGTCGCCAAGGACCTGATGGAGGCCGATCGCCAGCTCCGCCAGGCTTTTCCCGATTATGCGCGGCTGATCGGCTCGCACAGCATACCGCTCGGCGAGACGCGGGCGCGGCTCGATCGCGGCGGGGGCCTGCTGCTGATCGTGCCGGCGAAAGGCGATCTCTACAGTTTTGCGCTGGGGCCCAGGAAGGTCGCCTGGTCGCGGCTGGCGAGCGGCGCGGCGACGGTCGCGGCGGCAGTGCGCGGACTTCGCTGCCAGGTTGATCCCAAAGCCTGCGGGGACCGCTCAGCCGGTTGGCCCGCCTTCGATCGGGCGACTGGTTTCGGCCTTTATCGCGATCTGGTCGCGCCGGTCGAACCGGCGCTCAAGGGCAGCCTGTCCCTGTTCGTGGTGACCGGCGGAGCGCTCTCCGAACTGCCGCTGAGCCTGCTCCCGACCAGGGCGCCTGGCAGCGGCGAGCGTGACAGCGATCCGGCAGTCCTCAATCGCACCCCTTGGCTGGGCGATCGCTACGCGATCACCACCTTGCCGGCGGTGTCGGTGCTGCGTGCGGCGGCAGCGAAGCGGGTTATGACGCCGGCACCCAATGGCGCGCAGTTCGTCGGCTATGGCGCACCGGTGTTCCACGGTCCCGCCAGCGCGGAGCGCAAACTCGACGACTTCCTCAAGATCCCCCAGCCGGTCGATCGCGCCGGGCAGGGCCTCACCGACCCTTCGGCGCTACGCGAGCTGAGCCCGCTGCCGGGCACCGAGCTCGAGCTCAAGGCGATGGCGGCGACGCTGATGGCGCGGCCCGAACTGCTCCACCTCGGCCCAGCCGCGACCGAGAGCTCGGTGCGCACCGATCCCGCAGTCGGTGGCGCCCTGATCCTCGCCTTCGCCACCCATGGCATATTGCCGGGTGAGATCGGCGGCCTGCGCGAGCCGGGGCTCGCCTTCACTCCGCCCGAGCAAAGCTCGCGCGAGGATGACGGGCTGCTCGCGGCGTCCGAAGTTGCGGGAATGCGGCTGTCGGCCGACTGGGTGATCCTGTCGGCCTGCAACACCGCGTCGGCCGACGGCACGCCGGGCGCCGACAGCCTGTCGAGTCTCGGCCGCGCATTTCTCTATGCGGGTGCGGGCTCGCTGCTCGCGAGCCGCTGGCGTGTCGCCGACGATGCCACCGCGGCGCTCACCGTCGAGACGCTGATCGCCCGCAAGAGAGGACTGTCGCGCGCGGTCGCGCTACAGGTCGCGATGCGCTCGGTCCGCACGGGCCGTCGCGCCGACGGCAGCGCTCTGCCGGGATGGCAGGCGAGCTGGGCCCATCCGGGCGCATGGGCGCCGTTCACCGTGATTGGCAGCGACGATCGCTGAATACCCAGTTCGTCACCCCGGCCTCGGCCAGGGCGCCGGATTATTCGTGCGGCCTCAGCCCCTGATTCAGCTTCTCGACCACCTCGGCCATCGGTTCGGTGACGGTGACGCTACGGCCTTCGCCGAAGCGGATGCGGGTGCCGTCGGTCACCGATGAGATGAAGGTCACCTGCGAAGCGTTGACGGCGGTTTCCACCCGGTCGGAGCCGACGAACATGACGAGCATTTGGATCCTCTCCCTCACCTCTTGGGCGGCGAGGATAGCGCCTTGGCGGGCAGGGGCCACCCTTAATTCCTTCCCGGGCTGCGCATGGGAGACTCTAGAAGAGCACCGGCGACTTGCACTTGCGGGCAGTGTAGAGCCCGCGCAGGAAGCCACGCCGCGCATAACCGGCATCGAGCGCGCGGTTGAGCCGGCGCTGAGCGGGGGCCGCCCCGGTGACCTCGCGCACCAGCCCTCGAAACGGAATGAGGCTGTTCACCACGGTCTGGCCACCGGCTTCGGCGAGCTTGCCGGCGCGGTTTTCCTTTTTGATCTCGCCTGCCTTGAAGTCGGGCCCGAGCACATCGGTCATCGCATGGAAGGCCGCGGCGATGTTCTTGCAAGTCTTGAGACCCCTGACGCTGTAGGGATCGTTGCTCGCCTCGACCAGCGCGGGCGGAATCCTGGTCTTGGCTACGCCGACATCCCTGGCCGGCTGGCTGGCGATGCGTCCGGCGCTCTGGCCCACCGATTTGATCCCGTCCGGCTCCGCCGGAGTCGCCGCATTTCCGGCGGGCTCGGTCTGGTTTCCGATCGGCTCCGCCTGATTGCCGGCTCCGGGCTGGCCCGCGGCGAGCAGCAGCAGCAGCAGCGGCATGCTCAGGATCGGTTTCTTTCTCACGCGTTGGTCCTCTTGTTTGTCATCGGCAAGAAAGACTCGTTCGGGCCGGTGGCGCAAGTACAACGCTTCGATATCGCACCATGATCCCGGCCACGAGGGCTTGGCGAGTTTCGGAACGATATCCAAAAAAAAGCGCGGGATGCGATCCCGCGCCCAGAGTTGGGGTTCTGATCCAGGAGGGGGAAGTCAGAACCGATAAGCTGCCCGGATGGTGATCTGACGCGGCCGCCCGACCACCGCCGAAGTATCGGAGCGGAACGCGGCGGGGTTGTTGGTCCCGGTGCCAAACCCGCTGAACGGAATGTCGGTCGACCGGCCGAATATATATTTGTTGGTCAGGTTACGGCCGATCAGGGCAAGTTCGATACCATTTGCCAGTTCATAGCGCAGCGAAGCGTCGAGCAGCCAAAAGCTGCCCTGGCGACTGCCGGGGCTGTTCAGCGGATCCGCGAAATAGGAGCTGCTGTAGTTGCCGTTGACCGATACCCCGATCTTGTTTTCGCCGACGGCAACCGAATAATCGCCGCCGAGGACGATGCCCCATTTCGGCGCGCGCACGAGCTGTTCGCCGCTCAGATCCTGATTGAGGAAAGCACCGCCAGCGGGAAAAGCAGCGCCCGACGCGGGGTTGAACCCGTTCGCGATCGCCCCCGCCAGTACCGCGTTCGGGCCCAAATTGCAGCCCAGAGCGAAAGTCTGGCCGCCATAGCAGGGCGAGGTCAGGAACTGGGTATAATAGGCCTTGTTATAGGAAGCGCCGCCATTGAGCGTCAGCCCCTCGATCGGCGTCTTCCAGGTGGCGTCGAACTCGATGCCCTTGCTGCGTGCTCCCGCGGCATTGTTGGCGGTCTGCGCCCCCGTCTGCGCGTTGGTCGAAAAGACCTGCAGACCCTTGACCTTGTAGTTGAACGCCGAGAGGTTAAGCCGCAGGCTATTGTCGAGAAGCGCCGTTTTGATACCTGCTTCGAAGCCTTCGACGACCTCCTGACCATAGGATCGATCGGGCAGGATCGCCACGCCGGTTCCTGTGCCGCTCGAATTGAAGCCGCCCGAGATGAAGCCCCGCTTCCAGCCGCCGAATACGGTCAACTGGTTTGTCGGGCGCCAGCTGATGGTCACTTCCGGCGAAACATTATTGAATTTCTTGACCGGTACCGCCAGCGGGATTTCCGTCCCCGGGAAGAAGGGGACGCCCGCGATCGCCCCGGTAACGAGCCTGAACGCCTCCAGCTTCTTGCGTTCATGCGAATATCGTGCGCCACCCGAGATTTCGATCGTCTCGATTGGCTTCACCGACACGCTTCCGAATACCGATGAAGCCTTGCCCTTCTGGATGAAGACGAGCGGTGGGAACAGCGCGATCGGATTAAGCGCGTTGACCGCAGCGGCATTGCCAAAGCTGACGCGCTGGTCCTGATAATAGCCGCCGAGCATGAAGTTGAAGATGCCGTCAAACTCCGATGTCAACCGGAGTTCCTCCGAATATTCCTCGATATCCAGATCGAACGCAGCCGCGGTCGAGCCGCCGAAGCCGGCCGCCCCGGCGGCGGGGTTGAACGGGAACGCCGTATCGGTGAGGGTGAAGTTGTCCGAATAGTTGGTGTTGGCCTTATAGTAGCCGCTGGTGGACGCCAGGGTCAGAACGTCGCTCAGTTTATACTTGAGCTCCAGCCCGGCCAGCAGTTGCTTCTGCAGAAAATAGGGCCGTCCGTCCCGATAATAATGGAAGCCGCTAATGGGAGCGCCGGTAACCGTGTTGATACCGCCAGCCCCGAAACGGGGGCCGAGATCCGCACGCACATTGGTACCGTTCGCGCGACAGTCGTCCGGCCCGCCAAGTTGCGGCAGGCCGTCGGGGCGGCCACAGTCGACCCGCTGGGCGGCCGATGTGATGCCGTCCGTCTTAAGTCGGCCGTAAGTCACCTTGAGACGAGCCGTGAGCGGACCGCCATTTTCGAACTTCAGCGTCCCGCGAAGGCCGAATTCCCGGTCTCCAGGTCCAATCCGATCGGCCGGCTCATAGACGTTCGTGCCCGCGGCCACCGAACCGGCGCTCGCGACGTTGCGAACATAGCCGCGCATCCCCGACGCCACCGCTGCGAGCCGGAAGCCCAGGGAATCGGTGAGCGGCGTCGAAACAAAGCCTGTAGTCCGCCATTCCCGAGCTTTGAATTCGTAGCTTCCCTCGAGTCCCGCCTCGAACTTGGAGCCGGGATCGTTCGAACGGATCATGATGATGCCGGCAGGGCTGTTCTTGCCGAAGTAGAGGGCCTGGGGACCCTTGAGGACCTGCACTACGCCGACGTCGAAGCTCGCGAGGCGACGGGGAGTGGAGCGGGCCACCTGCACGCCATCCACATTGAAGGCCACGGCCTGATCGCCAAAAGCGTTACCGTCGCCGGCGCCGATCCCGCGGAGAGCGATGGCGCCGCCCTGGGCGCTGCTGCTGGATTCCGTCATGATGAGCTGCGGAATGGTCCGCGCCAATCCATCGAGGTTGGTGACGCCGCGGGCGCGTAGCTGCTCTTCGGTGGCGGCGGAAACCGTGACGGGCACGGCGATCAGGGTTTCATCCCGCCGGCGGGCGGTCACGATGATTTCTTCGACGGCACTCGCCGCGACGTCGGGCTGTTGCGCAGCCGCTGGCGCCGCCAGACCAGCAAGGATCAGAGCGCTTGCCGCGGAGAGGCGGGCTAGCTCGCAGCGCAGTTGGTGACGTAATTTGTTCATGACCCTCTTCCCTTTAGGATAGATTTTCTTGGCAGCCGTCTCGCCGCACGATTCCGCATCGCACGAACCAGAGGTCGTGCAGCGCGCCGGAATTCAGCAAAGCGGCAAAGCCGCCTCTTTCTGACTAGATCTGTCTTCCATGACCGCCCCAACCCTCTCCCGGCCGAAGTTTCGGTAGATTTCTGCATAACTAGCAGAGTATCATGAATGCGCAATCATAATTTTTCCGAGCGGCGCTGGGGCAAAGTCTCCATGCCTGCCGAGAGAGCCATGGATTTTGTCATAAACAGTTGTTGAGTAATGATAATATGTGCATTTTTAGAATGGGGTCCAGGCCCGTAGAGACCTTGGGATATGAGCTTCCGGAGGCACCGTGGCCGACGTCTCCGTCTCCAACTTTGGTTTATCGTTCACCTTGTCGGCGCGCTTGGGCCGGGTCGGCGCGCTTGGGCCGGCGAGTCGGCAAGGGGAGGGGGGGGGCTTGGTGGAAGTCACCCGAAAATCCTGCCCTCCGGCCAGTTTCAGCCTTCCAAAATGCCGTGGTTGAACGAGCACGGGCGCGCTGATAAAATTGAATGGCAATTCATATTCATCGGCTGGATCTCTTCTGGGCGGCCTTCCGATGACGCACTCTCAACCGCAGCGTCTCAGGCCGCTGGATTCATCAAGGATTGGATAGACCGACGTGCGAAAAGAACTTCTCGGGTATAGCTATGAGCAATTCACCTTCGGGCACATCCTGGCGGACAAGGCTCGCCGGAACGGCGACAAGCTTTTTCTGCACAGTCTGCTGGATGGACGTAAGTTCAGCTATCGCGAAATCCATCAGCTTTCCAACCGCATAGCCAACGGCCTTCTCGCCCACGGCATCGGCAAGGGCACGCATGTGGCCATGCTCATGGAAAACTCGCCCGAGCAGATCTTGACCTACTTCGCCTTGGGAAAGATCGGGGCGCTCGTGGTGCCGATCAACGTCGCCGCGCGCGGTGCCTTCCTGCACTATTATCTCGATCAGTCCGACAGCACGGCGCTGGTCGTGGATGCGCGGTTGCTGGAGTTCTTCCTCGCGCTTCCCGAACGTGCGGCGATCCGGAATGTTTTCGTCGCGTCGCCATTCGGCAGCGAGCGTTCGCTGCCGAATGATCATGAAGCCCGGATCGAGACCTTCTCGCAGCTATACGGCGGCTCCGCGGAAGTGCCGGACGTCGAGATCGCCTACAGCGATCCATGTGCCATCATGTACACATCCGGCACGACCGGGCCTTCAAAAGGAAATGTCTTTACCCAGGTACACAATCTGAGCTTCGGTCTTGGGCAGGTGGGGCCACTGGGATATTGTTCGGACGACATCTACCATGTCTGCATGCCGCTGTTTCACGTCGGTGCCTATGGAGGCGCCGTGTTGACGATGTTGATGGTCGATGGCGGAATCGCCCTGACGGGCCGTCTCTCGGTGAGTTCTTTTTGGCAGGAGGTTCGCGAGGCGAACGCGACTTGCGCCATGCTGTTGAGCGTGAGCGGTTTCCTCTTCAATCAACCGGCAAGCCCGGCCGACCGAGATCACCGGCTGCGCATGGCGATAGCGGCGCCCGTGCCGAACTTCATGGCGGAGTTTGAGGAGCGTTTCGGCATCCGGCTGGTTCAGGGCTATGGACTCAGCGACTATGGGATGTGCTTCTCGCAGAGAATCGACGGCCCCGTGGAGAAGCGGCAGAGCGTCGGTCTGCCGCTGGAGGACGTCCAGGCCCGGATAGTGGACGACGAGGATATCGACGTTCCCGTGGGGACCGTTGGCGAAATCGTCGTGCGGAACGAGGGGCTGCCGTTCGCTTCGGCGCAGGGTTATTACAAGATGCCCGATGCGACCCTCGCCGCGCGGAGGAATCTGTGGTTCCACACCGGCGATCGCGGCTGGATCGACGAGGACGGCTACTTCTACTTCGCGGACCGCAAGAAGGACGCCATTCGTCGCCGCGGCGAGAATATCTCGGCCTATGAAGTGGAGCAGGCAATCGCCCGGCTTGAGGCGATTGCGGACGTCGCCGTCTACGCGGTCTCGGACGGGAACGGCGATGAAGATGTCGGGGTCGCGATCGTGTTGAAAGCGGGATTCCAGATCACGGAGCTCGATGTGATCCAGCATTGCTGCGCGAACATGCCCTATTACATGGTGCCACGCTTCGTGGAGTTTCGCGCGGAGATGCCCCGGACCATGACCCAGAAGATCATCAAGCACGTTCTCCGCAGCAATGCCGAGAAAGACCCGCTGTCCCTGTGGGATCGCGAGCGCGCGGGCGTCAAAGTAGCCCGGCGGTGAGCGGCGTCCATTCGATAGAGGCTGCCGGCCCGGCAGCCCGAGCGGAACGGGCCGGGCTGCGCCGAAGCTTGGATCACCTAAACGAGAGTTGCGGGAGAATGGATGCCGAGCAGGGGGGCGCCGAGGCGCTGACCGGCGGCCTAAATCGCCGTTTCCTCCACGACCCAGCGGGATTCAGTGCGATCAGCCCACCGCGACTATGGCAACGGGGTCGCAGGGAAGCGGACGCCCGGCGCATAGAAGATGATCGTCCCCGTTTCGCCGCCGGTCTCGGCGACCGATGGTGCGGTCCAGCGAGAATGGCTCCAATTTGCCAAGGGGCAGCCATTCACACATAGTGCAGGCGAGCACAACAACCGCCACCGCGCGGCGCGTTATGACCTCAACGGCGTGACAGATGAGGAAGGAGAGGCATGACAACGCAAGAACAGTCTCTGCGTCAGTTTGGGTCGGAAGGTTCGCCTGCCGTGCCGCGCAACATTTCGCACTTGGCGATCGGCGTAAGTGACATGGAAGCCTCGCTGACCTTTTACTGCCAAGTCATCGGTCTTCAACTTGCGGTCGACAAGATAGAGGTGTTTTCTCTGCCGGAATTCAAGACGGAACGACGGGGCTGCTACTTGCGCTGGGCCGGCGAGGACGACAGCCCTTTCATCGTCCTTGACCAAACGCTGAATTCGGATCGCCCGCGCGGGGGAGCAAAGCCCCTCTTCGACATCGGTGTCCACCATTTCGGCTTCTGGGTCGACGATGTGGATGCCATCATCGCTCGCGCTCGGAGCAGCGGCCATACGGTGGTCATGGATCCCGTGGAGGCCGACAGCCAGGACTATGGCGAGGAGGCTGGTCGCCAGATCCGGGCTGCGCTGCTCAAGGATCCGGACGGAAACGTGGTTCAACTCGATCAGCGGGTCCGTTGAGGGGCCACAAGGCGGGTCTTCTGCGGCCGACGGTGCGGCGAGCCCCGAATTTGCCGCGGTCGGCTTCAGGATATAACGTCTGCAGGAAATAAACCTTCGAGGAGAGATATGCGATGAAGGCTGAAATTGCCGCGCTCGGGCCTATCAAGCAGTTGGCATTCGTTACCGACGATGTTGAGAAATCTGTTGATTTCTGGACAAGAAAAATGGGAGCAGGCCCCTTTTTTCAAAGACACAATGTCAACAAGTTCATCAAGGGATGTCAGTATTTTGGTGAAGACGTCGACATCCAGTTTTCTGTCACCATTGGATATTGGGAGGACATGCAAATAGAATTCGTACGACAGGACAATGATGTTCCATCCATCTATTCAGAATGGCAGAAGTCCTCTCGACAAGACATGCACCATATCGGATTATTCGTGAAGGATGTCGGACATGCGCGCCGTGTTGCACTAGAGTCCGGCTATGAGATAGCGCAGGAATTCTTCGCCGATGAGGGAGGAGCATTTTACATCAAGACGGGAGGACCCTTCGGATTCGTCGAGCTGTTTCAACCTACGGCAGCGCAGTTCGAGAGCTTTGGGCAGTTGCGGCGTGCGGCGGTGGACTGGGATGGGGCGCATCCCCTCAGGGTCAGATCCTGACGGAGAGAGTCCGGCGGACGCGATGCCGCCCTGCCGTTCTTTATACACGACAACGACATAAGCAAGAATGAATTATCGATAAATCGAATTTTACTTGGGTTGACGAATATTCATGATATTACATTAATAGTTGTGGCTATAATCACTAAAATGTCGACCTTCAGCAAGGTGGAGAGGCTATGTATCTTATTGCTACACTGGAGCTAGCTTATGGTGGGCTTGCCGAGTTCCTGCCGCACAGACCCACAATCACAAAGGCGATGGAGTCGCAAGGGATTAAGCTTCTTCATGCGATGACGCCGTTTTCTGGCAGGCTCAACAACCTCATCCACATCTGGCAGATTGAAAGTGTCGACGCCTTCTACGCGGCTCGCGCTAGGCTGGGCCAATATCCGGGCATGGACCAGGTCCGCGCCATGCTCCGGAAGGTCGTGATCCAGGAGACGCTGGTTTTTGCGGATGATGCCCCTCTCTGACCGCTTCGCGCGCGCGGGAAGGCCGGCATGTTGCCGCCGACGAATGGAGCGCATGCCCGGGAATCGTCGTGACGGCGGCCCAGCAGGGCGGCCATTCCCCTGATCCGGCCTATCGCCTTGTCCGCCAAGGTGAAGACGCGGTCGTCGCATATGAGGTCGTGGATGAAACGTTGGAACGCGCTCCTCGTGCTGGTCGGTGTGCTGGGTGTGCCGGGCTATGTCGAACTGACCGTGGCGTCTCCCCGATCCGGCCCTGAGGTCAGCCTTGTAGACGGCAATGACGGCGACGACTGGCCGGGTTACGGCCGCACCTATGGCGAGCAGC
>CAMLSA010000038.1 GCA_946482655.1 uncultured Sphingomonas sp. | reverse complement strand
GGAGCATAGACCGGTTGGCGGGGTCGAGCGTCGTCTCCCACAGCTGCTCGGCGTTCATCTCACCGAGGCCCTTGTAGCGCTGGACCGACATGCCCTTGCGGCCGGCCGCGAGGATCGCGTCGAGCAGATCCGACGGCTGGTTGATCGCGATGCCGCGGGTGTCGACGACGGGCCCGCCCTCATCATCCTCGGCCACCGCGGCGGCGCCCTTGAGCGGCACCAGACGGGCGGTGCGGCTATAGGCATCGGCCTGTTCGGCTGAGAGCGCATGGAGCTTGCGCGCTTCGGCGGAGCGGATGAAGGCGGCGTCAATGATGTGGTGATCGGTAACCCCGCGCCACAGCCGCTGGAGATGATAGCCGCCATCGGCCGCGAGATCGCCCGACCAGCTGGCCTCGGGATCGATCCGGCCCATCCATTCGGCGATCTTGCCGGCGGCGGCGCGATGGCCCTCGTCGCCGCCCTGCGGATCGAGCGCGCCGGTCAGCGACAGCGCCTCGACGATGACGGGATCATAGCGCCTGGGCACGAAGCGCATCAGCGAGCGCATCCGCCGGGCATGCTCGACGAGCTGGCGCAGATCCTCGCCCGAGCGGGCGCCCCCCGGGGTTTCCAGGATCATCAGACCGAGCCCCGCGGTGACGAGATATTCGTCGAGCGCGGCGTCATCCTTCAGATAGACCTCCGAACGGCCCTTCGCGACCTTGTAGAGCGGCGGCTGGGCGATATAGAGATGCCCGCCCTCGATGATCTGCCGCATGTGCCGGTAGAAGAAGGTGAGCAGCAGCGTCCGGATATGCGCGCCGTCGACGTCGGCGTCGGTCATGATGACGATCTTGTGGTATCGCAGCTTCTCGATGTTGAAATCGTCGCGGCCGATGCCGGTCCCCATCGCCTGGATCAGCGTGCCGACCTCCTTGGAGGAGAGCATCCGGTCGAAGCGGGCGCGCTCGACGTTGAGGATCTTGCCCTTGAGCGGCAGGATCGCCTGATAGACGCGGTCGCGCCCCTGCTTGGCGGAGCCGCCGGCCGAGTCCCCCTCGACCAGGTAGAGCTCGCATTTGGAGGGATCGCGCTCCTGGCAATCGGCGAGCTTGCCGGGCAGCGAGGCGATGTCCATCACCCCCTTGCGCCGGGTCAGCTCGCGCGCCTTGCGGGCGGCTTCGCGCGCGGCGGCGGCGTCGATCACCTTCTGGATGATCGAGCGGGCATGTGCCGGGTTTTCCTCGAGCCATTCGGCGAGCTTGTCGGCCATCAGGCTTTCGAGCGGCTGGCGCACTTCCGACGAGACCAGCTTGTCCTTGGTCTGCGAAGAGAATTTCGGATCGGGCAGCTTGACCGAGACGATCGCGGTGAGCCCTTCGCGCATGTCGTCGCCGGTGAGGCCGACCTTCTCTTTCTTCAGCGCGCCCGATTTCTCGGCATAATTGTTGAGCGTGCGGGTCAGCGCCGCGCGGAAGGCGGCGAGATGGGTGCCGCCGTCGCGTTGGGGGATGTTGTTGGTGAAGCAGAGGACCTGCTCATAATAGCTGTCGTTCCATTCGAGCGCGACGTCGATGCCGACATCGTCGCGCTGGCCGTTGATCGCCACCGGCTCGGGCATCAGCGGCACCTTGGTGCGATCGAGATATTTGACGAAGGCGGCGATCCCGCCCTCGTAGAACAGCTCGATCTCCTTGCGCTCGGCATGGCGTTCGTCGACCAGGAACAGACGGACGCCCGAATTGAGGAAGGCGAGCTCGCGGTAGCGGTGCTCGAGCTTCTCGAAATCGAACTCGGTGATCTTGAAGGTGTCGGGCGAGGGCAGGAAGGTGACCTTGGTGCCCTTCTTGCCGTCGGCGGGGCCGACCACCGCGAGCGGCGCCACCGCGTCGCCGCGCTGGAACCGCATGTAATGTTCCTGGCCGTCGCGCCAAATCGTCAGATCGAGCACGTCCGACAGCGCGTTGACGACCGAGACGCCGACCCCGTGCAGGCCGCCGGAGACCTTATACGCGTTGGCGTCGTTGGTGTTGTCGAACTTGCCGCCCGCATGGAGCTGAGTCATGATCACTTCTGCGGCGGAGACGCCTTCCTCGGCGTGGATGCCGGTGGGGATGCCGCGGCCATTATCCTCGACCGAGACCGAGCCGTCGGGGTTGAGCGTGATGATGATCTTGTCGCAATGGCCGGCCAGCGCCTCGTCGATCGCATTGTCCGAAACCTCGAACACCATGTGGTGGAGACCCGATCCGTCGTCGGTGTCGCCGATATACATGCCGGGCCGCTTGCGTACCGCGTCGAGGCCCTTGAGGACCTTGATCGAATCGGCGCCATAGCTGTTTGCGTTGGGGGTGTTTTCGGTTTCGTTCGTCATGCCGATTATATAGCGGCGGCTGTCGCAAAAGCAAAAGAAACGGTGTTCGGCTAACGCCGTACTTCCGCCCCTGCCCCAGCTCCGTCATGGGGGAAGCTCAACGGGATAGCTCCACCGCGCCCCCCGCGACCGACAGCCAGGTCGCCTCGCCGATCGCATCGAACAGGGCACGTTCGGTGCCGGTGAGCCAGACCTGTCCGCCGCTCCACGCGAGCCGGTCGAACAGGGCCGCGCGCCGGACGGGATCGAGGTGGGCGGCGACCTCGTCCATCAGCAGCACCGGCCGGGTGCCGCGCCGCTCGGCAACCAGATCGGCGTGGGCGAGGACGAGGCCGAGCAGGAGCGCCTTCTGCTCGCCGGTCGAGGCGCGCGCGGCGGGCTGCGCCTTGGCGGCGTGGGTGACGGCGAGGTCCTGGCGGTGCGGGCCGGCGAGGGTGCGGCCGGCGGCGGCGTCGCGCGGCCTGCCCCGGCCCAACTGCTGGCCCAGCGGCTCGCCGCCGGGCAGCCAGCCTTCGATCGCCAGCGCCGCGCGCGCGAACGGCGCGTCGGGATCGCGCGCGATCCGGTCGCCCAGCGCCGCCACGGTGCGCGCCCGCGCTTCGGCGATCGCCTCCCCATGTTCGGACATCTGGCCTTCGAGCGCGTCGAGCCACGCCATGTCCGGCCGGCCCTCGGCGCCAAGCAGCTTGTTGCGCGCGCGCATCGCCGCGTCATAGCGGCTGGCATGATGGGCATGGCCCGGCTCGATCGCGAAAACCAGCCGGTCGAGGAAGCGGCGTCGCCCCTCGGCTCCCTCGGTGAACAGCCGGTCCATCGCTGGGGTCAGCCAGAGCAAGGTGATCCATTCCCCGAGCGACGCGGCCGACGCGGTCGCGCCGTTGATCCGCACCTGCCGCCGGCCGGGCATGGCGGCGACCGTGCCGGTGCCGATGCGGATGCCGCCTTCCAGCTCGGCGGCGACCGCGAAGCCGCCGGCCGCGCCCTCGCGCGTCATCTCGCCAAGCGCCGCGCCGCGCAGTCCCCGGCCGGGGCCGAGCATCGAGATGGCCTCGAGGATATTGGTCTTGCCCGCGCCGTTCTCCCCGGTCAGCACGACGAAGCCCGGCCCGGCCGCGATCGTCGCCGAGGCGTAGGAGCGGAAGTCGGTCAGCATCAGGCGGGCGACGGGCATGGCCCCTTGTTGGCGATTTTCGACGGCGAGGGGAAGCGGGGCCGCCGTCCTCTCCTTCACGAACCGAGCTTGCGCGGCTAAGCAGATTCCAAGCTGTACAGGGAATTGCCTATGCGCCGGGTTTTGAGATTTTCGATCATCGGTGCCGCGACGCTGCTCGCGACCAGCGCCGCCGAGGCCGGCTTGCGCGCCATCTACATCGACGTGCGCCAGTCGAAGCAGCTCCAGATCGACGTCCATGACAATGGCGACGCCCGGATCGGCGAGGTCGGGACCGAGGATTACGGCCTGCTGATCGGCGGCGAATTCTTCATCGTCGATGTCGAGGGCGGCAAGCCCACGGTCGCGCGGCTGAAGGACGTCGCCAACGCGATCGACCAGGTGCTGCCGCCGATCTTCAAGGGATTGTTCGACAAGGCCGGCGCGGCGATGCACGCCGACCATCTCAAGATCGAGCCCGACGGGCGGGGCGAGGCGGGCGGACGCAAGGGCCGCATCTATCATGTCCGGGGCCTCGACAGCACCCAGCCCGACAAGCCGACCGACTATCTGATCAGCGACGATCCCGATCTGAAACCGGTCGGCGCCGCGCTCGAGGCCTTCATGAACGCGGCGATGGTGCCGGCGGCGCCGCTGATCGGCGCCGGCGCGACCGAACTGATCGCCGAGACACGTACGATCTTCGCGCTCGGCACGCCGATCGACGTCGGCGGCCGCTTCCGCCTCAACCTCGCGGGCAAGGCGGCCTTTCCGGCAGCCTTTTTCCGGTTGCCGGCGCAGCCGCGGACAGTCGAGCAGCTGGTGGCGGGGATGAAGGCCTCGATGGAGAAGAAATAGGGCCGGCTATCCCCCTCCCTGGAAAGGGAGGAGGAAAATATGGCTCAGTGCGCGATCCCCGCCGCCGCGAGAATCGCGAGGGTCATCAGTTCGGACGCGTTCGAGGACATGGTCGCGATCTGGACCGGCTTTTCCATGCCGACCAGCATCGGGCCGATCACCGAGCCCTTGCCGAGCTCGCGGAGCAGCTTGGCCGAGATATTGGCGGATTGCAGCCCCGGCATCACCAGCACATTGGCCGGCGCCGACAGGCGGTTGAACGGATAGAGCTTCATGATCGACGGGTTGAGCGCCGCGTCGGGGGCCATCTCGCCCTCATATTCGAAGCTCGCGCCCCGATCGTCGAGCAGCGACACCGCGCCGCGGACCGTTTCCAGCCAGTTGCCCGGCGGGTTTCCGAAGGTCGAATAGCTGAGGAAGGCGACGCGGGGCTCATGGCCCATGCGGCGCGCGACCGCCGCGGTCTGCTCGGCGATGTCGGCAAGCTCGACCGCCGAAGGTCGCTCGGTCACCGTGGTGTCGGCGATGAAGACGGTGTGGCTCTGCCCCACGAACAGGTGGATTCCGCACGGCTTCTTGCCTTCGAGCGGATCGAGCACCCGGCGGACCTGGCGGAAGGTCGCGCTATAGGTGCGGGTGACGCCGGTCACCATCGCATCGGCTTCGCCGAGCGCGAGCAGGAGCGAACCGAAGATGTTGCGATCCTGGTTGACCATCGCTTCGCACTCGCGGCGCAGCGTGCCGCGCCGCTTGAGACGATCGTAGAGATAGTCGACCATCCGCTCGACCAGTGGCGAGGAGCGACTGTTGTGCAGCTCGTAGCTTTCCACATCGTCGACGCCGAGGTCGCGCAGCTTGTCGGGCACCTCGTCGCGGCCGACCAGCACCGGCGTGCCATAGCCGAGATTCTTGAACTGAATCGCGGCGCGCAGCACCACTTCCTCCTCGGCCTCGGCGAAGACGACCCGCTTGGGATGGGCGCGCGCGGTTTCGGAGGCGAGGGTCAGCACCGAGGTCGTCGGGTTGAGCCGGGCCTTGAGGCTGTCCTTGTAGGCCGCCATGTCGAGGATCGGCTTGCGGGCGACGCCGGTGTCCATCGCGGCCTGCGCGACCGCGGCGGGGATGATCTCCATCAGCCTCGGATCGAACGGCGCCGGGATGATGTAATCGCGGCCGAAGCGCGGCGCCGCGCCGCCATAGGCGGCGGCTACTTCCTCGGGGACCTGCTCGCGTGCCAGTTCGGCGAGCGCACGCGCCGCGGCGATCTTCATCTCCTGGTTGATGCCGGTCGCGCGCACGTCCAACGCGCCGCGGAAGATGAAGGGGAAGCCGAGGACGTTGTTGACCTGGTTCGGGAAGTCCGACCGGCCGGTCGCGACGATCACGTCGTCGCGTACCGCCTTGGCATCGGGCGGCAGGATTTCGGGATCCGGATTGGCCATCGCGAAGATGATCGGATGCGGCGCCATCGTCTTGACCATCTCGGGGGTCAGCGCCCCCTTGACCGAAAGGCCGAGGAAGACGTCGGCGCCGTCGACCGCCTCCGCCAGGGTCCGCTTGTCGGTCTTGGTGGCATGCGCAGACTTCCACTGGTTCATGCCGTCGGTGCGGCCCTGATAGACCACGCCCTTCGAATCGCACAGCAGCACCTTGTCGGGCGAGACGCCGACCGCCTTGATCAGCTCGGTGCAGGCGATCGCCGCCGCGCCCGCGCCGTTGACGACGACGTTCATGTCCTTGAGCTCGCGGTTTGTCAGTAAGGCGGCATTGATCAGGCCCGCCGCCGCGATCATCGCGGTGCCGTGCTGATCGTCGTGCATCACCGGGATGTTCATCCTCTCCTTGAGCGCCTGCTCGATGATGAAGCATTCGGGAGCCTTGATATCCTCGAGGTTGATGCCGCCGAAGCTCGGCTCCATCAGCGCCACGGCGTTGATGAAGGCTTCGGGGTCCTCGGTGTCGAGCTCGATGTCGATCGAATCGACATCGGCGAAGCGCTTGAACAGGACGGCCTTGCCTTCCATCACCGGCTTCGAGGCGAGCGCGCCGAGATTGCCGAGGCCGAGAATCGCGGTGCCGTTCGAGATCACCGCGACGAGATTGCCCTTGGCGGTATAATCATAGGCGGTCGCGGGATCGGCCGCGATCGCCTTGACTGGGACGGCGACGCCGGGCGAATAAGCGAGGCTGAGATCGCGCTGGGTCGCCATCGGCTTGGTGGCGATGATCTCGATCTTCCCCGGCCGGCCCGTCGAGTGGAAGAAAAGCGCTTCGCGATCCGAAAACTGTATCTTGCTTCTGTTCGTCGTGTCGTCGCTCATGATCCGGCCCCCTCGGCGCCCGTTTAGAATGCCCGGGCACGCTTGTGGGGTATCGCCGGAGAGTCGACAAGCCGCTATCAGCCCAGAGATGGCGCAAAAGGCAAAAATCGATACGGCTACGGACAGATCGGCCCCGACTCCGATGATGGCGCAATATCTCGCGCTCAAGGCGGCGGCCGAGGATTGCCTGCTCTTCTACCGGATGGGGGATTTTTTCGAACTGTTCTTCGACGACGCCCGAATCGCCTCGGCCGCGCTCGACATCGCGCTGACCGCGCGCGGCGAACATGACGGCAAGCCGATTCCGATGTGCGGCGTACCCGTTCACTCGGCCGAAGCCTATCTCGCCCGGCTGATCAAGGCAGGTCATCGCGTGGCGATCGCCGAGCAGACCGAGAGCCCCGCCGAGGCGAAGAGGCGCGGCGGCTCGAAGGCGCTGGTCGGCCGCGCGATCGTGCGCGTCGTGACCGCGGGGACATTGACTGAGGAGGCCCTGCTCGACGCGCGCGCCGCCAACTGGCTGGTCGCGGTGGCGAGCCATGGGCAAGGTCCGTCCAATGCGGAAGGGGGCCGCCGGCTGGGGATCGCCGCGGCGGACATCTCGACCGGGCGGTTCGAGATCGCGGCACTGCTTCCATCCGCGCTCGATGCCGAGCTGGCGCGGCTCGACGCCGCCGAGATCGTCGTTCCCGAGGATTTCGACGAAAGCCCCCTCAACGCCGTTCCCTGGCCGCGCGAATATTTCGACAGCCTGCGCGGCGAGGAGCGGCTGAAGCGGCTGCTGGGCGTCGCCACGCTCGACGGCTTCGGCGCGTTCAGCCGCGCCGAGCTCGCGGCGGCGGGGGCGCTGATCGCCTATCTCGACCGGGCGGGCCAAGGCAGCCTGCCCTTCCTCCAGCCGCCGCGGCGGCGGATCGTGGCCGACCATATGATGATCGACGCGGCGACGCGCGAGAGCCTCGAGATCACCCTTTCCCAGGCGGGCACGCGCAAGGGAAGCCTGCTCGACGCGATCGACCGGACCGTCACGGGCGCCGGCGCGCGGCTGCTCGGTGCCGATCTGTCCGCGCCGCTCACCGAGATCGGCGCGATCGAGGAGAGGCTCGATCTGGTCGCTCTGTTCGAGGGCGACGGGGGCTTGCGCGAAAGGCTGCGCGGCACGCTGCGGGCGCTCCCCGACATCGGCCGCGCGCTCGGCCGGCTGGTCGCGGGGCGGGGCTCTCCGCGCGATCTCGGCCAGCTGCGCGATGGCCTCGATCAGGCGCGGATGCTGCACTCCGCGCTGCAGCCTATTGGGCCGATGCCGGCCTTGCTGCGCAGCATCCTGCCCGCCTTTCTCGGTCATGAGGCGCTGGTCGATCTGCTCAAGCGCGCGCTGGTCGCGTCGCCGCCGATCGACACCGCGCAGGGCGGCTACATCGCCGAGGGCTATGATGCCGAGCTCGACGTGCTGCGGGGCCAGGGCGGCGAGGGGCGCAAGGCGATCGCGGCATTGGAGGCCCGCTACCGCCAGGAGACCGGCATCGCCTCGCTGCGCATCAAGCATAATGGCGTGCTCGGCTATCATATCGAGGTGCAGGCCAAGCATGCCGATCCGCTGATGGCGGCGGATTCGGGCTTCACCCATCGCCAAACCCTGGCAGGCGTGGTTCGCTTCAACGCGACCGACCTCCACGAGCAGGCGATGCGGGTCGGCCAGTCGGGCGCGCATGCGCTCGCGGCCGAAGCGGCGCATCTAGAGGAGCTGGTCGGCGCGGTGCTGGCCCGTACCGCATCGGTCGCGGCGACCGCCGACGCGCTGGCGCGGCTCGACGTGGCGGCGGGCCTTGCCGAGCGGGCGGCCGAAGGCGGCTGGACCCGGCCCCGTTTCGAGCAGCACAGCTGCTTCGACGTGCGCGGCGGACGGCACCCGGTGGTCGAGGCGGCGGTCGCGGCGCAGGGCGGGCGTTTCGTCGCCAATGACTGCTGCCTGTCGGAACAGGGCCGGCTGTGGCTGGTGACCGGCCCCAACATGGGTGGCAAGTCGACCTTCCTGCGCCAGAACGCCGCGATCGCGATTCTCGCCCAGGCGGGAAGCCCGGTGCCCGCCCAAAGCGCGCGGCTCGGCATCGTCGACCGGCTGTTCAGCCGTGTCGGCGCGTCGGACAATCTGGCGCGCGGGCGATCGACCTTCATGGTCGAGATGGTCGAGACCGCGGCGATTCTCGCGCAGGCGACCGAACGCAGCTTCGTCATCCTCGACGAGGTCGGGCGCGGCACCTCGACCTATGACGGCCTCGCCATAGCATGGGCGGTGGTCGAGGCGGTGCACGACATCAACCGCTGCCGCTGCCTGTTCGCGACCCATTATCACGAGTTGACGAGGCTCGCCGAGCGGCTCGACGCGCTCTCGCTCCACCATGTCCGCGCGCGCGAGTGGAAGGGCGAGCTGGTGCTGCTCCACGAGGTCGCCGATGGCCCCGCCGACCGCAGCTACGGCATCGCGGTCGCCAAGCTGGCCGGGCTCTCGCCGCCGGTGTTGGCGAGGGCGCGCGAGGTGCTCAAGAAGCTCGAGGCGGGGCGCGCCGCGACCGGCGGGCTGGCAGCGGGCCTCGACGACCTGCCGCTGTTCGCCGCCGCCGCCCAGGCAGAGGAAGCGGCGCCCGATCCGCTGCGTTCCGAGATCGAGGGCGTCGATGTCGACGCGCTGAGCCCGCGCGAGGCGCTCGAACTCGTCTACCGGTTGAAGGCGATCGCCCGAGCGGCGGCCGCTTGAGGCGGATTAAGCCGCCGATGACGATGGAGATCACCCATGACCCAGACGCGGACCGCCGTCCTTCACCGCATGGTGATGCCGAGCCATGTCTGTCCCTATGGGCTCAAGGCGCGGCACCTGCTGCGGCGCAAGGGATTCCGCGTCGAGGATCATTGGCTGCGCAGCCGCGAGGAGACCGACGCGTTCAAGGCCGAGCACGGCGTCGAGACCACCCCGCAAATCTTCGTCGGCGGCCGTCGGATCGGCGGCTACGACGATCTGCGCCGCCATTTCGGCCAGGATGTGGCCGATCCGAAGGCGTCGACCTATCGGCCCATCATCGTGCTGTTCACGCTGACCGCGCTGATGGCGATCGCGGCAACGACGGCAGTTTATGGATCGCCCCTCCACATCCGGGCGGCCGAATGGTTCATCGCCTTCTCGATGGTGGTGTTGGCGATGCTCAAGCTGCGCGACGTCGAGAGCTTCTCGACGATGTTCCTCAATTATGACCTGCTCGCGAGAGCCTGGGTGCCCTATGGCTATGTCTATCCCTATGCCGAGGCGGCGGCGGGGGTGCTGATGATCTGGGGCGGGCTAGCCTGGCTGTCGGTGCCCATCGCGCTTTTCATCGGTGGCGTCGGGGCCGTATCGGTGATCAAGGCGGTCTATGTCGACAAGCGCGAGCTGAAATGCGCCTGCGTCGGCGGCGACAGCAATGTCCCGCTCGGCTTCGTCTCGCTGACCGAGAATCTGATGATGATCGTCATGGCGGTGTGGATGGTCGCGCGGATGTAGAAGCCGGAGACGCCACCCGGGCGGAAGCCCGCGCCGCCACACGCATGGGGCAACCTCGCGCTCCCTCCGCCGGGGCGGCGATTCTCCGAGGCGGCTACTCCATCCGCGCCCGCAGCAGCGCGAAGGCCTGGCCGAGGCGGACATGGTCGATCGAGCCGCCGATCGAGATTCGGACGGCGGCTTCGGCTTGCGCCGGATCGACCGCGAAGGCGCCGCCCGGCACGATCGACAGCCCCGCCGGGCGGACTCTCGCGGCGAGCTCGGCGGGATCGCTGCCGGAGAGCCGCAGCCAGATATGATAGCCCTCGGGATGCGCGGCATGGTCGGTGCCCGCCAGCCATGCCGCGGCGATGCGCTGGCGGGCGATACCCTCCGCACGGACCTTGCCGACCAGCTCGGCGAACAGCCCATCGCGCAGCCACAGGGTGACGAGCGCGGCGCTGAGCGGGGGGGCCATGATCGCGGTTTCGTGGATGTCGACGGCGAGCTGTCGCGCCGCCGTCGCCGAGGGCGCCCGGACATGCGCGACCCGCAGCACCGGCGAGATGATCTTCGAGACGCTGGCGATATGCCAGCTGAGCTCCGGCGCGAGCGTGGCGAGCGGCGGGAGCGGCTTCGCGGGAAGCTGGCCATAGGCGTCGTCCTCGATCAGGACCAGCCCGTGGCGCCGCGCGATCGCCGCCAGCCACAGGCGGCGTTCGAGATCGAGCGTCGCGGTGGTCGGATTGTCGTTGGTCGGCACGACATAGACCGCCCTGGCACCGCCCTGCGCGGCCGCCTGGACCGCATCGGGATCGATGCCGCCCGCGTCACCAGCGACCGCTTTGACTGTGAGGCCGAAGCGCCTCGCGAGCGCCAGCAGCCCCGGATAGGTCGACCGGCCCGCGCAGATGACGTCACCGGGCGCGAAGATCGTGCCGAGGATCGCGTGGAGCGCGTTCTGGCCGCCCGCGGTGACGATCGTGTCGTCCTCCCGCGCGGCGAGCCCGCGCGCGGCGAACGCGCGGGCCGCCTCCTGCCGGTCGCGGATCGCGCCGCCGCTCGGCTGATATTGCAGCAGCGGGGACTGTCCGCCGGCGCGCAGCAGCTTGACCAGCCCGGCGCGCATCGCCTCGGGCAGCAGCGCGGAGCCCGGCTGGGGCGGCATGATCATGCCGTTGTCGCCGGTGATATCGGCCAGCGGGAGACCCGCGCTGTTGCGGACGAAGCTGCCGAGCCGGCCGGATCCCTCGATCAGCCCGGCGTCGCGGGCGAGCCCATAGGCACGGGTGACGGTGGTAAGGTCAACTCCCAGCTGGCCGGCGAGCGCGCGCTGGGGCGGCAGCCGCTCGCCGGGGCGCAGCGCGCCGGTGCGTACCGCCTGCTCAATCGCCTGGGCGATGGCGAGATATTTGGGGCCGGGCTGCTCGGGCAGCCCCTGGAGCCAGCTTTGCATGGATGGGATCCGGCCTTATGCATGGTTGCCCAGGCCATACAATACTCTATCTCGCGGGCAATGTTCGAAGGGAATATTGCCATGGAAGCTGCCGGGCGCGACTGGCCGAGGCTCGAACCGATACGGACCGGATTGCGCGGCCGTTGTCCCCGCTGCGGCAACGGCGATCTGTTCGACGGCTTTCTCAAGCTGCGCGATCATTGCGGCGATTGCGGCCTGAGCTATGCCTTCGCCGACCCTGCCGACGGCCCTGCCTTCTTCGTGATCTGCTTCGGCTGCGTGCCCGCGGTAGTGTTCGCGCTGATGCTCGAAATCTGGTTCAGCCCGTCATTCTGGGTGCAGCTGCTCGCCATCACGCCGCTGCTGCTGATCACGTGCGTCCTGCCGCTCCGCCCGCTCAAGGGCTGGCTGGTGTGCAGCCAATATTTCTTCAAGGCGGGCGAGGGGCGGGTGAGCCGGCCGTGGAATCCTTATGGCGGCGGTTCGTGACGATTCCGGCGAATTAGCTTCTCGCGACACCGGGAGGAATCGTCGGGTCCGGCAGGCCTCCACCTAGCCCTTGCGCCGGATCCGCCCTATGTGCGCAGCATGGTCACCAGATTCCATCTGCTGCCGCACCGCCGTGCGATCATCGACCGCCGAGCGATCGCCGATGCCATCGCCGCGCTGCTGCCCGACAGCAGCGATGCGGCGGCGCTGCGCGGAGGCGCCACGGCGATCCTCAGGGCGGCACTCGACAGCGGCCGCGCCGAGATCGGCCGCCGGCTCAGCGAGGCACCCACGCGCGGCTCGGAGATCGCGGCCGCCTATGCGTTCCTCACCGACCAGATCCTGCGGCTGATCTACGATTTCACCGTCGAGCGGCTCTATCCGATCAACAATCCCTCGGCTGCCGAGCGGCTCACCCTGATGGCGGTCGGCGGCTATGGGCGCGGCGAGATGGCGCTCCATTCGGATGTCGATATCGCCTTTCTGACGCCGTGGAAGCAGACCGGCTGGTCCGAGCAGGTCATCGAATCGATGCTCTATTCGATGTGGGACCTCGGCCTGAAAGTCGGCCATTCGAGCCGCTCGCTCGATGAGATGCTGCGCATGGCGAAGAGCGATCTCACCATCCGCACCGCCCTGCTCGAAGGCCGCTTCGTATGGGGCGACGAGGCGCTGTACGACCAGGCGGCGCGCCTGTTCGCGCGCGACGTGGTCAAGGGCACGGCGCGAACCTTCGTGATCGAGAAGCTGGCCGAACGCAACGAGCGGCACCAGCGGATGGGCGACAGCCGCTATGTCGTCGAGCCCAATCTCAAGGAGGGCAAGGGCGGTCTGCGCGACCTCCACACGCTGTTCTGGATCGGCAAATATGTCCATCAGGTCCGCTCGGTGCCCGAACTGGTCGACAAGGAGCTGCTGACCAGGGCCGAGCTCCGCCAGTTCCAGAAGGCCGAAAACTTCCTGTGGGCGGTGCGCTGCCATCTCCACATCGTCGCCGGACGCCCCGAGGAGCGGCTGACCTTCGACGTTCAGCCCGAGATCGCGCGGCGGATGCGCTATGCCGAACGGCCCGGCAAGTCGGCGGTCGAGCGCTTCATGCAACATTATTTCCTGATGGCGAAGCGTGTCGGCGATCTCACCGCGATCTTCCTGGCGCATATCGACGAGACCTTCGCGCCGCGCGGACGGCGCTTCGGGCTGCCGATGCTGCGGCGCAAGCCGACCAAGCTCGACGGCTTCGTCCTGGAGCGCGGCCGGCTCGCCATCCCTTCGAACGATTTCTTCGCCGAGGATCCGGTGCGGCTGCTCCAGATGTTCGTGATCGCCGACCGCCAAGGGCTCGAGATCCATCCGCTGGCGATGCGCGCGGCGGGGCGCGACGCAAAGCTGATCGACAGTGCGGTGCGCCGCGATCCGCGCGCCAACGCCTATTTCCTCGACGTGCTGACCTCGCGCCACACACCCGAGGCGGTGCTGCGCTGGATGAACGAGGCGGGGGTGTTCGGCCGCTTCGTGCCCGATTTCGGCCGCGTCGTCGCGCAGATGCAGTTCGACATGTATCATCATTATACGGTCGACGAGCATTCGATCCGCGCGATCGGCCTGCTGTCGCAGATCGAGAAGGGCGAGCTGGAGGACGACCATCCGATCGCCACCCAAGTGATCCGCGGAGTGGTGTCGCGGCGCGTCCTATATATCGCCGTGCTGCTCCACGACATCGCCAAGGGACGCGGCGGCGACCACAGCCTGCTGGGCGCGGAAGTGGCCGAGCGGCTCTGCCCGCGCTTCGGGCTGACACCGGCCGAGACCGAGACGGTCGCCTGGCTGGTCCGCTATCATCTCGTCATGTCCGACACCGCGTTCAAGCGCGACCTCAGCGACTTCAAGACGATTCTCGACTTCGCCGAGCGCGTGCAGAGCCCGGAGCGGCTGCGGCTTCTGTTCTGCTTGACCGTAGTGGATATTCGCGCGGTCGGGCCCGGCGTGTGGAACAGCTGGAAGCGGCAGTTGCTCAGCGATCTCTACGCCGCGGCCGAGGAGGTGCTGCGGCTCGGCCACAAGCAGACCGGCCGCCGCGAACGCATCGCCGCCAAGCAGGAGCAGCTCAGGGAGCGGCTCGGCTGGGACGAGCGGCGCTTCGCCCGATATGCCACCCGTTTCCCCGAAGCCTATTGGGTCGCCGAGAGCGTCGACATCCTCGAGGGCAATGCCCGGCTGATCGAGGCCGCCGATGGCGCCGCCAAGTCGCTGTCGATAGTGGCGGCACCCGATCCCGATCGCGGGGCCACGCTCGTCAGCATCTATGCGGGCGACCATCCGGGGCTGTTCTACCGGATCGCCGGCGCGATCCACCTCGCCGGCGCCAACGTCATCGACGCACGCATCCACACCACGCGCGACGGCATGGCGATCGACAATCTGCTCGTCCAGGATCCGTTCGGCCAGCCCTTCGACGAGGCCGACCGGATGAAGCGGCTCGGCATCGCGATCGAGGATGCGCTCGCCAACCGCGCCCGGATGGTCGACCGGCTGCTCGCGAAACCCAATGCCCGCCCGCGCGCCGACGCCTTCACGATCGAGCCCGCCGCGCTGATCGATAACCGCGCCTCCAACCGCTACACGGTGATCGAGGTGAACGCGCGCGACCGGCCAGCCCTGCTCTACGCGCTCGCCCACGCACTGTTCCAGGCGAAGGTGATGATCCACTCGGCACATATCGCCACCTATGGCGAGCGCGCGGTCGACGTCTTCTATGTCGCCGACCTGACCGGCGACAAGATCACCAGCGGAGCGCGGCTGAAGACGCTCGAGCGGCTGGTCGTCGACGCGGCGGCGGGGGCGCCGGTGCGGAAGGCGGCGTAAAGTCCGGGGGGCGGCGATGGGCGGAAGATGCCCACTGCCCTATTTCGGTGCGAGCACCATCAGCATCTGGCGGCCTTCCATGCGGGGGAACTGCTCGACCTTGGCGGTTTCGACCATATCGGTCTGGACGCGCTGGAGCACCTGCATGCCGAGCTGGCCATGCGCGAGTTCGCGGCCGCGGAAGCGCAGGGTGACCTTCACCTTGTCGCCTTCGTCGATGAACTCGTGGATCTTCTTCATCTTGGTTTCATAGTCGTGGTCGTCGATATTCGGACGCATCTTGATCTCCTTGATCTCCTGCGTCTTCTGCGACTTCCGGGCAAGATTGGCCTTTTTCTGGGCCTCGTACTTGAACTTGCCGACGTCGAGGAACTTGGCGACGGGCGGATCGGCGTTGGGAGACACCTCGACCAGATCGAGGCCGACCTCCTGGGCCTGCTCCATCGCCTCGCGCGTATACATCACGCCCAGATTTTCGCCATTCTCATCGATCACCCGGACCTTGGGCGACTGGATGAACTCGTTATAGCGGGGGCCGTTGAGCGGCATCGGCGGCTGCCCCAGGGGGCGGCGCATCATCGGGGGACGTATAGCAATATCTCCTGTCGTGGACGTTTCCGCGCGCGGATATAGGCCTTCGCGCGGCATTTTGAAAGATGGATGGAGCTTTTAAGCGACGCTTTGTCGCGGGCCGTGCCTGGCCCGCGTCGATCGGCGTTCCGGCCCACGGCCACCGCGCCAGCCGGCGACATGTCTCGCCAGGTGGCGACGAGAGCCGTGGCGGCCCCGGCCTTCGTGCAGAGACCGGGGCGGCGCAGGCTATTTCATGCCGACGCCGGCGACCGGCCAGGTCTCGTTGTTCTGGTCGGGCGCGCCGGCCATCAGCGGGCCGGCCTTGGCGATCGCCGCCTTGAACTGATCGGTGCCGAGCGCCACGTCATGGGCTTCCTTCGATTCCCAGATCTCGGTGATCCAGACGCCGTCGGGATTCTTGCCGTCCTTCGCGATGACGAAATTGATCGCACCCTTCATGCCGATCATGCCCTTGAGCCCCTCGATCATCGCGTCGCGCTTGCCGGGCTGGGCGTTCAGATGCGCGATCACCCCATAATGTTCGGCGGCGGCCGGGGCGGCCATCATCAGCGCGGCGGCGGCGCCGAGCGCGATCTTCCAGGTCTTCATGATTTCTCTTCTCCTCCTTGTGATTTCCCTGCGACTTGCCGCCTGAGATCGGGCGGCGTCGCCTCCGCCACCAGCATGGCGATCGCCTCATCGAGCGGCAGCACGGTCTGCGCCTGTTCGCCCAGACGGCGGATCGCGACGCCGCCTTGCTCGGCCTCGCGCTTGCCGACCACCAGCAGCGCCGGAACCTTCGCCAGCGAATGCTCGCGCACCTTGTAGTTGATCTTCTCGTTGCGCGTATCGCTCTCCACGCGCAAGCCCGCCGCCGCCAGCTTCGCCTCGACCTCGCGGGCATAGCCGTCGGCATCGGAGACGATCGTCGCGACCACCGCCTGGACCGGCGCCAGCCACAGCGGGAAGCGCCCGGCATGATGCTCGATCAATATGCCGATGAAGCGTTCGAACGTCCCGAGGATCGCGCGGTGGAGCATCACCGGCCGGTGCCGCTCGCCATCCTCGCCGATATAGGACGCGTCGAGCCGCTCGGGCAGCACCGTGTCGGCCTGGATCGTGCCGACCTGCCAGGTGCGGCCGATCGCGTCGGTCAGGTGGAATTCGAGCTTTGGCGCGTAAAAGGCGCCCTCGCCGGGCAGCTCCTCCCAGCCGAACTCAGCGGTCGCGCGGCCCGACGCGGCGACCGCGTCGCGCAAGGTCTGCTCGGCCTTGTCCCACATTTCGTCCGAGCCGAAGCGCGCATCGGGGCGGAGCGCCAGCTTGATCGCATAGCTCTCGAAGCCGAGGTCGCGATAGACCGCGTCGAGCAGGTCGCAGAAGTCCTTGATCTCGGGGATCAGCTGGTCCTCGCGGACGAAGATATGCGCGTCGTCCTGGGTGAACTGGCGCACCCGCATGATGCCGTGAAGCGCCCCGTGCGGCTCGTTGCGATGGCAGCAGCCGAACTCGGCCATGCGGATCGGCAGGTCGCGATAGCTCTTGATCCCCTGCTTGAAGATCAGGATGTGCGCGGGGCAGTTCATGGGCTTGAGCGCCATCAGATCGCCCTCGCCCGAGAGGACCGGCCCCTCTTCCTCGGTGTTGGGGATCTCGTCGGGGACGACGAACATATTCTCGCGATATTTGCCCCAATGGCCGGACTGCTCCCATTGGCGCGCGTCCATCAGCTGCGGCGTCTTCACCTCGACATAGCCGGCGGCGTCGAGCTTGCGGCGCATATAGGCCTCGAGCGTCCGCCACAGGCGGAAGCCCTTGGGGTGCCAGAAGACCGAACCCTGCGCTTCGGACTGGAGATGGAACAAGTCCATGTCCTGGCCGATCCGGCGATGGTCGCGCTTGGCGGCCTCCTCCAGCCGGGTCAGGTGGGCGTCGAGCTGTTTCCTGTTGAGCCAGCCGGTGCCGTAGACGCGGCTCAGCATCGCGTTCTTCTGGTCGCCGCGCCAATAGGCGCCCGACACGCGGGTAAGCTTGAACGCCTGCGGATCGAGCTTGCCGGTCGAGGGCAGATGCGGGCCGCGGCACATGTCGAGCCAGTCATCGCCCGACCAGTAGACCGTCAGCGGCTCGTCACCGGCCAGCTCGGCGGCCCATTCGGCCTTGAAGCTCTCGCCCTGCTGCTTCCAGCGCGAGATCAGCTGCTCGCGGCTCCACACCTCCCGGCGCAGCGGCTTGTCCGCGGCGATGATGCGGCGCATCTCCTCCTCGATCGCGGGCAGATCCTCCTCGGTGAAGGGCCGGTCCCTTGGCGCGAAGTCATAATAGAAGCCGTCGTCGGTCGAGGGGCCGAAGGTGATCTGGGTGCCGGGGAACAGGCTCTGCACCGCCTCGGCGAGGACATGGGCGTAATCGTGCCGCGCGAGATCGAGCGCCTCGGCCTCGTCGCGCGCCGTCACCAGCGCGAGGCTCGCGTCCTTCTCGAGCGGCCGTTCGAGATCGACCAGCTCGCCGTCGACCCGCGCCGCGAGCGCCGCCTTGGCGAGGCCGGGGCCGATGTCCGCGGCGATCTGCGCGGGGGTAGTGCCCGTCTTCACTTCGCGCACCGAGCCGTCGGGAAGCGTGATGGTGAGAAGATCGGACATGGGAAAAGCTGAATCCTCGGGTTCGCGGAGCGCGGCTTATGCCCGCGAAGGGGGTGAGGGGGCAAGCGCCACCAACGTCGTCGAGTGACAAGGGGAAGGAGGGCGCGGCAGCTCGCTTCAATATGGACCGGAAAATGCTTGACCCGGAGGGACAGTCATATTCCTCTGCATTCCTTACGGGCGGGGGCATATCATGGCGGACGAGGGCGGCAAGGCGGGCAGCGCGCTTGTGTTCAACGGCAACTGGCGCGAATTCGCGCCGATCGCCTTCACCAACCTGTTGCTGATCATCGTCACGCTCGGCGTCTACCGCTTCTGGGCGAAGACGCGCGAGCGGCGCTATCTATGGAGCCGAACCGACTTCATCGGCGATCCGCTCGAATGGGCGGGCACGGGAAAGGAGCTGTTCATCGGCTTCGTCCTGGTCGCGCTGCTGTTCCTGGTGCCGCTGATCGTCATCCAGTTCGGCGCCGAGGCATTGGCGGCTCGCGGGCATTTCGGCGCGGCGATCCTGTTGCTGGTCGCCGCCTATGTCGCGCTGATCTATGTTTTCGGCCTCGCTCGCTTTCGCGCGCTGCGTTACCGGCTGAGCCGCACCCATTGGCGCGGCATACGCGGCGGCAGCGACAATCCCGGCTGGGACTATGCGCTGACTTCGCTGTGGAAGACGGCGGTCGGCGTCTTCCTGTTCGGCTTCATGATACCCTGGTCGATGACGAGCCTGTGGAACGATCGCTGGGGGCGGATGAGCTTCGGCAATCACGGCTTTGAGGCTGATGCCGGTTGGCGACCGATCATCGGCCGCTTCCTGCTCTTCTATCTGCTGCCGATCGTCGGCTGCGTCGCGGGCGCCACCGCGTTCGTCAGCGCCGGAAAGGGTCCGCCCGATCCGGCCATGGTCATGACGTTCATCATCGGCATGTTCGCCGCCTATCTGGCGATCGGCGTGATCGCGATCGTCTATTATGCCGCCTTCCTGCGCGAGGCGATCGGTTCACTCACCCTCCACAAGATCGGCTTCGCGTTCACCGCGCGGACGGTCGACTGGATCAGGCTGATCGCCGGCCATATCGGCCTCGTCATCGTCACCTTGGGAATCGGGCTGGTGTTCATCGGCTACCGCAACTGGTCCTTCTTCATCCGCCATCTCGAGGCAACCGGAGAGATAGAGCTGGCCGAACTGACCCAGTCGACGACAAGCGAGCCGAGCCAGGGAGAAGGATTGCTTGACGCCCTGGATGTGGGGGCGCTTTGAGCGAAGCGGCGCCGGCCTGGCTCCATGACGGCGTCAGCGCCGTCCGGCACGACGTTCTGGTCGAGCTCGAAGGTGACCGGCTGATCATTTCGGGGCAGCAGCCGGTGCCGCTGTCGCAATTGCGCCGGCTCGAAGGCGGGCCGATGGTGTTCGCGCGCAAGGATCTGCGCGGTTGGCGGCTCGGATTCGCCGAGGAGCCATCACCGCCCTTGCTGTGGCAGCTCCCCGCGCGCGCTCATTATGGCGGACCGATCGACCGCATCGGGCTGTGGAGCTTCGCGGCGCTCGCCTTGTGCCTGTCGGCGCTCGCGATCGCCGGCGCGATCCGGGGGCTGGATCTCGTCGCCCGGGCGATCCCCTATAGCTGGGAGCAGCGGCTCGGCAACCTGATCAGCGGCGATTTCGGCGAATATGCGTGCCGCGCCCCCGCCGGCCAAAAGGCGCTCGACGATCTCGCCCGCCGGCTCTCGCCCTCGGGGCGGCCGATGCGCGTGGAAATGGTCGACGTCCCGGCGGTCAACGCCGTCGCGCTGCCCGGCGGGCGGATCTTGATCTTCCGCGGCCTGATCGACGAGGCCAAGTCGCCCGACGAGGTCGCCGGCGTGCTCGCGCACGAGATTGGCCATGTCGAGCATCGCCATGTCATGGTGGCGCTGCTGCGGCGCTTCGGCATCGGACTGCTGATCGGATCGGGCGGGACCGGTGCCGAATATGGCCAGGCGCTCATCGAGTCGCGCTACAGCCGCGCGGCGGAGAGCCAGGCCGACGACTATTCGGTCGCGCGCCTGCTGAAGGCAGGAATCAGCCCGGCCGCCACCGGCCGGTTGTTCGCGCGGCTGGGCAAGGCGGAGGCGGGCATGCCCGGCATCTTCGCCTATGTCGCGAGCCATCCGCCTTCGGTGGAACGGCAGAAACGCTTCGCCACCGCAGCGGGCAGGGTCGCGAAGCCGGTCCTTTCGCTCCGGCCCGAGCAATGGGCCGATGTGCGCGCGATGTGCGGCGGGCCGAAACCGAAGCGCGAGTTTCCCTTCCGCTTGTGACCCGTGACAGGGTAAAGCCCCGCCCATGACCGCCTATCTCACCCGCCAGGACAAGCCCGCGCTCGCCTATCGTTTCCGCCCCGGACGCGCGCCGACGATCGTCTTCCTGCCAGGCTATATGTCCGACATGGAGGGTGAGAAGGCGACCGCGCTCGATGCCTGGGCGGGGCGCGGGGGGCGGGCGATGATCCGGCTCGACTATTCGGGCTGCGGCGCGAGCGAGGGGCGGTTCGTCGATCACAACCTAAATTGCTGGCGTGACGACGCGATCGACATGATCGGAGCGTTCGCGCCGAGCGGGCCGCTGATCCTGGTCGGCTCGTCGATGGGCGGCTGGCTCGCGCTGCTCGTCGCGTTGGCACTGCCCGGACGGGTCCAGGCGATCGTCGGCATCGCCGCCGCGCCCGATTTCACCGACTGGGGCTTCTCCGAGGATGGCATCGCGCGGCTCCGGGAGGAGGCGAGGATCGAACGGCCCAGCGAATATTCGGAAGAGCCCTATGTGACGACGCTCGCCTTCTGGGAGTCGGGGCAGGCCAATCTGCTGCTCGACAAGGAGATCGAATATGACGGCCCGGTGCGGCTGCTCCATGGCCAGCGGGACGAGACGGTGCCGACCTCGGTGGCGCTGCGCCTGAGCCGGGCGGTCCGTTCAGCCGATGTGCAGACGATCCTCGTCAAGGACGGCGATCACCGGCTGTCGCGCCCTGGCGACATCGCGCTGCTGCTGGCGACCGTCGCGCAACTGATGGAGCCCTGATGCTGATCCTGCTGACGCTCGCCGCCGCCGCCGCAACCGTGCCGGGCCAGGCCGATCATGCGGCACGCGGCGCCGGATGCGCGGCGCTCGCCAAGGCCAACCCCGCCAAGGCCGCGGACGAGGCGCGAAGCTGGGCGGCTTCCGGTGGCGGCCTGGCCGCGCGGCAGTGTCTGGGCATCGCCCAGTCGGGGCTCGAGCAATGGTCCGCGGCGGCGGCGACCTTCGAGGCGGCCGCCAAGGACGCCCAGATCGCCCGCGATCCGATGGCGGTGGTGCTGTGGATGCAGGCGGGCAATTCGGCGCTGGCCGGCGACGAGGCGGTCCGCGCGCGCGCCGCTTTCGACAGGGCGCTCGCGCTGCAGGGGCTTTCCGACGAGATGAAGGGCGAAGTCTATCTCGATCGCGCGCGGGCCGGCGTGCTCGCCAATGACCTGGCCGGCGCGAAGGCAGACCTCGAGCAGGCTACCAGGCTGGTGCCGCGCGATCCGCTCGGCTGGCTGCTGCGCGCCAATCTCGCCCGCAAGATGAAGGATATGCCGCTCGCGTTCAGCGCGATTCGTGAGGCGGCGAAGCTGTCGCCCGACGATCCCTCGATCGCCTATGAAGCAGGCAACATCGCCGCCGCCTCGGGGAATATGGAGGATGCGAAGGCGGCGTGGACGCGGGCCGCCCAGACGGCGCCGCGAAGCGACGCGGGCCGGGCGGCGGCGCTGGCGTTGGAGGGTGGAACCGCGCCGCAGCCTTGAGGCTCGCCCTCGTTCGGGGACACTTTCAAAGTCGATCCGGATGGGACGCAGAGGCGCCCTATTTAGTATAGTGTCCCCGAATTAGTGTCCCCGAATTAGGGCGAGCTGCTCAGGCCAGTCCGAGGATCGTCTCGGTCTTGCCGATCGCCGGGGGGGTGCCGACGTCGAACCACATGCCCTGGTGGACGAGGCCGAAGGCGCGGCCGGCGGCGATGGCGCGTTCCCACAGCAGCATGAAGCCGAACGGTCCGCCGGGGACATCGGCGAACAGGCGCTTCGAGACGATCTGCACGCCGGTATAGACGAAGGGGGCGACCTTGCCCTGGCGCCGGCGGGTGATCCGCCCGATCGGATCCATGTGGAAGTCGCCGGCGCCGCCGTGGCAATTGGCGCGCGCGAGCGGGACCAGCAGCAGCAGGGCGTCCATCTGCTCGTCGTCCCAGCGGTCGGCGAGCAGGTGAATCGCGTCGACCGGCCCATCGACCCAGAGATTGTCGCTGTTGACGATCAGGAAAGGATCGTCGGGAATCAACGGCAGCGCCTTGGCCACGCCGCCACCGGTCTCGAGCAGCAGGTCGCGCTCGTCCGAGACATGGATGTCGAGGTCGGCGGCCTTACGCTTGAGATGCGCCTCGAGCGCGTCGGCGAGATAATGGACGTTGACCACCACCCGGCCGATCCCCGACGCGCGCAGCCGATCGAGGACGTGATCGAGCAGCGGCTTGCCCGCCACTTCGACCAGTGGCTTGGGCCGGGTCGCGGTCAAGGGCCGCATCCGCTTGCCGAGGCCGGCGGCGAGCACTATCGCGGTGCCGATCGGCAGCTGGACCGGGTTGGGCCGCAGCGACAGGGGTTTGGCGAGTCTCATGGTTCGAACCCGATCCAGTGGGCCGCGCGCGCGCCGGCCGGCACCTGCGCGTCGAACCACGCCCTGACCGGAGCCAGCGCGGGATGCGTCAGATCGCGTTCGAGATAGCCCCAGACGCGCGGCTGGAAGGCGAGGTAGCGGGGTTTGCCGTCGCGCTTCCACAGCCGCGTGAAGATGCCGAGGATCTTGGCGTTGCGCTGGGCGCCGAGCAGCGCATAGGCGGCC
Source organism: uncultured Sphingomonas sp. (assembly GCA_946482655.1). Next base: position 4,104 of record CAMLSA010000038.1, on the reverse strand, counting down.
GCGTCGAACGGGCGCTTCGCGGCATAGCGCCCGATCATCTCCGCCTCGATCGCCGGGGGCACGTCGCGGCGCGCGTCCTGGAGCAGCGAGACGAGGTCATAGGTCGGATGGCCGGCGAGCGCGTCCTGGAAGTCAAGCAGGCCGAGGCTGCCGTCGCCGAGCAGCATGATGTTCTCGGCATGATAGTCGCGCAGCACGGTGATCGACTGGTCCCGCGCGATCGGCGCCAGCGCTTCGTCCCAGGCCGCGCGATAGCTGTCGCCGTCGGCGTCGAGCCCGACCGCTGGCATATACCACTCGGGAAACAGCCCCGCCTCGCGCTGATAGACCGCCATGTCATAAGGCGGTAGCGCGCCGCAGGGCGCCGCGTGGAGATCGGCCAGAAGGTCGATCGCCTTGATGTAGAGACGATGTTCGGCCGCGGGATCGGCGTCGATCACCTCCTTCATCCGCGCGTCGCCGAAATCCTCGAGCAGGATCAGTCCCCGATCGAGATCCTCGGCGATGATGCGCGGAGCACGGAAACCGATCCTGTCGAGGTGGCGGGCGACCGCGAGGAAGGGGCGGCTGTCCTCATGCTCCGGCGGCGCGTCCATCAGCACCGCGCTTTCGCCGGCGCGCTGGACACGGAAATAGCGGCGGAAGCTGGCGTCGCCGGCGAGCGGCAGGATCCGGGCGCCGGCCCAACCGGCATCGTCGAGAAAGGCGGGAGCATGCGGCGGAGGAATCATCGTGGAGGCCATCGGCCCTCCCATGCCGCCGGCACGTCCCAAGTCAAGCGGCGCGCGTCGCCCCCCCCGGCATCCGTGCCGCGCTCGATGTGGAGGCGCAGCGCATCGGACCACAGCAGCCCGCCCATCCGTTCGGGCCATTCTATGAGGAGGGCGGCCTCCGACCGCGCCTCGTCGAGACCGAGCTCGTCAAGCTCTTGCGCATCGTCAATCCGGTAAAGATCGATATGCCAGAGCGGCAAAGCGAGCTCGGGCGGGGCATAGGGAATCACGATCGGGAAGGTAGGGGAAGGCACCTCGCCCGCGAAGCCCAGCGCGTGGAGCAGCCCGCGCGCGAAGCTCGTCTTGCCCGCGCCGAGATCGCCCGAGAGCGCGACGACATCGCCCACGCGCATTATCCCGGCGAGGACGGCGCCCGCCGCGGCGGTGGCCCGCTCGCCTTCCAGCCGCAGCCCGGCCTGATCAGCCATCGGCATGCTCGTCGCGGCGGCGCGGCAGATGGATTGTGACGGTGGTGCCACGCCCGGGCTCGCTTTCGAGGGTGATCGAGCCGCCATGGGCCTCGACGAGCTGACGGGTCAGCGGCAGGCCGATGCCGATCAGCTGCTTGCCTTCGTCATTGTTCGCGTCGATGCGCGGATAGCTGTCGAACACCTTGGCGCGCTGCGACGCGTCCATCCCCTGGCCGGTGTCGGACACCGTCCAGATGATCATATCGTCGTCGCCATGGACGCGGATCGTAACCTTTCCCTGCGGTGGGGTATAGGTGATCGCGTTGTTGAGCAGGTGATCCGCGATCTGGCGGAGACGGCGCGGATCGCCGCGCATCAGGCCGAGGTCGCTCTCGATATCGACGACCAGCGACACCGGCTTGGCCTGCGCCGTCCTGCTCGCCGCCTCGACCGCCTCGCCGAGCAGGGCGCCGACGTCGACATGCTCCTCGGCGAGCGGGAGATTGCCAGCGGCGCCTTGGGTCAGGTCGAGCACATCCTCGACAAGCGAGCCCAGCCGGCCGACCGACGACAGGATCGCCTTGACATATTCGTTGGCGACAGGCGGCAGCTCGCCCGCATAGCCGGCATCGAGCAGCTCGGCAAAGCCGGCGATCGAGGTTAGCGGCACGCGCAGCTCGTAGCTCATATTGGCGACGAAGGCGGTCTTGAGCTTGTCGGCTTCCTCGAGCGCGTCGGCGCGGCCGCGCAGCGCTTCCTCGATCCCGCGCGAGGCGGTGATGTCGAGCAGCGTGAACAGCGCGTTGCCGTCGGGCAGCGGCACCACCGCGAAATCGAAATAGCGGCCGTCGGCCAGCGCCATCCGGCCGGTGCGCGCCTGTCGGTCGACCGTGGCGATGCGGACGAGATCGCGCAGCAACTGCGCGCGCGACGGATCGGCGAGCTTGGCGGCGACCAACTCGACCATCGCATCGACCCGCAGATTCTGGGCGAGATCGGCGTCGGACAGGCCCCAGATGTCGCGGAAGCTCTGATTCCAGATGTGGAGGCGGCCATCGGCGGCGAACACGCCGATCGCCTCGAACAGATTGTCGAAGGTGGCGGTACGCACCCGCAGCAGCGTGTCGCGGGCGCTCGACAGCTGGACCTGCTCGGTGCGGTCCTCGAAGAAGAGCAGCAGGCCGCCGTTGGGCAGCGGCTGCGCGACGACGCGAAGATGCTGGCCGCCGGGCAGCATCCAGGTCTCCTCGATCGCGTCGACCGCGTTGAACCAGGCGCGCCGGTCGGCCTTCCAGCCGGGGAAATCGCGCGCTTCGGGCAGCCGCTGGGTTTCGCGCATCCGCTCGAGCACCCGGTCGAACTCGGGACGGTCGACGAGCCATTCGGCGGCGAGCGCGAAAAATTGCAGGAACGGCTGGTTGTAGAAAATCAGGCTGCGGTCGGGCGCGAACTGGGCGACACCCGCCGACAGGCGATCGAACAGCTCACGCTGCGCCTCCTGAAAGCGGCCGAGCTCGCCCCGGGTCTGTTCGAGGTCCTGAATGTCGAAGGCATAGCCGGCCACGCCGTGCTCGCCCATCGGCACATCGACGATCCGCATGGTCCGGCGCTGGCCGGACAGGGTGACCGGCACGACATGGGTCTTGATCCGGCCGCTGTCGCGCGCGGCGAGCGCGGTGGCGCGGGGCGGGCGACCCTCGGCGGCGTCGATCAGCTCGACCCCGCGGGTCACGACGTCCTCGGCGCTCGCCCCTTCGACCGCCGCCACATAGGAGGAGTTGACCAGCGCGAGCTTGAGGTCCGGGCCGCGGTGCCACATCGGAAAGGGCGCCGCCTCGATCAGCGCGAGGCAGCTGTCGAGCGCGTCGCTGATCGCCGCCGCCTCTTCGGACAGGCGGGCTATCATCCGTTCGCTCTCGCTGACATCGAACAGCCAGATGATCACGCCGTCTCCCAGCGGCGGCGGGGCCGGCCGGCCGCGCGCGAGCAGGACCCGATCGGTGCCCGCGAGGTGGAGCACGCGCTCGAACGGCCGGCCGGCCTGGTTGGCGGCGCCGACATCGGCGGCCAGGCCCTCGGCGTCGACGACCGAGACGCCCCCTTCGCCGCTGCCCGCCATCTCGTCGACTGTCGTCGGCGCCGCCTCGAGACCAAGCCAGTGGGCGAGCCGCGTGTCCGCGGCGATCCGTCCGTCGAGTCCGACCCGGAAGGGTAGCGCCGGCGCGCTCTGGAGCAGCGACGCCTGCCGCTCGACATCGCGGGCGCGCGCCTTGGCGGCGGCGTCGCGCCGCAGCCCCATGATGATCGCCGCGACCCCGGCCGCGACCCACAGCGCGACGATGATCGCGAGCATCAGGGCGGCGATCGGATCGAGCTGGATCATTTGCGACATGGGCAGCTTATTAGAGCGGGATCATTCCGCGTGCGAGCGGGGAAATGCGGCGAAGCGCCTCCCCGGCGGACGGGAGGCGAGCGTTGCGCTTGCCTCCCGTCCGATCAGTACCGGTAGTGATCGGGCTTGAACGGGCCTTCGGTGCCCACGCCGATATAGGCGGCCTGCTTGGGGGTCAGCTTGGTGAGCTTGACGCCAAGCTTCTCGAGGTGGAGCGCGGCGACCTTCTCGTCGAGATGCTTGGGCAGGACATAGACCTTGTTCTCATAGGTCTCGCCACGGGTCCACAGCTCGATCTGAGCCAGCGTCTGGTTGGTGAAGCTCGCCGACATGACGAAGGAGGGGTGGCCGGTCGCGCAGCCGAGGTTCACCAGGCGGCCCTTGGCCAGCACGATGATCTGCTTGCCGTCGGGGAAGGTCACCAGGTCGGTGCCGGGCTTCACCTCGGTCCACCTGTAGTTGGACAGCGCCGAAATCTGGATCTCGCTGTCGAAATGGCCGATGTTGCAGACGATCGACATCGGCTTCA
>CAMLSA010000037.1 GCA_946482655.1 uncultured Sphingomonas sp. | reverse complement strand
AGTCATAATGGGTATCCGAGCCGCGATGGCTGATCCGAAGCAGGCCCCTCAGCGCCATCGGAACGAAGCCGCTTGTAATCGGGCGTCGCAATATGTGCTTCATGTGCACGGTCTCGCCGGCGCGCATCAGCGAGCGATCGAAGATGCTGTGGAAAATCTGCCGGCGGGCCTCCCATTCGAAAGGCAGATCGAAGTCATACGGGCTCAGTCCCTTGTCCCAGCTCGTGAGTGTGAAGCTGAAGTCATTGCCCTTCCGCGCCGAAACCATCAGCGGATGGCTGTCGCTGTCGCAGCCGCCATAGGTCCGCGGCTGGGGCAGCTTGGCCGGGATCGGCAGCCGTCCCGAGGCGTCGGTCGTCCCCCGTGCCAGTATCTTGCCCGTGCAGCTGTCGGTCAGCTGGACAGCGGCGCCCGCGATAGGGCTGGCGCTGTCCAGCGCGGTCACCCAGGCGAGCGAGGGACCCTGGCCCCATTTGAAATGCACCGCCATGTTGGTGACGAGCACTCCGGTCGCGACATAGCGCGTCGCCGGGCGTCCGAGCAGCGCCCGGCCGAGCGTGGGGCTCGCCACCTCCACGACATGGAAGCCCGGCTTGGCGAGCGCTATGCCCACGACCTCGAACGCCTTGCCCCCGGCGGGGAAGGCTATGCTGATGGGCTTGAGCCCCGGCTGCGTCGCGAGCAGCGGCGTATCGCGGGTGTGGTTGGTGGCGATTTCCTCCTTACCTCGCCGCCGGAAAGTGAAGTGGCTCTCCTCGGCCCTGTCGAGGCGGCGCAGCCACTCAGCGATCCGACCGTCCGATCCGTCCAGCCGGAGCGTCTTGCCGCCAAGCGGAAGCATCTTGCCAGCGAGCTTCGGCTCGACATTGCGGATGGTCAACGGCAACACGCCGCCCTCGCGCGCCTCCAATATGCCGAAGGTCGCGGCGAATTTCGCGAGCGGAGGCGCAGCGTCGAACCGGATCGGCAGCGGGAAGCGTCGAGCGTTTGCGAGCGGACGGTGGTTCTCGTCGACCACGTTGGGCGGCATGAGCAGCGCCGCATCGGTTGGCGGTTGATCGGCGGCGAGCTGGAATTTCACGCTGTCGACGGCCGGCGATGAGCTCGTGCCGTCGCTCTCGCCAAGCCGGGCGGGGGCGATCAACCGGCCGTCGGCGAGACGGATCCGGATAGCGCCCGCTGTCGCGCGCGGCACCGGCGCGCTGAAGCGGACAAAGGCGGGTTCGACCGGACTGCAGCCCGCGCGGGGATTGGAGCGCGAGCATTCGAACCGCGCGGTGAACTCGTCGACGACGCGATAATCGAACCGCTGCGTCTGTCGGGCCCGCCGTCCTCCGGCCACAACGGTGTCGGGCCAGATCAGCGCCATGTCACGCCCGGGCGGCAGCGGACGCCGGCAACGCAGCGCAATCAAGGTGCGAAGCCCGCCCGGCTTCTTCGCGGCGTCGTTGGCGAGTCCCGCCTCCTCCCGGAAGTTCTCCAGCTGATAAGTGTTCGCGAGGCCGGTAACGAGCTTGCGCGGCACATCGCGCGGCAGCAGATCGACCGGCATCTTCTCGCCGATGCCGTCTACCGCGCAATAGACTTCACGGGCGATCGAGCTGCGGTCGACGGGGATGTTGGTCGCGATCAGGAAGGCTTGGTCGGGCTGAATCGAACCGCTGTAACGCGCCGGCAGGATGGCGCGCGCGTCGGGCGTGCTGGCATCGAGGACGTAGCTGTCATGCGTTCCGGCCAGTGGCGTGCCGTCAAGTCCGGCAAGATCGCGGCGCAAGGTCAGCGTGCAGCGGGTGCCGCCAGGAATGGGCTTCGCGAACTCATGGACATAGCTTTGCTGGTCGGACCAGCGGCCGCTGCCGGCAATCGGACAGGCAATGTCGAAGGGGCCCTTCGCTCTCGGCTCGCCCAGCGCCACCATCGGTGCCGAAAAGCGGATCTGGAAGCTGCGATAAGCCCCGCCGTCGCCGCCCGCGCCCGCCGTCACCACCATCGGCCCCCCGCTCTGCGACGAGGCTACCGAACCGAGCAGGAGGAGGAGTGGAGCAAGCCAAGTCAGCAAGCCGCGCATAATACCTCCTCCAGATCATGAGAGTGTCGGAGATGGCGCGCCAAGGCTAGCCGATTCTGCGGCGCGATACGGGGCTAAGTTGCCAGCGCGATGACCTGATCGGCGAGCTGCATGGGATCGAACGGCTTGGTGACGACGCCCTTCGCACCCTGCGCGATATAGGCGGCGACGTCTTGCGCGCGCGCGCGCGCGGTGACGAAGATGACGGGGAGCGCCGCCGTGTCCGGGTTGGCGCGGAGCGCCGCGAGGACGTCCGGGCCCGTCAGTCCCGGCATCATCACGTCGACCATCAAGAGATCGGGCCGCCAGCCCTGCTCCTGCAGGATGTCGAGCGCCTCTTCTCCCGACTCCGCGGTCCGGACGGAAAGGCCGGGCCGCATGCCGAGCGCCATTTCGACGATCAGTCGGATGTCCGGTTCGTCGTCGACATAAAGGATGGTCAGGTTTTCGGTCATTGCGGGCCACCATGGCGGTCGACGATGTCGAGCACCGTCGTCATCAGCTTGGGCAGAGCACGGCGTGATTTGACGAGCACGGCATCCGCGAGCGCCTTGGCCCCGCTGTCGATCTCCTGCGCCGAATAGAGAATCACCGGCAGGGGTTTTTCGGATCGCTTGATCTCGGCAAGCAGGTCCTGCCCGGAGCCGTCGGGCAGCCCCAGATCGAGCACGATCGCGTCGGGGCGGCGCGCGGCGAGGATCGTGCGCGCCGAAGCGAGGGTGGCCGCACTGAGCAGCAGCCCGCGGCCCGCCAGGGCCGCACCGAACAGTTCGCGAGTGTCGTCGTCGTCGTCGACATGCAGGATCACAGCCTTGCGCTGTCCCGCACGCCGGATCGCCCGCTGAACGAGCTGGATCAGTCGGGGCGGATCGAACGGCTTCTGCAGCCATCCCGCATAGATGTCGCTGTCGACCTCGGGCTGCGGCGCCGTCCCCGATATGATGATTACCGGCACGTGCCGGGTCGCCTTGTCGGCTCTCAGCGCGCGTATCACGTCCATTCCGTCGGCATCGGCAAGGGTGAGATCGAGCAGCACCGCGTTAAAAGCCCGCGACCGCGCGTGAGCGATGCCGTCACGAACCGTCGTCACCAGATCGCTCGCATAGCCGTGCGCGGTGAGGATCGATTGGATCGTGAAGCCCACGTCGCTGTCATCCTCGCAGATCAGCAGCCGCGCCGAACGTTCGCCATCCGAGACCTGAGCGCTGTCGCGCGGAACGCTGAAGGCGAAGCGCGCGCCGCCTTCCTTGCGGTTCTCGAACGATATGTCGCCGCCATGATTGCGGACGATCTCACGCGAGATGGCGAGTCCCAGGCCGGTGCCCGCAATCATCTGCCGGTCGGGCCGTGCACCCTGCGCGAAGCGGTTGAAGATATGTTTGGCGAATTCGGGATCGATGCCGGGCCCCTGATCGGTGATCTGGATGATGTGATCGTCGCCACCTTCCAGCAGCTCAAAGCTCACGGTCGATCCCTCAGGCGAGAATTTGATCGCGTTGGAAAGGAGGTTGCTCGACACCTGGATCAGTCGATCGACATCCGCGCATGCCATCACCGGCTCATCGGGCGCTTGCATCTCGATCCGTATGTCGCGGCGTTCGGCCAGACCCTGCATCGCCTGCACCGTCCGGCTCATCACGTCGCGCAGGTCGATGACCGCATAGTCGAACGCCATTCGTCCCTTGCGGATCTGATCTATGTCGAGAATATCGTTGATCAGCCTTATCAGCCGCTGGCTGTTGGTCTCGGCGATCTCGGCCAGGCGCCGCGCGGCCGGGGGAAGCTCGCCCGCAGCGCCTCCGCGCAACAGGCCGAGCGATCCCATCACCGATGTAAGCGGCGTGCGCAGCTCATGGCTGACGGTCGAAATGAAATCATCCTTGAGCCGGTCGATTTCCTTGCGGCTCGCGGCGTCGCGCAGTGCGGCGACGACGTGGATTCCGTCGGGCAGCTGCATTGTTCCCAGCGTCACGTCGATCGCGACCGGCTCGCCTCTGCTGTCGCGGCCGGTGACATCGAGCAGTTCGCGGTTTTCGAGCTCCCCGTTGTTCAGGCCGAGCCGTTCGAGGAACGAACCGTCACCGGGCGCGATGTCGACCAATTTCGAGATGTCGTGACGAAGCAGTTCGTCGGCGCCATAGCCGAACATCCGTTCCGCCGCGGGGTTGATGGTCTCGATGCTGCCGCTCGGGTTGATCAGGATCATCGCGTCGGTGGTGCCGTCGAAGATCGCCCGCTGGCGTGTCGCGGCTTCCTCCCGCTCCAGCCCGAGCTGATGGCGCTGACGCATGACCCTGCCGATCAGCAGGCCCGATATCCCGGCCAGGAGGGCGACGATGGCCACGCTGGCGAAAAGGGTTCGGGTGATGGTCGCCCCCCTTTCTGCCTGGCGGATCTGCGTGGCTCGCAGGTTCGCGCTTCCCCGGGACAGGATTGCTCTGAAGATGCCGCGTATCGCCTCCATCTGCCGCCTGCTGCGGCCCTCCCGCAAACGATCGGCCGCGGCGTCCAGGCCGCCCCTTTCCCGCAAGGCCACCAGCGCTCGCATTTCAGCGAATTTGGCGTCGATGAGCGGCTTCAGGCGCCGGAGGTCCGCCGCGTCGGGTCCGGTCGTGGGCGCCAGTCGCACAACCCGTGCCCACTGCTCGTCCAAATAAGTACCGGCTAGCCGATAGGGTGTCAGAAAGACCGCGTCCCCGCTGATCAGATAGCCGCGGTGTCCCGTCTCCGCATCCTTGATCAGGGAAAGGAGTTCAGCGGCTTCGAATTGGAATTGGAAGGATCTGCCTAATTCCGCGCGGATCTGCCTGGCGCTGTATATTTCATATCCGATCACCGCGGCCATGACGGCGAGCAGCAATGGTCCGAGCGCCGCGAGCAATGCTATCCGAGGCCAGCTCGGCCTGATTCGCGGGCGCCGTTGCTCGATGCCGGTCACGAAGGCTGGAGAAGGGGGCGCATCATCAGGATCGCTTGGGTCCGGTTGGTCACTCCCAGTTTGCGGAAAATCGCGGACAGATGGGCTTTGACAGTCGCTTCGGAGACGCCGAGATCCGCAGCGATTTGTTTGTTGAGGTCTCCGCTCGCCAGCGCCAGCAGCACGCGGCGCTGCGCCCCGGACAGGCTGTCGAGCCTCTTGCGCAGCATGTCGGCTTGGGCGTCGGGGCCGGGCGACGGGGGAAAGACCCGGCCGCCGTTGAGGATCATCTCGATACCCGCGATGATCGCCTCCAGCGGCTGTCGCTTCGACAGGAAACCCGATGCTCCCACGGCTTGCGCGGTTGTGACCATATGCTGGCTGTCATGCGCCGAAATGATGGCGATCGGGGTACGGCCGAGCAGGTGCTGGAGCCGAAAGAAGCCGCCGAAGCCGTTGGCATCGGGAAGATCATAGTCGAGCAACAACAGCCTATAGCGGCCGTGTTCATCGATCAGGGCTTCCGCCTCCGCGATCGTGCCTGCGATATCCACCGCATTTCCGGGATGGCGCGCGCTTATCGCGAGCTGGATCCCCTCCTGGATCAGCGGATGGTCATCCGCGATTAAAATACGCCCAATCGCCACCCCTGCGTCCCGATCAAAATCCGGAAATGAAGCTCCCGGTCCAGTTCCCCTGTTCCTTGACTCGCTCAAAGCCAATGGAAGGGGCTATCACTTTGCATTATGTAGATTTCTTGAGCCTGTGGAACGCGATGGAAAACTACGGAATTCTCCTAGTCGACGATGAGCCTGCCTATCATGCGATCGTCTCCGCGCTGCTGGTGCCGCGTGGTGGCGCCGTAGACGGCGCCGGTGACGCCGCCTCCGCGCTCGAAGCGATAAGGTCGCGGCGCTACGACCTGATCCTGGTTGATATCAACATGGCGGAGGCGGACGGCTACGACGCGGTGGCCGCTATCCGCGCCGCCGGCGACTGGACCCGCGCCGTGCCGATCCTCGCTTTCACCGCCGAGCAGATCACGGGCGGCGAGCGGCATTATCTCGACGCGGGGTTCGACGGGTGGCTCCCCAAGCCCTTCCAGGCCGCCGAGCTCATCATGACGCTGCAACGCTGGCTGGGTGTCGACCGCGTCGGCACGATCGCCGAACAGCCGGAGGCCAAGCTTGCGGCGTTGATCGGCGCCGGGCCGGCGGCGGTGATGATCGAGCGTTTTCACGCGGGCCTCGCCGAGGCCGTGGAGGAGATCGACGCGGGCAGCGACGCGCGGTCACCCGCCCATCGCATCGGGGGACTTGCGGGCACGCTCGGTTTCCCGGTCCTCAGCGCCGCTTGGCTGAGCCTCCAGCACGGCGATGCTTCGGCATGGCCGACGGTGCGGACGCTGACGCTGGAGGCCATCGCGCGCCACCGCACCGATCCTACCCCCGGCTCCGGCAGCATGGGGGCTTGACCGGCCCCGTTGTCGCGGCCAATCGGCTCGGTGCGGCAACGGGCCGCGTTTTGGAGCGGATGTGGCCGGAACCTATATTTTGACGCTGTCCTGTGTCGATCATCCCGGCATCGTCGCTGCGGTGTCGACCTCGCTTGCCCGGCATGGCGCCAACATCCTCGAGGCGCAGCAGTTCGACGACCTTCTGACCGGCCGCTTCTTCATGCGCGTCGAATTCGCGCTGGTCGGCGGGGCTACGATCGCACAACTCGAAGCGGGTTTCGCGACGGTCGCCGCGGATCATGGCCTCGATCACCGCTTCCGCGCATCCGCGGCGAGGAAGCGCGTGCTGCTGCTCGCCAGCAAGTTCGATCATTGCCTTGCCGATCTGCTCTATCGCTGGAAGATCGGCGAGCTCGGGATGGAGCCGGTCGGGATCATCGCCAACCACCCGCGCGAAACCTACGCCCATCTCGATTTCGGCGATGTGCCGTTCCATTTCCTGCCGGTGGCCAAGGACAGCAAGCCCGCACAGGAAGCGCGGATCAAGGCGATCGTCGAGCAGAGCGGCGCCGATCTCGTCGTTCTGGCGCGCTACATGCAGATTCTGTCAGACGAGCTGGCCGCTTCCCTCAGCGGACGGTGCATCAACATTCATCACAGCTTCCTGCCTGGCTTCAAGGGCGCCAGGCCTTATCACCAGGCGCATGCGCGCGGCGTGAAGCTGATCGGCGCCACCGCCCATTTCGTCACCGCCGACCTCGACGAGGGCCCGATCATCGATCAGGATACCGAGCGCGTCAGCCACCGCGACACGCCGGACGATCTCGTCCGCAAGGGACGCGACATCGAACGCCGCGTGCTGGCGAGCGCAGTGCGGGCGTTCCTCGAGGATCGCGTGCTGATGAACGGGGCGACGACGGTGGTGTTTTCCTGAGCCCGTGGAAGCTTCCCTCCCCGGCGGGGAGCGAGCAGACTATTCGAACGCCGCCGATATCTCCTTGCCGAGCCTGGCCTGGAGCACCCCGCACGCGTTGATCTGCTCTACCGTCCGGTCGAGTGACAGCGCGCCGCGATTATATTGGACAACCTTGGGCCGGTAGGCGGCCTCGACCGCGGCGGCCCTCTCCACCGAGCAGTAACGGCCCGGCAGGCTCGGCAGGCGGGTGGCGGAGAAGATGCCGCTGCCTTTCACGAGCTGGTCGTAATTGGCAATCGACCATTCATAGGTCATGTCGCGCGTTTCGGGCTCGATCGCCATCACCTGCATCAAGCCGATCTTGTCGCTGGTCCGCATCCGTTTGTCATCGGCATGAGCGAGCAGCCATTTTCCGATCTCGGCCTTGCCTGTGCCACCGAGCGCGCCGAGAATGCTGTCGCGGACAAGAGTGTCGTCGCTGGTCATCGCCTTCTCGAACAGCTCCTCGACCGCCTTGGGGCCGCCCGCCCAAAGATAGGCGCTGAGCGCATCCCCGTAGAAGCTCTGGTCGAGCTCCGCCTTGTCGCCGCCGAGCCAGGCCTTGGCAGCCTGGGCCAGCCTGGCGCGCAGCTCCTCGTCCTCGGCCTCGCCGGCGACCAGGGAGACGAGGTCGGAGCGCAGCTTCTGACGATCGCCATCGTCCCCGGCATGGCCGCCCGCCCTTGGATCGAAGCCCATGGCGGCGAGCTTGGGGCCGTAGGTCCGGGCGATGAAGGCGCGATATCCTGGGAGAGCGTCGCCTGCGATCATGCCGCGTTGGCGAAGGCCGGCGAGCCGTTGGCCGCCATCGACTGCCGCGCCCGAATATTCGTTGTCCGCCATGGCCCGCGCCGCTTCGACGAGCAATGACGGGGCGACTTCGCCGGCCCGGAAGCCGGCCCATAGGCTATCGGTCAGCGCCAGCGCTTCGCCGGGGATCAGCCTTGCGGATTCGCCGATCAGCGCGCGCCATTCGACCTCGGGCATCGCGAAGCGATAATAGCCGGTGCCGCCCGCATTGGGCATGATCGCGCTCTTGCCCCCCAGCTTGAGCGTCGTCGAAGGCCTGTCGAACAGCGAGCAGTCGCGTTCGGCGCCGATCCGGACGCAGAGCGGCACGATCCAGCTCTGCTGCGGCAGTTCGGAGCCGAGCAGCGCGTAACGCTGCTGGCGGAGCGAGATCCCGTCGGCGGTGCGCTCGACGCGGATCAACGGTACGCCCTGCTGATCGACGAAGCTCTTGAGCGAGGCCAGCACGCGCGGGTCATGTGCCGAATCCGCGAGGCTGGCGAAGAACTGGTCGGTCGTCGCGTTCTTGTAAGCATAGCGGTCGAGGTGGAGGCGCACGCCGTCACGGAATTTCTGGTCGCCCAGATAGGCGGCGATCATCGAGACGACATGGCCGCCCTTGCCATAGGTCACCTGGTCGAAGGCGCTGTCGATCTCGCTGTTGGTCCTGATTGGTTGGTGGATCGGGCGGCCCGCCTTGAGCGCGTCGATGTTCATCGCTGCGAAGCCTTCGTCGAGCGCGCCGGCCCAGATCTTGAGATCGGGCCGCCATTCGTCACCGATGCGGAAGCCCATCCAATTGGCGAAGCTCTCGTTGAGCCAGATGTCGTCCCACCAGGCCGGGGTTACGAGATCGCCGAACCACTGGTGCGACAGCTCGTGGGCGACCACCATGCCGAAGGTCTTCTTCTGGTCGGTCGACGCACCCTTGTCGAGCAGCAGGATCGGGTCGCCATAGATGTCGGCCCCGGCATTCTCCATGGCGCCCGGCATCACCGGCGAGCCGATCTGGTCGAGCTTGGGGAAGGGGAAGCCAGTGCCGAAATATTTTTCGAGCAGCTCAACGATCGGCTTGGTGTTCTCGAGCGCGAAATCGAGCTTGTCCTCATAGGGCCGGGTGCCGACGATACGAACCGGCAGCGGCTCTCTGCGCTGCGGCGTCGGCGCGACCGTCCCGCCGGCCGTCGCGAAGGGGCCGACGACGAAGGCGACCAGATAGGTGGGCAGCGGCTTCGTCGCCTGGAAATCATGGCGGACGAGATCGCCGACCCTGGTGCTCTTCACATCGGGCGCATTGCTGAGCGCGATATGGCCGGGGCGGGTGGTCAGCGAGACGGTGAACGGGGTCTTGTAGCCGGGCTGGTCGAAGCCCGGAAAGGCGGCGCGGGCGTCGATCGACTGGAACTGCGTCCAGGCATACCATTGGTCGGCGACCTTGACCCGGTAGAGGCCCGCCGGGCTGTCGCCGAACGGCGCGTCATAGTCGAACACCAGCGTCGCCTTGCCGGCGGGCAGCACGCCGGCGAAATCGAGCCGCGCGACGCCGCTATCCTCGACCTGACTGTAGGCCGCCTTGACGGTCTTGTGGCCGACCCTGGCGACCGCGTTGGTAACCTTGAGATCGCGGCCGTGGAGGTAAAGCGAGCTGGTCTTGTCCTTCAATGTCACGTCGATCTCGGCATGGCCGGAGAAACGCTCATTCTCGGGCAGGACGGTGAGGTCGAGCCGATAGGCTGTGGGGGTGGCGGCGTTGGACAGGATGCCGAGGGGGATCGGGTCCGCGACGGGCGTGGCGGCGGTGAGGGGAGCGGAAAGCACCGCCAAGGCAAGCGTGGCTAAGAGGCTTTTCATGCGGTGTCTTTCACGATGGCGAGAGTCATATATGCGGGCAATACACCTGGCAAGAATGGCGATGGGTTTGGGCGGGTGGTTCGTCGATAGGTCGGCTATCGTCGCAGCCGGAGAGCGACAGCGCCACGCCGGTGAGGATAATTCCATCTTCCCATGCCGCACTTGTGCGCAGGAATAAGGTGGAGCGCCAGCCCCACCCTATTCCGTCAGCGTGGCGGTGGCTGGCGGCCGCGACAGGGTTGAATTACCGCATCGCCGTCTGCGCCCGCTCCACCTGCCAGCCGCCGCCGAGCGCCCGGAACAGCTCGACCTGCGCATTGGCCACGCGGGCGTCGGACTCGGCGAGGTCGGCGTCGGCATTGGCCGAGGTTCGTTCGGCGTCGAGTACCACCAGGAAATCGACCCGGCCCTCGCGCAGCTGCGCGCGGCTGATATTGGCGGCGGTCTGCGCCTGGGTGGCGCCCTCGCGCAGCGCTTCGCGGCGGTCGAGCTCATGGGCGTAGGCCGACAACGCGGTCTCGGTCTCTTCCAGCGCGCGCAGCACCGTGCCGTCGAAGCCGGCGAGCGCCGCCTGAGCGGATGCCTTGGCCTGGGCGATGCGGGCGCGCCCCGCCGCCTGGTTAGGGAAGTTCCAGCTGATCAGCGACCCGAACAGCCAGCGCAGCGGGCCGCCGCCGAAGATGTCGCCGAGCGAGGCCCCCGTCGATCCGATCGAGCCGCCCAGGCTGATGCGCGGATAGAGATCGGCGGTGGCGACGCCGATTCGCGCGGTCTCGGCGGCGAGGCGGCGTTCGGCCTCGCGGACGTCGGGCCGGCGGGCGAGCAGACCGCGCCCGTCGCCGACCGGGATGGGCCGATCCAGCCGGAGCGTCGTCCGGCGCCGGCCCACCTCAGCCGGAAGATCGGCGGGCGCGCGGCCCGTGAGGGCCGCGAGCCGGAACAGCGCCGCGTCGCGTTGCGCCCGCAGCGGCGGTAGGGTCGCGCGCTGCTGCTCGCGCAGGGCGGACGAGCGCGACAGGTCGAGCCTCGAGGTGCGCCCCGCCTCGAAGCGCTTGCCCGTCAGCGCGACCGTCCTGTCGAGCAGGCCGAGCGTGCGCTCGGCGACGGCGAGCCGCTCGGCGGCGGACGACGCGTCGGCATAGGCGCGTGCCGTTTCCGCGACGATCGCAACCTTGACCGCGTCGCGCGCAGCCTCGGCGGCCTGGGCGTCGCCGCGCGCGGCTTCGACCGCGCGGCTGACACGGCCGAACAGATCAACCTCATAGGCGACGCTCAGGCCCACATCGAACGACCCATCCTCGCGCTTGGCCCCCGGCGCGCGCTGGCTCTCGGGCGAGCGGCCATAGGTCGCGCCCGCATCGATGTCGGTCTGCGGCAGCCGGTCCGCCCTGGCCTCGCGCAGCGAGGCGCGCGCCTTGTCGAGATTGGCGATCGCGATCCTGAGGTCGGTATTGGCGGCGAGCGCGTCGGCGATCAGCCGATCGAGCACCGGATCCTGGTACAGCCGCCACCACGCGCCCTCGGGCTCGGCCGCCGTCACCGACGCGACGGGCGCGCTGATGAACGGCTGGGCGGCGCCGGCCGGGCCGACATATTTCGGTCCGGCGGCGGCGACGGTCAGCAGGCTGGTGAAAGCGAGCAGCAGTTTCTTGGTCATCATTTCCTCCCTCATTCCGCCGGGACGAGTGCGGTCGTGGCTTCGCCACCCCTGCCGAAGCGGTTCTTGAACCGCTCGGCGAGGCTGCGGGCAGCGACATAGAAGGTCGGTGTGAAGACCAGGCCGAAGAAGGTCACCCCGAGCATGCCCGAGAAGACCGCCGTGCCGAGTGCCTGGCGCAGCTCGGCGCCCGGCCCGCTCGCGATCACCAGAGGCACCACGCCGAGGATGAAGGCGAAGCTGGTCATCAGGATCGGCCGGAGCCGCGCCTGCGCCGCGCGGACCACCGCGTCGACCGGCGACAGCCCCTCCTCCTCGGCCTGCTTGGCGAACTCGACGATCAGGATCGCGTTCTTCGCCGCCAGACCGATCAGCACGACAAGGCCGATCTGGGTCAGGATGTTGTTGTCCATGCCCCGCAGGTTCACGCCGGTCATCGCTGCGAGCAGCGTCATCGGCACGATCAGGATGATCGCAAGCGGCAGCATCAGGCTCTCGAACTGCGCCGCCAGCACCAGGAAGACGAACAGCACCGCCGCAGCGAAGACGATCATCGCGGCATTGCCGGCGAGCTTCTCCTGGAAGGCGATCTCGGTCCATTCGGCCGAGACGCCCGCCGGCAGCTTCTTCGCGAGCTCGTCCATCGCCGCCAGCGCCTGGCCGGTCGAATGCCCAGGCGCCGCCTCGCCCTCGATGTCGATCGACGGGTAGAGATTGTAGCGCAGAACGCGATAGGTGCCGGCCTTGTTCTCGACCGTCGCGACCGCGCCGAGCGGCACCATCCCGCCTGAATTAGAGCGCGTCTTGAGCTGCTGGATGTCGGACACGTCGTCCCGGAAGGGCAGATCGGCCTGGGCCGTCACGCGATAGGTGCGGCCGAGCAGATTAAAGTCGTTGACATAGGCCGAACCCAGATAGACCTGAAGCGCCTCGAACACCCGGCTCGGCGGTACCCCCAGCATATCGGCCTTGGCGCGATCGACATCCGCATAGGCTCGCGGCACGCCATATTCGAACTTGGTGTGCATGGCGACGAGGTTCGGGTCCTTGCTCGCCTCGGCGATCATTCCCCAGGCGACCTGGTTGAGCTTCTCGATTCCCATGCCCGTGCGGTCCTGGAGGACAAGCTTGAAGCCGCCGCCGGTGCCGATGCCGCGAATAAGCGGCGGCTTGAGCACGAAGATGCGCGCCTGATCGAAGCCTTGCGCGATTCTGCTCGCCTCGGCCATGATGCTGGCTTCGGTCTGGCCATGCCTGGCACGCTCCTCGAAGCTGTCGAAGACCAGGAAGGCGGCGGCCGCGTTGGAGGCGTTGGTGCCGGTCGGCCCGTGGAAGCCGGCGATCATCACCGCGCCCTTGACGCCCGGGATCTTGAGCATCTTCTTGGCGACCGCGTGCATCGTCGCGTCGGTCGAGGCGAGCGAGGTGCCGGGTGGTGTGAAGATCGCCGTCAGCACATAACCCTGGTCCTGCGCGGGCACGAAGCCGACCGGCGTCGCTCCGAAGACCGCGACGGTCAACGCGATCAGCCCCGCATAGGAGAAGAGCACGCGCTTCGGCCGGTGGAGCAGCTTGCGGGTGGTCTTCGCATAGAAGGCGCTCAGCCTCTCGAAGCCAGCATTGAAGCGCTTGCCGCCGATATAGGCCATCCGCGCCCAGCGGCTCTCGGGCTCGTCGCCGGCCTTGGGCCTGAGAAGCCGGGCCGCGAGGGCGGGCGACAGGGTGAGCGACAGCACCAGCGAGATGATCGTCGCCGAGGAGATGGTAACCGCGAACTGGCGATAGAATTCTCCGGTCAGCCCGGTGAGGAACATCGTCGGCACGAAAACGGCGCACAGCACCAGCACGATTGCGACCAGCGCGGTCGAGACCTCGTCCATCGAGCGATGGGCCGCCTCGAACGGGCTCAGCCCGTGTTCGAGATTGCGTTCGACATTCTCGACGACGACGATCGCGTCGTCGACGACGATGCCGATGGCGAGCACCAGTCCGAACAGCGACAGGTTATTGAGCGAGTAGCCGAACGCCGCGAGTACCGCGAAGGTGCCGATCAGCGAGACCGGGATCGCGAGCACCGGGATGATCGCCGCGCGCCAACTTTGCAGGAAAACGAGGATCACGATCACCACCAGCACGACCGCTTCGAGCAAGGTCTCCTGGACGGCGCCGACCGACTCGCTGATGAACTGGGTCGGATTGTAGATCACCCGATATTCCAGGCCGCGCGGGAAGCTCTTCGACATGGTGTCGAGTTCGGCCAGCACCGCCTCGGCGGTGCCGAGCGCATTGGTCCCGGGGCGCTGGAAGATGGCGATGCCGAGCGACGGCTGGCCGCTCAGATAGGAGTTGATGCCATAATCCTCGGCGCCCAGCTCGACACGGGCGACATCGCTCAGCCGGGTGAGGTGACCGGCCTCGTCGGCCTTGATAACGATGTTGGCGAACTGCTCGGGGGTGGTCAGCCGGCCCTGGGTCTCGACGTTGAACTCGAACGCCGCGCCGCTCGCTTCGGGCGGCTTGCCGATCGCGCCGGCGGCGACCTGGACATTCTGGGCGCGCAGCGCCGCGACGATCTCGCCGGCGGTCATGTTGCGCGCGGCGGCGCGTCCCGGATCGATCCAGATCCGCATCGCATAGTCGCGCGCGCCGAACAGCCGGACCTCACCGACGCCGTCGATGCGGGTCAGCTTGTCGCGCATCTGCGTCAGCGCGTAGTTGGAGATATAGCCGCGATCGAGCGAATTGTCGGGCGAGACCAGGTTCGCCACGAGGATGAAGTCGGGCGAGGTCTTGCGCGTCACCACGCCTTGCCTGCGCACCTCCTCGGGTAGCCGCGGCTCGGCGAGCGCGACCCGGTTCTGGACGAGCACCTGCGCCTCGTCGAGATCGGTGCCGAGCTTGAAGGTGACGGTGGTGACGAGGCGGCCGTCACTTGTCGCCTGGCTCGACATGTAGAGCATGTCGTCGACGCCGTTGATCTCCTGCTCGAGCGGGGAGGCGACGGTTTCCGAGATCGTCTCGGCCGAGGCGCCCGGATAGACGGCGCTGACCGTGACGGTCGGCGGCACCACCTCGGGATATTGCGAGACGGGCAGGCCGAAGAAGGCCAGCGCGCCGACAATGGTGATGACCACCGCGATCACGCCGGCGAAGATCGGCCGCTGGATGAAGATATGGCTCAGGCGCATGGCGTATGTCCCTGTTCAGCGGCGCGAGAAGGGCCGTTCGCCCTCCCCAATGGGAGGGCGTCAGCTCGCCTCGCGGGCGAATGAAGTTCGGTTCAGCGGGCGGCCGCTATCGTCGCCTGTGAGGCGGCCGGAGCGGTGGCGGTGACCGCCTGTGTCCCGGCCGGCGCGCCAGTCTCGATCTTGCCGGCCATCGCCTGGACCTTGGGCGAGGTGGCGGCGAACTGGACGCCCGAGATCACCACCTCGTCTTGGGGCTTCAGCCCCGATCGTATGACGCGCAGCCCGTTGATCAGCGGTCCGGCATCGACCGGGCGGGCGGTGACGCTGCCGCCCTTGCCGGCGACGACATAGACGACCTTGCGTGCCTGATCGGTTACGACCGCGGCGTCGGGCACGAGCAAGGCGGACCGCGGGCGGCCCGAGGCGAGGCGCATATTGCCGAACATGCCGGGCGTCAGGAAATAGTCGGGGTTGGGAACAACCGCGCGGCCGCGGATCGTGCCCGAACCATTGTCGAGGGCATTGTCAGTGAAATCGACCTCGCCGCGCCACCTATAATCGGCCTCGTCCTGGAGGCGGATCTCGACCTGGTCCGACCTTTCCTTCTGGCGGCGCTGCTTGAGATAGAGCGCCTCCGAGCCGTCGAACGCGAAATAGATCGGATCGAGCGCGTTGATCGTCGTCAGGATGGTCGCGTTGGCGGCCGAGTCCCCCGATACGAGATTGCCGATATCGACCCGCCGATCGGAGACTCGGCCGGTGATCGGCGCGCGGATCTGGGTGAACTCGACATCGAGACGGCGCGCCTGAATCTGGGCGCGGGCCGCCGCGAGCGAGGCCTCGGCCGACTCAACCGCCGCGCGTAGCGAGTCGACCTCCTCGGCGCTCACCGCCTGGTCCGCGATCAGCCGGTCGGCCCGGGCGAGCTCGCTGCGGGCCAGGGCCAGGGCGGTCGCCGCGCTCGCCGCCCGGGCGCGGGCCTCGGCGAGCGAGGCGGCGAAGGGGCGGGGATCGATGGTGAAGAGAAGCTGGCCCTTCCGGACGATGTCGCCGTCCCTGAAGTGAACTGCGACGAGCGCGCCCGAGACGCGCGGGCGGATCTCGACCGCCTGACTCGCCTCGAAGCGGCCGACATAGTCGTCCCACAATACGACATCCTTCCGAAGCGGCTGGGCGACGGTGACGGTCGGCAGCGGCTGGGCGTCGGCCTGCGCCTCGTCGGAGCCGATCAGGCCATAGCCGGCGAACAGGATCAGCCCGGCGGCGGGGAACGCGGCATAAACGGCGCGCTTCTTCGAGAAGCGGGCCCGCGGAGCGCGGGCCGAGGCGCCCGTCGGGTCGAGGGGATCGCCTTTGATATCGGATAGATACATTTTGCTCGTCCCTGATCTTGCAGAAATGTGACAGAACGGTACGTCCTGAGTCGGCAAGTACCGAACGGTAACATTTATTGCAAGTGCGAAGGGCGGTCGAACGGATGCAAAAATAACTATCGGGGGTGGAAGATTTCGCCGGGGAACCGAAATTCCAGCGGAAAAACAAGCCCCTCCCGCAAGCGGGAGGGGAAGGAAACCTACTTCGCCAGTTCGGCCTCAATCGCGCTGGTGATGATGGGATCATCCGGTGCGATGTCGGGGGCGAAGCGGCCGGCGACGTTGCCGTCCTTCGAGATCAGGAATTTTTCGAAGTTCCAGGTGATCTCGTCCTCGCGGCCGGGATCGATACCATAGCCTTTCAGCCGCTCCTTGAACGTATCGTCCTTGTACGTCTTTTCGGGCTTCTCCGCAGTGAGCTTCTGGTAGAGCGGATGCTGGTCGTCGCCCTTGACCGAGATCTTGGAAAACATCGGGAAGTCGACGCCATAGTTGGTGGTGCAGAACTCGCGGATCTCGCTTTCGGTGCCCGGTTCCTGCGCTCCGAAATTATTGGCGGGAAAGCCCATTACCACGAGGCCTTCAGCCTTGTATTTCTTATAGAGCTCCTCGAGCGCGGCATATTGCGGGGTCAGGCCGCACTTCGACGCGACGTTGACCGCCAGCAGCACCTTGCCGGCATAGTCACCGAGCTTGGCATCCTCGCCATTGATCGTCTTGAGCGGAACTTCCTGGATCGCGGTCGCCATGGTCGACTCTCCTTCGTGATGGGACGGGAGTTCTATCGGACGCATGTGACGTTCGTGCAACCCGCTTCTCCCCGGCTGACGGGCGCGCGGCGGCGCGGCGCTCCATTGACGCGACAAGGCCATAACGGCAAAGCGAGCGCCATGAAGAAATTCACCGGCCAGGATCGTTCGATCACCACCAAATGGCGGCCCGCCACCCAGGCGATCCGCGGCGGCACCGTGCGCTCGCAGTTCGGCGAGACGAGCGAGGCGGTCTTCCTGACGTCGGGCTATGCTTATGACTGCGCCGGCGACGCCGCCGCGCGCTTCGCGGGCGAGCAGAGGGGAATGACCTATTCGCGCCTGCAGAATCCAAGCGTCGAGATGCTCGAGGAGCGGATCGCGCTGATGGAAGGCGCCGAGGCTGCGCGCTGCATGGCCTCGGGCATGGCCGCGATGACGGCGGCGCTGCTGTGCCAGCTTTCGATGGGCGATCATATCGTCGCCGCGCGCGCTGCGTTCGGCTCGTGCCGCTGGCTGACGGACACCTTGCTGCCGCGCTTCGGCATCGAGACGACCATCGTGGACGGCCGCGACAACGATGCGTGGAAGAAGGCGATCAGGCCGAACACCAAGCTGTTCTTCTTCGAGACTCCGGCCAATCCGACCCTGGACATCGTCGATCTCGAAGCGGTGTGCGGGATCGCGAAGGACGCGGGGCTGCTGACCGTCGTCGATAACGCCTTCGCCACCGCGCTGCTCCAGCGGCCGATGGATTATGGCGCCGACATCGTCGCTTATTCGGCAACCAAGATGATGGACGGGCAGGGGCGCGTCCTCGCTGGCGCGGTGTGCGGCACCGACGAGTTCATCAACACGACGCTGCTGGCTTTCACCCGCAACACCGGGCCGACCTTGTCGGCGTTCAACGCCTGGGTGGTTATGAAGGGGCTCGAGACGCTCGACCTGCGGATCAACAGGCAGAGCGAGAATGCGCTTCAGGTCGCCCAGTTCCTCGCCGGGCGTCTGCCGCGCACGCTCTACCCGGCGCTGCCGAGCCACCCCCAGCACAATTTGGCATGCAAACAGATGTCGGCGGGCGGTACGATCATCTCGATCTTCCTCGACGGCGGCCGGGCGCAGGCGCATGGCTTGCTCGACGCGCTCGAACTGGTCGACATTTCGAACAATATCGGCGATTCTCGCTCGCTGATGACTCATCCGAGTTCGACGACCCACGCGGGGCTGTCGGCCGAGGTTCGGGCGGAAATGGGGATCGAGGAAGGCATGCTGCGGCTAAGCGTGGGGCTCGAGGATCCGCTGGACGTGATCGAGGATTTCGATCGCGCGCTGAAGGCCGTCGGGCTATGATCATGAAGGCGCTCTTCCCCCATACCGCGCGGACGCGCGGTGTGGTGGTGCGCGTCGCCGTGTCGTTCATGCCGGAACAGTCGGAGCCCGCGCGCGGCCGGTGGTTCTGGTCCTACCACATCCGGATCGAGAATGAGGGCAGCCAGGCGGTCCAGCTGCTCACTCGGCACTGGCTGATCACCGACGGACGCGGCGGCAAGCATGACGTGCGCGGTGAGGGCGTGGTCGGCGAGCAGCCGGTGATCGAGCCCGGCCAGTCCTATGATTATGTCTCGGGCTGCCCGCTGCAGACCCCGACCGGTTCGATGGAGGGCAGCTATCATATGGTAGCCGAGGACGGCTCGACCTTCGAGGCGGCGATCCCGCGCTTTCCGCTGATCGGCCCGGCCGTAGCGATATGAAGCTCGCCAAGAACAGGCTGGGCAAGCCGTGAAGCGGACCCATCTGCCGCTCAACGGTCTGCGCGTGCTCGATGCCGCCGCGCGGCATCTTTCCTTCACCCGCGCTGCCGACGAACTGGCGGTGACCCCGGCCGCGGTCGGCCAGCAGATCCGCGCGCTCGAAGACACGCTCGGCGTCGTCCTGTTCCGCCGCACCGCCAAGGGGCTCGAGCTGACCCCCGAGGGAGAGGCTGGGCTCGAGGCGCTGCGTGCCGGTTTCCTCCAGTTCGAGGAAGCGGTCCGGGCGATGCAGGCAGGCCAGTCGTCCAAGACGCTGACGATCGCCGCGCCGCGCGATTTCACCGCCAAATGGCTGGCCCCCCGCCTTGCCGATTTCGGCCGCACCGATCCCGAGCTGCGCTTCGTGCTGCTCTCGTCGGACGCGGGGCTCGATTTCACCCAGGCCAATCTCGATCTCGCCATCTGCTATGCCGATGGGCCGGGCGAGCATGAGGGGGTCAAGCTCGCCGATGGCGCGATCGTCACGGTGGGGCTCGCCGACGGCGCGCCAATCGGCTGGCCGGGCGCTCCTTCCAATGACAAGGGCGCCGCGCTGATGGTCGCGGACGCCGGGCTCGCGATCGACGCGGCGGCGGCCGGTTTCGGCACCGCGCATGTTCCCGCCTTGCTGGTCGAACGCGATATCGCCGAAGGCAGGATCCGCGCGCATGGCGATCCGCAACCCTCGCCCAAAAGCTACTGGCTGATCGCGCCGACCCCGCAATGGCGCCAGAAGAAGGTCAAAGCGCTGGTCGCGACGCTCACGGCCTGAGGCTCCGTGCCGTCGGGCCTGACAATATGACGGAAGCGAAGGATGCGTGATGAAAAGGATCCGGCGCTGGCCTCCAGTCCAATTGGAGCGTAGTGGGAGTATCGATGCGCACGCTTTTGATCGTCGGATGCTTCGGCCTGCTGACCGGTTGCGTCAGCACCGCCAGGACGGTTGTCTCCGCGCCCTTCAAGGTCGTCGGGCAAGGGGTGGATTGGGCGACCACCAGCCAGGACGAGGCCGACCGTAATCGCGGCCGCGAGATGCGCAAGCAGGAAGAACGCGAGCGCAAGGAGCGCAAGCGCGCCGAGAGGGAGTGGCGCCGCCAGCAGCGCGGCGATCGATAATCTCTTTACATAACCGATGGGTTATATAATTAGATCATTATGAATGATCCGCTCAGCCTTCGGCTTGCCGCGCTCGCCGATCCCACGCGGCGCGCCATCATCTCCCGACTCGCGCAGGGCGAGGCCACGGTCGCCGAGCTGCAGAAACCCTTCGCGATCAGCCAGCCGGCGATCTCACGTCACCTCAAGATACTCGAGGGCGCGGGCCTGATCGAACAGGGCCGCGCCGCCCAGTCACGCCCGCGGCGGCTGCGGCTCCACGCGTTGAAGGAGACGGGCATCTGGTTCGACGAGGTCGCCGCGCTGTGGCGGGACAGCTTCGACCGGCTCGACGCGCTGCTCCAGCAGGACAGGAAGGATCAGGACAATGGCTGACGAATTCACGATCTCGCGCCTGTTCAGGGCGCCTCGCCAGGAGGTCTGGGATGCGTGGACCAAGCCTGAACTGCTGGCGCAGTGGTTTGGCCCCAAGGGAACGAAGATGACTATCCTCAGCGCCGACATCCGCCCGGGCGGCATGGTCCACAGCCATATCGACGCGCCCGATGGAATGCGGCTTTGGGCCAAATTCGTCTATCGGGAGGTGATCGCGCCATCGCGGCTCGTGTGGGAGCACAGCTTCTCCGACGAGCAGGCCAACATCACCGGCTCGCCCTTCTCGGACGATTGGCCGAAGGTGCTGTTGAATAGGGTTGTCTTTGAGGAGGCCGGCGCCGACACTCGCATGCGCCTGAGCTCGAAGCCGATCGACGCCACACCCGCCGAAGAGGCGGAATTCCGCGAGGCGATGGAGTCGATGAAGGGCGGCTGGGGCGGCAGCTTCGAGGTGCTGGATGTGTTTCTGGCGCGCTGACCTCAGCCCGCCCCGATCCGTGTCGCCGCCGCCGCGTGGCGCAGCAGGCCGGGTGCGCGTGCGAACAGGCCCATCAGCGGTCTCGCGATCCACGGCGTCTCGCCCCAATGCCTGAGCAGGTTGGCGAGGTGGACCGGGCGACGCGCGTGGTGTGCGAAGCCGGTCTGGAACCTGACTGCCGCGTCAGCGCCGCCCTGGAGGAAGCAGTGGGCCGCGCGCACAGCGCTCGCCAGCGCGATCGCGATGCCGTCGCCGGCCAGGCTCGCGATCACCGCCGATTGGTCGCCTAGGCGGAACAGCCCGGACTCGCCGCGCTGCGCCCGCCAGCCATAGGGGACACGGGCGATGCTGGACCATGCGCAGGCCGCCGCCGCCCCGCCGAAGCGCTCGGCGAGCAAGGGCGCTTCGCGCGCGAGATCCTCGATCAGGCGGGCCGGCTGTCCGCTCGCCGCCTTGAGCCGCGATTGCGCGACCGAGAGGCAGAGATTGACGCTCCCGTCCTCCTGCGCGAGCAGGCCCGCATAACCGTGGCGAAAGAGATGCAGTTCGATCACGCCGTCGAGCGCGGCGGCCAGGGCGGCGCTCGGCTGCAGCGCGATGCGCAAGCCCAGCGCCGGGTCGCTGCCGGAGGGATGCGGCCGGCCGGCGCCGCGTGTGTCATGCTTGCCGGTGGCCAGGAACAGCGCGTCGCCCCCGATCACCGTCTCGTCGCTGAGATGGAGGCAGCGATCGGCCGGATCGATCCGCCGGATGGTCAGACCGCGCTCGATCATCGCGCCTTGCGCGGCGGCCTGATCGAGCAGCGCGGCATCGAGCGTGCGACGCGACAGGCCAGTCGCCGCGAACGGCAGGTCGGCCTCGGCGGTCCGGCGCCCTGCGATCAGCCGCGCCCGGCGGATCGGCCGGGCGCGCAGCAGCTCCGGATCGACACCCAGGCGACGGAGCAGGACGATCGCGTCGCCGCCGAGAAACCCGCCGCAGACCACGTCCTGCGGCTCGCGGCTCCGCTCGACCAGCACCGGCATCGCTCCGCCGCGCGCGAGCAGGATCGCGGCCGCCGCGCCGGCGGGCCCGCCACCCGCTATCAGCGCAGCCGCTCGACGCATAGCCGGAAGGGGAAGCGGCGGAGGATCCGAACCTCGAGGCCAAGGCCGGCCTCGGCCAGGACCGGCGGCCATTCGGCCGGGCGAAAGGAGCGGGCGATCGAGAGCTGGCCGTCCTCGCGGACGATCCGGTGCCAGCCCATGATGCGCGCGAGCAGCGGAAAACCATGATAGGAGAGGCGGTGCCGGTGCAGGTCGCTGATCTGCCAGCCTCGCTTGGCCTTCGCCTCCATCGTGCGCAGGAAGGTCTGGAGCTGGTCCCGGGTCATATGATGCGCGGTCTGGCTGCTGATGATCAGATCGAAACCCCGATCCACATGATCGATATAATCCCCGGTGATATAGTCGATGGCGAAACGGCCGGGCGTTTTCCCCGCGGCGATCGCGGCACTCCTCGGATTGAGATCGACGCCGGCGAGTTTTGCTTCGATGCCGCGCTTCTCCGCCCATTGCGCGATTGCGCGAAGCATGTCGCCGTCGCCGAAGCCGACGTCGAGCAGGGTGAAGCTCGTCGCTTCGCCGATCGCGCGCCGGATGAAATCGATCGTCGGCCGGGCGGTGAAGGTCCAGCGGTTGACTCTGGCGAGGTCGGTCAACACCTGGGCGTAGATCTCCGGCGCGAGATCGGCCGCGTCCATCTGTTCCTCCTGCAGGGCAGGATGGGCCAGCGAACGCACTATACGCTCGCGATCGCGAAGCCCTCGGCGGCGAGGCCCGGACCGAAGGCGACCGCGATTCCGTCGACCGCCGCCTGCCCCGCTATGAGCCTGGCGAGGGCGAACATCAGCGTCGACGAGGACATGTTGCCAAAGCGGCGCAACGTCTCGCGCGAGGTGGTGAGCGCCGCGCTGCCGAGCCCCAAGCCATGTTCGACAGCGTCGAGAATCGAGCGGCCGCCGGCGTGGACCACCCAGCTCGGAATGTCCGCCGCGGCGCGGTTTCCGAGGACAATGCGGCGCATTTCGGGGGAGAGGAGCGCGTGCGCGATCCGGCCGGGGACTTCGCCCGACAGATGCATGACGAAGCCCTCGTCGCCGATCGTCCATCGGATCAGCTCGTCGCTGTCCGGCAGGGTCGCGGCGAAGAAGCGGTCGATCGCGATGCCTTCCGGGGCGGCGCTGACCAGCGCGGCGGCGGCGCCGTCGGCGAACTGGAGCTGGGCGAGCAGCGACCCGATCTCGGAGCTATCCTGCAGATGGAGCGAGCAGAGTTCGATCGTCACCACCAGCACCCGGGCTTCTTCGTCCGAACGGGCGATATGATGCGCGACGCGCAGCGCGGCGACCGCGGCGTAGCAGCCCATGAAGCCGACGAGAGTCCGCTCGACACCGCCGGCGAGGCCGAGGCGGCGGGCAATGATCTGATCGATGCCGGGGGCGACGAAGCCGGTACAACTGGCGACGACGAGATGCGTGATGCCGTCGAGCGGCGCACGTTTGCCGAGGTCCGCGACCGCCGCCAGCGCCAGTTCGGGCGCCTCGCGCGCATAGGTCGCCATCCGTTCCGAGGTCGGGGGTATCGCATCGCCGTAGAAGCCGCCCGGATCGACCGGCGTTCCACCCTCGGGCGGGCGGGGCAGAACGGTGAAGCGGTGTTCGATACCCGATCGTCCGGCCATCCGCAGGAACAGGGTCCGATCGCGTGCTGCCAGCCGCCCGCTCGCCCAGTCGATGAAGACCTGGTGGATGTCATGTTCCGGCACCGCGGTGCCGATGGCATGGATATGGGCGGTCATGGCAGAGCAACGCGCGGCATCGCCTGTATGTCCCATGCGGCATGAGCGGGTGCAAGCGTCCCCCATGCGTCATCCCAAGCTAACTCACCCCGCTTGCTCGATCCCCAGCTCCCCAAGCTTGCGGTAGAGGGTGGAGCGGCCGATCTGGAGGCGCCGGGCGACTTCGGTCATGCGGCCGCGATAATGGCCGATCGCCAGGCGGATCAGGTCGGCTTCGATCGCCTCCATCGGGCGGACATGGCCGTCGGGGCCGAACAGCGCGACGCTGCGGGCCGACTGGGTGGGGTTCGCATCAGGGGCGGGGGCGTCGTCTTTGGCGGGCGCATGGCTGCCGGCATGAACGAGCTGCGGGAAATCGGAGACGGTCAGGCGTCCGTGGCGGCAGGTGATCGCCGCCCGGAACAGGACATTGTGGAGCTGACGGACATTGCCGGGCCAGTCATAGGCCTCGAGCAGCGGCACCACGGCTTCGTCGATAGTCAGCCGGGGCAGTCCGATCTGGCGGGCAATCCGGCCGAGCAGATGGCCGGCGAGCGCCCCGATGTCGCCGGTCCGTTCGCGCAAGGGGGGAAGCGCCACCGGCACCATCGCAAGCCGGTAGAACAGGTCCTCGCGGAAGCGGCCGCGCGCGACGTCGTTCGACAGGCGGCGGTCGGTCGCGGCGATAACGCGCACCGAAACCCGGCGCGCCGCGCTGTCGCCAAGGGGGTGGATCTCGCCCGACTGGAGGACACGGAGCAGCTTGGCCTGGGCCTCGGCAGGCAGCTCGCCGACCTCATCGAGAAAGAGGGTGCCCCATCAGCATTGGAAAACATGCCGAGCCGCCGTTCGAACGCGCCGGTGAAGGCGCCCCGCTCATGGCCGAACAATTCGGATTCGGCGAGATTGGCGGGGATGGCCCCACAATTGACGCTGACGAGCGGCCGCGCGCCGCGCGCCGAGGCGCGATGGATCGCGTGGGCGAGAACTTCCTTGCCGACGCCGCTCTCGCCTTCGATCAGGATCGTTGCCTCGGTCGCGGCGGCGCGGATCGCTACGCCGATCGCCTTGCGGAAGGCGGGTGCCGATCCGACAATCTCGGCGAAATCGAGCGACTCGGCCCATTTTTCGGCAAGCGGGCGCAGTTCGCCGGCCTGCCCCTGCGCGGCGGCGGCATTGTCGAGCGCGGCGAGCAGCCGGCTGGCGGCGATCGGCTTGATCACCACGTCGCGCGCCCCGGCCCGCATCGCCCGCACGGCGAGGTCGACCGAATGCTGGGCCGTGACGACGACGACCGGCAGTTCGGCGAAGCGGCTCCTAAGCTGGGCGATCGACCGGACCGCATCTTCGCCCGGCGACCAGATGTCGATCAGCGCGACATCCAGACGCAGTTCGCTTGCGCGGATCCGCTCGGCGGCGGCGATGTCGGGCGCGCGCAACACGCGCCAACCGGCGCGCTGCGCGAGCGCGCTGATCAGCCCGGCCTGCGCGGGCTCGCTATCGATCAGCAAAAGCCCTGGCGGGCTGTCGCGACGCATCCACGGCTTCCTTTCGGCTATTTCCTTAGCATTCAAATGCTAAGCAAGTTTAAACCCGGAAGAGCGCTGATTTCCGCACTCTCCATTTGGCCTTGAGGGCTGTGAAAGCTGCGTCTAGAAGGGCGCCCGGATGGCCAATCAGCCCGGGGAAAATAAATGTCCGACGATCATGGTGCGCCGATGGATTACGAGGCGCACAACCAGACCTACGGGGGCTTCGTGACCCTGCTGAAGTGGGGCACCATCCTCAGCGCGCTGACCGGCATCCTCGTCATCTTCCTCATCGCTCCCAAGGGCTGATACGTTGAAGATAGCCGTGTTGAGGGAGGCTGCGGCCGATGAAAGCCGCGTGGCCGCGACTCCCGAGACCGTGAAGAAGTTCGTCGCCCTGGGCGCCCAGATGGCGGTGGAAACCGGCGCGGGCCAACGCGCGGCGATCACCGACGCCGAATATCAGGCCGCGGGCGCCACGCTCGGCGACCGCGCGGCGACCCTCAAGGACGCCGACATCATCTTCGGCGTGCAGGGCCCCGACCCGGATTCGATCGCCGGCGCCAAGCCGGGAGCCTGGATCGTCGCCGGGCTCAACCCGTTCGGCACCGGAGAGAATGGCGGGCGCGCTCGGGTCGACGCCTATGCGGCTGGAGGTTTCGAGGCGCTGGCGATGGAGTTCATGCCGCGCATCACGCGCGCCCAGTCGATGGACATCCTGTCCTCGCAATCGAACCTCGCCGGCTATAAGGCGGTGCTGCTCGCGGCAGCCGAATATGGCCGCGCCTTTCCGATGATGATGACCGCGGCGGGCACCGTCTCGGCGGCGCGCTGCTTCGTCATGGGAGTCGGCGTCGCCGGGCTCCAGGCGATCGCGACCGCGCGCCGTCTGGGCGCACAGGTCTCGGCGACCGACGTTCGCTCGGCGACGAGGGAACAGATTCAGTCGCTTGGCGCCAAACCGATCTTCGTCGAGGCGGTGGCCGGCATCGAGGGCGAGGGTGCCGGCGGCTACGCGACCGAGATGTCGGAGGAATATCAGAAGGCGCAAGCCGAGCTGGTATCGAGCCACATCGCCAAGCAGGATATCGTCATCACCACCGCGCTTATTCCGGGCCGCCCGGCGCCGCGGCTGATCTCGGACGCCCAGGTGGCGACGATGCGGACCGGATCGGTGATCGTCGATCTGGCGGCCGAAAGCGGCGGCAATGTCGAGGGCGCGGTCTCCGGCCAGACGGTGGTGCGTCACGGCGTGAAGATCATCGGCGCGAAGAACATGGCGAGCACGCTCGCGGCTGATGCCTCGGCCCTGTTCTCCCGCAATCTCTACAATTTTCTCAGCGCCTTCTGGGACAAGGAGGCCGGCAAGCCGGTGCTTGACGAGGAAATCGGCAATGCCATCCGCCTGACCAAGGGCGGCAAGGTCGTCAACGAACGCTTGCTCGGCTGATCCGGGGGAACGGGAAAATCATGGATTTCATTTCGATCCTCTCGATCTTCGTTATGGCCTGCTTCGTCGGCTATTATGTCGTCTGGTCGGTAACTCCGGCGCTGCACACTCCGCTGATGGCGGTGACCAACGCGATTTCGTCGGTGATCATCGTCGGCGCGCTGATCGCGAGCGCCGCGGCGGGCGGCGCGCTCGCCAAGTATCTGGGGCTGATCGCGGTGGTTCTCGCCAGCGTGAACATCTTCGGCGGTTTCGCGGTGACCGAGCGTATGCTCGCCATGTACAAGAAAAAAGAACGCAAGGGCTAAGGGCGGCAAATCATGACCATGCACGACCTGGCCGCTACACCCGCCTGGGCTCAGCTGGCCTATCTGGTTTCCGGCGTTCTCTTCATCCTCGCGCTGCGCGGGCTTTCGAGCCCGACCAGCTCGCGCCGCGGCAATCGCTTCGGCATGCTCGGCATGCTGATCGCGATGGCGACGACGCTCATCCTGCACGGCACCAACCTCGTCGAGATCGGCATCGCCGTCGCGATCGGCGGCGGGATCGGCTTCATCACCGCGCGGCGGATCGCGATGACCGACATGCCGCAGCTCGTCGCCGCCTTCCACTCGCTGGTCGGCATGGCGGCGGTGCTGGTGGCGGGAGCGGCGTTCCTCAATCCCGAAGCCTTCGGCATCCTCGACGCCCTCACGGGCCGGATCAACGTCGTGAGCCGGATCGAGATGGGCCTGGGCGTGGCGATCGGCGCGATCACCTTCTCGGGATCGGTGATCGCCTTCCTCAAGCTCAACGGCAACATGTCGGGCGCACCGATCATGCTGCCGATGCGCCATGTCATCAATCTGGGCACCTTAGCCGCGATCCTCGGTCTGATCGGCTATTTCGTTACCGACGATGCGCAGTGGGTGTTCTTCACCATCACCGCGCTCGCCTTCCTGATCGGCTTCCTGCTGATCATCCCCATCGTGGGCGCGGACATGCCGGTCGTGGTGTCGATGCTCAACAGCTATT
>CAMLSA010000036.1 GCA_946482655.1 uncultured Sphingomonas sp. | reverse complement strand
GGGCCGAATTGATCCGCAATTTCGTGCGGCAGGATCCAGATCGCGCCGCGCTCGTCGTCCGCGACCTGATCCGCGCCGACATGCCCGGAGCCGCCTGATCCCATGGCCGACCAAACGCCCGTCGATACCGAAAACGCTACACCGCTGTCAGCGCCGAAGGGTAGCCAAGCGGCCGCGATCCTGCTGATGCTGCTCGGCGAGGAAGAAGCCGCGACCGTGCTCAGCCGGCTCGAGCCGGACGAGGTCCAGCATCTCGGCGGCGCGATGTTCGGGGTTGCCAACATCACCGAGGACGAGATCGACGGCGTCTTCGACGTGTTCGTAGATCGCGCCCGCGTGCGCACCACCCTCGGCTTCGGCGTCGAACGCCAGATCAAGGGAATGATGCACAAGGCGCTCGGTCAGGACAAAGCCGATCAGGTGCTCCAGCGGATCACACCGGTCCACCATGTCAGCGCGCTCGAAAATCTCAAATGGATGGATCCGCGCGCGATCGCCAATCTGATCGAGTTCGAACATCCCCAGATCGCGGCGACGGTGCTCGCCTTTCTGGAGCCCCAGCGCGCCGCCGATGTCCTGCAGCTGCTGCCCGAGGATATGCAGGCCGACCTGGTATATCGCGTCGCCACTTTGGGCCCGATCACCGAGACCGCGATCGCCGAGCTCGACGAGCTGCTCAACCGCCCCGCCACCGCGCAGTCGACCGGATCGACCACCCGTCGCGGCGGCGCCGGCGAGGCAGCCAAGATCATCAATTCGTCGCGTAAGGCCGCCGAACAGCGGATCATCAAGGCGCTGGCGAAGCTCGACAAATCGATCGCCCGCTCGGTCGAGGAGGAGATGTTCGTCTTCGACAATCTGATGGCAGTCGGCGACAAGGATCTCGGAACGCTGCTCCGCGCGGTCGACAACGACATTCTCGTCGTTTCGCTCAAGGGCGCCGACGAGAAGCTGCGCGCGAAGATCTATGGCTGCATGTCCAGCCGCGCCGCCCAGTCGATCCAGGACGAGATCGCCGATCGCGGGCCGATGCGGCTGGCCGATGTCCAGGAAGCGCAGAAGGCGATGCTGGCGGTGGCGCGCAGGCTCGCTGCCGACGGCACGATCAGCCTTGGCGGCAAGGGCGACGACTTTGTCTGAGATCTGGACCAGCGAGATCGCCGGTGAGGCCACCCGCGTCGATGCGTGGGCGCGCCCCGCGCCGACCAGCCATTTCACGCCCTGGGGAGGCGACGGACACCCCAAGCGCCGTGCCAGCGATTTCGCGCCGAGCCCGCGGCCGGCGCAGGCCGAGCCCGTCACCAATATCGAGACGCTGCGCAACGAGGCCTTCGCCGAAGGCTTCGAGCAGGGCCGCCAGACGGTGATCATGGAATTTGCCCGTGAACGCGAGGCACTGGCGGAGCTGATCCGCTCGGCCGAAGCGCTCCAGCCTGAAGATTCGAGCCCGCTGGCGGCGGTGCTCGCCGAGACCGTCAGCCGCTTCGTCCGCCAGATCGTGGGCGAGGTGCAGATCGATCCAAAGACGCTCAAGGAGCGGGCCGAGGCGATCGCCGAACTGGTGACCGCCGAATCGGGGCCAGCCCGGCTGCGCATGAATCCCGACGATATCGCGTTGCTCGAAGGGCTCGACCTCGGCCTGCCGACGGCCCCCGATCACCATCTCGTCTCGGGACAGATCATCCTCGAGACCGGCGAAGGCTGGATCGAGGACGGCCCGCAGGTCCGACTCGCCAAGCTGCGCGCCCAGCTCGATAATATGGCTCTTCCCAGATGAGCATTGCCGCCCAGGCCGAAGCCATGCTCGGCGCGATCGAGATCGATCATAGCGGCCCGCGCCGCGTCGGCCGGCTCGCTTCCTATGACGGGCTGATGCTCGAGGCGACCGGTTTCCCCGTTCCGGTGGGCTCGAACGCCCGGGTGATCGATGCCGACGGCCATGCCGCGCTCGCCGAAGTGGTCGGCTTTCGCGGCAACCGCACCCTTTTGATGGCGCTCGACGCCGATGCGCCGCACAGCGCGGGCGCGCGGGTCGAACCCGATCGCCGCGGCGGCGCCGTCGATGTCGGCGAGACGCTGCTCGGCCGCGTCGTCGACGCGCTCGGCAACCCGATCGACGGGCTTGGCCCGATCGCCACTTCCGAACGCTGGCCGCTCGCCGGCAAGCGCGGCAACCCGCTCGACCGTGCCCGCGTAACCCAGCCCTTCGACATGGGGGTGAGGGCCATCAATGCCTTGCTGACCGCCGGCGTGGGCCAGCGCATCGCTATCGCCGCCGGCTCGGGCGTCGGCAAGTCGGTGTTGATGGGCCAGATGATCGCGGGTGCAGACGCCGATGTGATCGTCGTCGGCCTGGTCGGCGAACGCAGCCGCGAGGTCAGCGACTTCCTCGCCACCAAGTTGGCCGGCCCGGTCCGCCAGAAGAGCGTCGTCGTCGCCGTCCCGGCGGATCATCCGCCGGTGCTGCGGCTGCGCGCCGCGATGCGGGCGACCGCGGTTGCCGAATATTTCCGCGCGCAGGGCAAGCGCGTGTTGCTGCTGATCGACAGCCTCACCCGCGTCGCCCATGCGCAGCGCGAGATCGGTCTTTCGCTGGGCGAGCCGCCGACGATGAAGGGCTATCCGCCGTCGGCGCTCGGCATGATCCCTCGGCTCATCGAGCGAGCAGGGGTGGACGCCCATACGGGAGGATCGATCACCGCCATCTATACCGTGCTCGCCGACGGCGATGACAATGACGATCCAATCGTCGATACCGCCCGCGCGATCGTCGACGGCC
Organism: uncultured Sphingomonas sp.; assembly: GCA_946482655.1. The sequence continues at coordinate 25,247 of CAMLSA010000036.1, read as the reverse complement.
ATATCATCCTGACGCGCAGTCTCGCCGAGCAGGGGGTCTTCCCCGCGATCGACGTCGGCCGCTCGCTCAGCCGCGTGATGAACGATATCGTCGGCCCCGAGCATCTCCAGGCCGCGCAGATCCTGCGCCGGCTCTGGGCGGTCTACGAGGAAAATCGTGACCTGATCCTGATGGGTGCCTATCGCACAGGCAGCGATCCAATCATCGACATCGCCATCGCACGACACGACCATATTCTCGAATTCATCAGCCAGGGCCAGAAAGAACGGGTCGATTTCCCGGCCTCGGAACGGGCACTGCTTGAGGCGTTCGGCGGATGAAGGCGCTGGTGGCCAAACGCGCGCGGATCACGCGTGTCCGCGATGTCCAGCACCGGTTGGCAATGTCGGCGGCGGCAAGCGCCGAGGCGCAGGTCGCGCACCTCGAGACAAATGCCGCCAAGCTCGCGCAGATGCGCGACAGCCTCACCGTCTCGAGCGGGCTCACCACCGGAGCGGTGCTCCAGAATCGGGGGGAGCTCGCCCAGCGGCTCGACAAAGCTCGCGACGGGCTGACGGACGCGATCGTCTCGGCTCGCGCCGCAGCCGAACAGAAGGTTGCCGAACGGCTCCAGGCCCGGCAGCGCCAGGAAAGCGCCGCCAAGCTCGACGCGCGCGCGGTGCAGGCGCTTTCGGCGTGGACCGAGGCGCGCATGGTCGCCGCCTTCCGTCCGAAAGGCCCTCGCAAAACCGGACAGGAAACGAATTGATATGAGCCTTGCCGCGCTTTCGACCTCCGTGATCGCCTCGAACGTGAGCCCGGCGCCGGCGGCGACGACGCCACAGGCCGCTTCGGAGCCGCAGGTGTTTGCCAATCTCGTCGCGCGTGCCAAGTCCGACGACCAAGCCCAGCAGGAGGGCGCCAGGCCCGAAAGCCCGGTGGAAACCGCGGCCGACAATGCGGCTGCTGACGAGGCGGATGTGACCACTCCGAAGGACGAAGCCGGCGAGGTTCCCGTTGAAGGGCCGGTGAATCTCCTCGCCGAAATCGAGGCGATGGTCGCCGCCGCCAGCCAGCTTGGCATCGGGCAGCCGGTCGCAGTGCCCGGCACGCCCGCTCCCGCCATCCTTCCCGCGGCAGTGAAGGGCGGACTGGTGGCCACCGCGCCGTCCACTCCGGCCCCGCCGGTTCCGCCCTTCCAGGTCTCGAAGGCGGCAGCCCCGATCCTCGCCGCTCCCGTGGCAGCCGCAGCCAAAATCATCCCGCCGGAAGGCGAGCCGATCAGCTCCGGCAAGGCACCCGGCCGCGGCGTCACGACGCTGATCGCCTCGCTCAAATCGGCATTCCAGTCCGCTGAGAGCGAGGAAAGCGCGGCAGAGATCAAATCAGCCAAAGCCGCGACCCCTTCCGCTATCAATGCGGCAGGCATACCGGCGAAGACCGTTGCGCTAACGGACGCCATCCTCGTGCCGATCGCCGACGAAGCGGCCGTGGCGCCCGGCTCTGCTCCGGCCGAGGCCTCTGCTGATGCCACCGTCACCACGATCATGGCCGAGCGAGCTCCGGTCCTCGCGTCCGAGATGATCCGACCCGAGGCAGATGCCCCCGTCGCCTCCGCACTCGCACAAGCGATCGACGATGTCGCGACGCCGACCGTCCTGACCGAGCCGATTCCCATCCCCACGTCTGTCACGGCCACTTCCGGCGCCGAGGCGATCGTGGCCGCCGACACAGAACAGGCCACCATGCCGGCCGCCCCCGCGCCGAAGGCCATGGATATTCCGGCCGCGGCTTCGGACCGGCAAGCCGAGTTCCCCGTCGCGGAGTCGCAGCCCGTCAGCGCGTCGGCCGGCCGTGACGCGGCTCCGCCACCGGCCGATGACGACACAGCGGCCCCCGTCAGCGGCGAGCGAACCGACAGCGCCGCTCCGCCCAACGCGGATTCGGCATCGGAAGCAGCGGTTACGCCGCCCCTCCCCGCCAGCCCGCCCGGCGTGTCGACCGCACCGGCGGCCGAGGCGGCCGTCGGCGAACCAGCGACGGTCGACCAGAGCGTCGACCGCCAGCTCGAGCTCGTTCGCGACCATCAGTGGCTCGATCGGCTCGCCCGCGACATCAGTCAGGCGACGAACCAGCAGGGCCACCTCCGATTCCAGCTCAATCCCGAGCATCTCGGCGCGCTGACGGTGGAACTCACCAACAGCGCCTCGGGCACGTCGATCCGTCTCACGGCGGAAACCGATCAGGCGCGTGCGATCATCGCCGACGCCCAGCCGCGCCTGCTTGCCGAGGTGCGTGCGCAAGGCCTGCGGATCGCAGAATCGCACGTCGATCTGAACCAGCAGGGTGGCGGGAGCTCCGGCTCCGCGCACGGCCAGCAGCAGTCGTCAGCAGATCATAAACCTTTTGCGCGTACACAGGCCGCAGTTCGGGACGAAGCCGGTGATTCGGCTCCGCGCGACGATGATGGTGAACTTTACGCCTGATCCATGGGACTTGAACGATGAGCAGTGCCGCCGCCGCTGAGGCGCCCAAGAAGGGCAAGATGAAGGGCATCCTGATGATGCTCGTCATGGCGATCGTCTTTGTCGGCGCGGGAGTCGGCGCCGGGTTGTACGCGGCTGGCGCGGGCCTGGTCGGCGGCCACGGAAAAGCCGTCGAGGAAGATCCCCACGCGCCGAAGCTCGTCCCCAAGGAGGGCGCCGAAGAGGGCGGCCATGGCGAGAAGCAGACGCTCCCGGTCGGGATAGAAACCGAAAAATCGCCCGACCCCACCAAGTACAAGGCTAGCTATTACAGCTTCGAGCAGCCGTTCACCGCGAATCTGCGCGACTCCGATGGTTTCACCCAGATCGGCCTGGGCGCGTCCACCTTCTATGACCAGAGGGTGACGGACAACCTCAAGGAAAACGAGATGCCGATACGCTCGGCCATCCTGATGGTTATGTCGCAGCAGGACAGCTTCACCATCTCGACACCTGAGGGCAAACTCAAGCTCCAGAAGGAGCTCAAGAATGCGATCAACGACGTCCTCAAGCAGCGCACCGGCTTCGGCGGGATCGACAATGTCTATTTCACGAGCATGGTCGTTCAGTAATCTTTTGTAGAATTACAAAGATTAAGCCACTCGCGTCACGCGGGGTTTTCCTTTCCCGGATGATCTTCCGTCGCCCGAAGCTCGACGGCTCGACGGAGGGCCTCGAGGTGGCGCCGTTGGACGACCGAAGATGGGAAAATGGCAACGAGGCTAAATCAGCCCCGCCAGCGGGCTCGACGGATCGGCGTACATCCGCCGTCCCATCCGGCCCGCGCGATAGGCGAGCCGCCCGCTCTCCACAGCCAGCTTCATGGCGGCGGCCATCATCACCGGGTTTTTCGCCTCGGCGATCGCGGTGTTCATCAGGACGCCCGCGCAACCCAGTTCCATTGCCACCGTCGCTTCCGAAGCGGTTCCGACACCCGCGTCGACCAGCACGGGAAGGCTTGTGCCCTCGACGATCAGGCGGATCGTCACCCGGTTCTGGATACCGAGACCCGAGCCGATCGGCGCGCCCAGCGGCATGATCGCGACCGCGCCGGCATCTTCCAGACGCTTGGCCGCGATCGGATCGTCGACGCAATAGACCATCGGCTTGAAGCCCTCGTTGGCGAGGATCTCGGTCGCGCGCAGCGTCTCGACCATGTCGGGATAAAGCGTCTTCGCCTCGCCCAGCACCTCGAGCTTCACGAGATCCCAGCCGCCCGCCTCGCGCGCCAGGCGCAGGGTGCGGATCGCCTCCTCGCCAGTATAGCAGCCGGCGGTGTTGGGCAGATAGGTGATCTTCCTCGGATCGATATAGTCGGTCAGCATCGGCGCGTTGGGATCGGCGATGTTGACCCGGCGCACCGCGACGGTGACGATCTCGGCGCCCGAAGCCTCGACCGCGGCTGCGTTCTGGGCGAAGTCCTTATACTTGCCGGTGCCGACGATCAGTCGCGACCGGAAGGTTCGCCCGGCCACGTTCCAGCTGTCGTCATCGACCGTCACCGCATGATCTCCGCCGCCCACAAAATGAACGATCTCCAGATCGTCGCCGTCCTCGACCAGCACCTGCCCCAAGGTCGAGCGGGGCACAACCTCGAGATTGCGCTCGACGGCGATCTTGGTCGGCTCCAGGCCGAGCTCGAGGGCGAGGTCGGCGATGGTCGCGCCCGCGATGATCCGGCGATGCTCGCCGTTGATGCGCACCTGGATCGTGCCGTCGGGATTCGTCATCTGGCCTCCAATGCGCTTTCGCCACAGCGCTTTCGCTTTGCTTCTGGCGGTCATATAGGAGTGCGCGTCGCACACTCGCAAGAAAGGCATGAGCTTTGGCGGATCGGCCGGTCATCTTCGTCCTCAACGGCCCCAATCTCAACATGCTCGGCACGCGCGAGCCGGAGATCTACGGCAAGGACACGCTCGACGACATCGCGGCCATGCTCGAAGACCGCGCGCTGGAGCTGGGCCTCACGATCGAGATGCGACAGTCGAACCATGAGGGGCATCTGGTCGACTGGATACAGGAAGCGCATGTCAGCGGCGCCAAGGCGGTGATCATCAATCCCGGCGCCTATACCCACAGTTCGATCGCGCTCCACGACGCGATCAAGGGGGTGAGCATCCCGGTGATCGAGGTCCATCTTTCGAACCCGCATGCGCGCGAAGCGTTCCGCCATGCCAGTTTCGTCGGGCGGGCGGCGAAGGGGTCGATCATGGGTTTCGGCGCGCAAAGCTACATGCTGGCGCTGGACGCCGCCGCCCGCTTCTGACAATGGCGTGCGCCACGTATGAACAATTCAAGAGTTACCGATGGCCGATGAAACGCAGGGGAAAGCAATGCAGGTAGACCCTGAACTGGTGCGTCAGCTCGCGGTGCTTCTGGACGATACCAACCTGACCGAAATCGAGATCCAGGACGGCGAGCGGCGGATCCGGGTGGCGCGCAACATCAGCATCGGCGCGGTCCCAACCTACATGACCGCGGCCCCCACCCCGGCCGGAGCACCCACGGCGGCCGCTCCGGCGCCCGAGGCGGCCGCCGATCATCCGGGCACGCTCAAATCACCTATGGTGGGCACCGCCTACCTCGCGGCCGAACCAGGCGGCAAGCATTTCTGCGCCGTCGGCGAAAAGGTCGCGGCCGGGCAGACCGTGCTGATCGTAGAGGCGATGAAGGTTATGAACGCGATCCCTTCGCCGCGCGCCGGCACCGTCAAGGCGATCATGGTCGAGAACGGCCAGCCGGTGGAATATGACCAGCCTCTGATCGTGATAGAGTAAGCCGGAGTGGCTATCAGCAAGGTCCTGATCGCGAACCGCGGCGAGATAGCGCTTCGCATCCACCGCGCCTGTCATGAGATGGGTATTCAGACGGTCGCTGTCCATTCGACCGCCGATGCCGATGCGATGCACGTTCGCCTCGCCGACCAGTCGGTGTGCATCGGCCCGCCGCCGGCATCGGAGAGCTATCTGAACATCCCGAGCATCATCGCCGCCGCCGAAATCTCGGGCGCCGACGCGATCCACCCCGGCTATGGCTTCCTCTCCGAAAACGCGCTGTTCGCCGAGATCGTCGAATCGCACAATCTGATCTGGATCGGCCCCAAGCCCGAACATATCCGGACGATGGGCGACAAGATCGAGGCCAAGCTCACCGCGGCCAGGCTCGGCCTGCCGCTGGTGCCCGGCTCGCCCGGCCCGCTGACCTCGATCGAGGACGCCCGGCAGGTCGCTGCGAAGATCGGCTATCCCGTGCTGATCAAGGCCGCGTCCGGCGGCGGCGGCCGGGGCATGAAGGTGGTCGAGGAGGAGAGCCAGCTCGAAACCCTGATGTCGCAAGCCGGCTCCGAGGCAAAGTCGGCGTTCGGCGATGCGACCGTCTATATGGAGAAATATCTCGGCGATCCGCGCCATATCGAATTCCAGGTGTTCGGCGACGGCAAGGGCAATGCGATCCACGTCGGCGAGCGAGACTGCTCGCTCCAGCGGCGCCACCAGAAAGTGCTCGAGGAAGCCCCCTCGCCGATCCTCACCCATGCGCAACGCAATGAAATGGGCGAGATCGTCGCGCGCGCGATGGCCGACATGGGCTATCGCGGCGCGGGCACGATCGAGTTCCTCTACGAGGATGGCGAGTTCTACTTCATCGAGATGAACACACGCCTCCAGGTCGAGCATCCGGTGACCGAGGCGATCACTGGTCTCGATCTGGTCCGCGAGCAGATCCGCATCGCCGAGGGCAAGCCGCTGTCCGTGAGCCAGTCGGATCTCGAGTTTCGCGGCCATGCGATCGAATGCCGGATCAACGCCGAGGACTGGAAGACTTTCGCGCCGAGTCCAGGCACGGTGAAGGCGTTTCACGCACCGGGGGGCATGCACGTCCGCGTCGATAGCGGCATCTATGCCGGCTACCGCATCCCCCCTTATTATGATTCGATGATCGCGAAGCTGATCGTCTACGGCCGCGACCGCGCCGGCTGTCTGCGGCGCTTGCGCCGCGCGCTGGAGGAGTTCGTCGTCGAAGGCGTCAAGACGACGATCCCGATGCACCAGGCGCTGCTCGACGACCCCGATTTCCAGAAGGGCGACTATACGATCAAGTGGCTGGAGCAGTGGCTGGCCAAGCAACAGGACCCCGCCGAATGAAGGCGACCATCTGGCACAATCCGCGCTGCACCAAATCGCGCGAGACGCTGGCGATCCTGCGGGACGCACCTGGCGTCGAGGTCGAGGTGGTCGAATATCTCAAGACCCCGCCGACCCGCGCGCGGATCGCCGCAATGTACCGAAAGGCGGGGATGATCCCGGCCGAGGGGCTGCGCAAGGCCGAGGACGCCGCCAAGGCACTGAACGGCGCCGGCGACGACGAGATACTCGACGCGATGGCCGCCGACCCGATCCTGATCGAGCGCCCTCTGGTCGAGACGCCGAAGGGCGTGCGGCTGGGAAGGCCGCCGGAGAAGGTGCGGGAGATACTCTGAGTCACTCCGCCGCCAACAGCTGCTCCGCCCCGCCGAGATCGACCGAGACCAGCCGGCTTACGCCCCGCTCGATCATCGTCACGCCGAACAGCCGGTGCATGCGGCTCATCGTCACGGCATTGTGGGTGACGATCAGGTAGCGGGTCTCGGTCTCGTTGGTCATCGCGACGAGAAGGTCGCAGAAGCGCTCTATATTGGCATCGTCCAGGGGCGCGTCGACCTCGTCGAGAACGCAGATCGGGGCGGGATTGGTGAGGAACAGCGCGAAGATCAGCGCGACCGCGGTGAGCGCCTGCTCGCCGCCCGACAGCAGCGTGAGCGAGCTGAGATTCTTGCCTGGCGGCTGCGCCATGATCTCGAGCCCGGCCTCGAGCGGATCCTCGCTGTCGATCAGCGCGAGATGCGCCTCGCCGCCCGCGAACAGCGTGGTGAACAGCCGCCTGAAATGCCCGTCGACCGCCTGAAACGCCGCGAGCAGCCGCGCGCGCCCCTCACGGTTGAGGTTGCCGATCGAGCCGCGCAACCGATTGATCGCCTGATAGAGCTCGTCGCGCTCTGTGATGCTGGTGCCGTGCTGTCGCTCGATCTCAGCCAGTTCGCTCTCGGCGACCAGGTTGACTGGGCCGAGCCGCTCGCGATCGGCCGTCAGCCGTTCGAGCCGCATGGATTCGGCCGGCCCTTCGCCGACCTCGTCGGCCGCGAAGCCGATCTTCTCGGGCAGCACCGGCGCCGGACATTCGAAGCGCTCGCCCGACAGCCGGCTCATTTCAATGCGGCGTTCCTCCTGGTTCTGGTGCCGCGCCTGGGCGCCGGCGCGCGCCTCGCGGGCGGCGGCGAGCGCTTCCCCGGCCTGAGCTACGTCGCTCTCGGCCGCGCGCAGTTCGGCCTCGGCCACGCGCTCGGCCTCGCGCGCGGTCTCGGCGGCGGCATCGGCCGCCCGCGCGTCGGCGCCGAGCGTCTCGATCAGCGTCCGATATTCCTGGGGGCGGCCTTCGAGCGCCCTGGTCTCGGTCTCGATCGCGGCGGCGCGGGCGTCCATTTCGGCGATGCGATTGGCGGCATCGCCTGCGCGGGTGCGCCAGCTCTTGGCCTCGGCGCGCGCGGCCTGCTGGCGTTGGGCATCGGCCGAAGCCGCCTGCGCGAGCGTCATCGCCTGGCCCCGTGCCTCGAACAACAGCGCACGCGCCGCTTCGCTCGCCTTGCGCAGCCGCTCGACCTCGGCGCGGCTCGCCTCGCCATCGGGAAGCGCCAGCATCACCGCCATCTGCGCCTGCAGGACCTCGGCGGCCTCTTCGGCCTCGGCCTTGGCGCGCTGCTGACGCTCGGCCATCGCCCCGCGCTGCGCGGCGAGCCGTTCGATCGCGGTGGTCGCCTGGTCCTCGTCGCGAATCGCGCCACGCTGGGCGATTTCGGCGCGGCTCAGATCGGCACGCGCGGCGTCGATCGCCGCCTTCGCGGCCTGCACCGCATCATTGGCGTCCGCCAAGGCCGCATGTGCGCCTTCGACGGTGCTGCGCGCGCCGGGGAGGGCCGCCTCGAGTTCAGCGAGCCGGTTAGCGCGCACCAGCCTCTCGGCGGCAGCCGCGCCGACACCGGCGGCGACGAAGCCGTCCCAGCGCCGCATCCTGCCGTCGCGCGTCACCAACCGCTGCCCGACGCCGAGGGGGATCGAGCCATCGTCGACATCGACCACGCCCACCTGGGCGAGACGGCGTGCCAGCTCGGCGGGCGCGGCGACATGATCGGCAAGTCGTTCGGCACCCGGCGGCAGCGCGGGATCGGCGCTGAACCGCGTTCCCTCCCAACGCAGCGGCCCGTCGCCGCCGACCGCCGCGTCGAGATCGTCGCCGAGCGCCGCCGCGAGCGCGCGCTCATAGCCCGGCGCCGCCTTGACCTTGTCGATCGCCCGATTGCCCTCGCCCGCCCCACTCGCCGCTTTATCCAGCGAGCGCGCTTCGGATTCGAGCGCCGCCAGCACGGCCCGCGCGGCGGCGCTCTCGGTCTCGGCCTGATCCCGGCGAGCCGCGGCGGCGGTACGCGCCTCCTCGCCTCCGCCGATCGCCTCCATCGCCTCGGCAATGCTGCGCTCGGCCAGCTCACGCGCCGCGGTCGCAGCGCTCCGCCGGATAACCAGCGGCGCCTCTTCGCCGAGCACCCCAAGCTCGCGCGCGATCCTCTGCGCCTCGGACTGGGCGCGGTCGAGCCGCTGGCGAGCCGCGGTGACATTGGCCTGGGCCACCCGCATGTCCGCCTGCTCGGCGGCATAGGCTGCCTGCGCCTTGGCGACCGCGAGCTCGGCCTCGCGCGCCTCGGTTTCAGCGTCCCGAACCTGCGTGTCGATCACCCCCTGGCGCACCGTGGCCTCGGTGATCCGGTGGCCGAGCTCCTTTTCCTCCTCGGCGAGCGCGGCCAGCGCTGCCGCCGCGTCGATCGCCAGCCGGTCCTCGCGTGCCCGATCCCGGCTCAGCGTCTCGCGCGCCTGGGCGATATCGGCGATTCGACGGTGGATGCTCTCCAGCTCGCCGGTCAGGGTGGCAAGGCGATGCGCGAGGCCGGTCGCTCGCTCGCGCGACGATTGTGCCGCCGCGCGGGCATCGCCGGCCCGGCGGACGATATCGGCCTGACGCTCCACCGCCCGGCGCTGGGCATCGGCCGCCTGAGCGACCAGCGCCTCGGCCTGTGCCGCTTCCTTGCGCGCCGCCTCGGCCGCCTCGGCGGCCTCGCGCCAGCGCGAGAAGACCAGCCGCGCCTCGGCGGTACGTATCTGCTCGCTCAGCGCCTTGTAACGTTCGGCGGCGCGCGCCTGGCGCCGGAGCGCGGCGGTGCGCGCCTCCATGTCGGCGATCAGATCATCGAGCCGCGACAAGTTGGCCTCGGTCGCGCGCAGCTTCTGCTCGGCATCCTTGCGGCGGACATGCAGCCCCGCGATACCCGCCGCCTCTTCGAGCATCTGGCGGCGCTCGGTGGGCTTGGCGGCGATCACCGCGGCGATCCGCCCCTGGCTGACCAGGGCCGGGGAATGCGCGCCGGTCGCGGCATCGGCGAACAGGAGCCCGACATCCTTCTGGCGGACGTCGCGGCCGTTCATCCGGTAGGCGGAGCCCGCGCCGCGCTCGATACGACGGGTGACCTCGATCTCGCGATCCTCGTCGACGCGCGCATCGGGGCGCTCGGTGAACAGGGTAACCTCGGCGAAGTCGCGCGCCGGCCGGGTGGTCGTCCCGGCGAAGATCACGTCCTCCATGCCGCCGCCGCGCATCGACTTGGGCGACGACTCGCCCATCACCCAACGGATCGCCTCGAGCAGGTTGGACTTGCCGCAGCCGTTTGGCCCGACGATCCCCGTCAGCCCGCGCTCTATGATCAGCTCGGCCGGCTCGACAAAGCTCTTGAACCCGGAGAGGCGAAGCTTGCGGATGCGCATCGGCGGCTCAAGAAGCTCCCACCGATATGTTCGGGACGGCCATTCTAACGGACGCGTTCGCGCAGCTTGGCCTCTAGGCCGGGCCAGTCATAGACGCCTTCCTGACGTTCCTCATCCAGGAAGAAATTGGGCGTGCCGTCGACCTTTTCCTCGTTGGCGCCATGGTCGCGCATCTTGAGCAGCTCGGCGAGCGCGGCCTTGTCGGTCAGGCAGGCCTTGATGCGATCGGCCGGAACGCCATGCGTCTTGAAGAAGTCGCCGAGGCCCGAGACCTGGACCAGCTGGATGAACTGCTCGTCCTGCGGCAGAGTGCCGATCCGCTGCAGCTCGGCTTCGGGGACCGAGTTGAATTTGCCGACCCAATCACCCTGTCTCTCATAAAGCTGTTCGGTGAACGGGAAGAAGGTGTCCGGACCCTGGCAGCGCGCGACCAAAGTCGCCGCGACGTCGAGCGGGTTGAGCACGAAATTGCGATATTCCCAGCTGACCTTGCCGGTACGGACATAGTTCTCCTTGAGGATGTCGCCGCCCGCCTTGGTGAAATCGCGGCAATGCGGGCAGGTCATCGAGGCATATTCGACCAGCTTGACCGGCGCGTCGGGTTTGCCCATCCGGAAGCCGCCCTCCGGCGTCTTTACGACCGTCTGGGTCCAGTCCTGGCCGCTGTAGGGCGCCTCGGGGGCTCCGGACGCCGCACCGGTGCTATTGCCGCCGTCGGCATCCTTCTTGCCGCAGCCGGTCAGCGTAAGCGCCATCCCGATCGCCGCGAGGGCAAGCGTGTTCTTCATGATCTCATCTTCTCCAGGCAGCAGGTCCAGGCTGGGAGCGACAGTGATAGCCTTGGCGACGGAGCGCGCAAGGGGCGCTTGGCACGCGCCCCGCCAAAGCTGTGGATGCTCCGCCCATTCCTGCTCAAAAATACGTCCACGTCGGAGGTCACCCGCGCCGCGGCATTGACCGTCCTAGTCGAGTGCCGCCTTGATGCGCGGCTCCAGATCGGACCAGCTCAGGATCTTGTCCTGCCGAGCGCCGTTGATCAGGATCAGCGGGGTGCCGGGAATCGCGTCGCGCTGCCAGCTGTTGCCGGCCATCTGGGTCAGCTGCTCCTTGGCCCTGGCGTCGGCCATACAGGCGGCATAGGCGCTGGCTCCCATGCCGCGCTTCGCGAAGAAGCTGTCGAAGCCGGCGGATTTGGCGATCAGCACGAGCTTTTCATCGTTGGACTTGCTCTCGAAACCCTCGGCGGTCCTGGCGTTCGCACCCCTGGCCATCCAATCCTCCTGCGCCGCGAACAGCCCCTCCATCGAGTCCAGATACCGGGCGGGCGGCTCGCAGCGGAGCAGCAGCGACGCGACGAAGTCATAGCCGTCCCGCACCGCGTGACGGACCTCGAGACTTACCAGCCCCTTGGCGATGTAGTTGCGCTGGAGCGGCGGCATCGTCTCGATCGACAGCGCGGCGCAATGAGGACAGGTCATCGACAGATATTCGACCAGCTTCACCTTCGCCGCCGGATTGCCGATCACGATCGCGCCCTCGGCGGTACGGCGCGTGGTACGCGTCCATTGGGCCTTGGCCGGGCTCGCCATTGCGGACGTCTTGGGCGCAGGCGCCGCGGGGAGCGACATCGGCAGCGACAGGGCGATCGCCAGCAGCGCCGCCCGGACGGGGCCATATTTCACTGGTCCGCCTCACCGGATGCGATGACGGGCGCGCCGCTGGTCGCGGCGAGCGCGCCGGCGAGCGATTCGAGGCAGGCGCGCAGTTCAGGATCGCCCACCGTGCGCAGGCTCTCGCCCAGTTCTATAGGCACCGTCCCGAGCGACCGAGGCGCAATGCGGGGCTCGGGCGCGGGGCGCGCCGCACATACCCCCTGCCTTATCGTGATCCGCGCGATCGCCGGGTAGCCGAAGAAACGATTGACTCGCTCGATGATGGCCGGCGCGACGTGCTGGAGCATCGTGCCATGCGCTCCCTCGACCAGCAGCGTCAGCACGCCGTCGGAGCGGCGCCCCTGCGGAAAACGGATCGATTCGGGAATGGAGACCTTGGCATAGCGTTCGCCGACGATCTCGGCCCAGCGGCTCACTACCGAGCTTTGCACAAATCCGAAGCGGCGAAAGGCGGCGCGGCCGACTTCTGGCAGCATATCAGCGACCGAACGCGCGGCACCGCCGCGCCGGCGCGGCCCGACCTCGGCCCTGGCCGTCTTCGGTTTCCGAGGTTTGCCCGCTTCGCTCATCGCGTCCTTCATGCCATAGGCGCGCCATGCGCGTCGATGCCGTAGCCGAAAATTTGCTTGGATGGTACGACAGGCATGGCCGAAGCCTGCCGTGGCGCGCGAGGCCGGGCGCACCACCCGATCCCTATCGCGTGTGGCTGTCGGAAATCATGCTTCAGCAGACGACCGTCGCGGCGGTGAAACCCTATTTCGAGCGCTTCACCAGCCGATGGCCCACCATCGCCGATCTCGCCGCCGCCGATGAGGCCGAGGTGATGAGCGCCTGGGCGGGGCTCGGCTATTATGCGCGCGCGCGCAACCTGATCGCCTGCGCGCGCGCCGTACTGCGCGATCATGGCGGCCGCTTTCCCGGCGGCGAGCAGGCCCTGCGATTGCTGCCCGGCATCGGTGACTATACCGCCGCAGCGATCGCGGCGATCGCCTTCGGCCGGCGCGCGGTAGTGATCGACGCCAACGTCGAGCGGGTCGCCAGCCGTTTGTCCGCCTTCGGCCAGCCGCTGCCGCCGGCCCGTGCCGCATTGCGGGAACTGGTCGACCGGATCACCCCGGACGAGCGCGCCGGCGATTTCGCCCAGGCTATGATGGACCTCGGATCGGGCATCTGCACCGTGCGCGCGCCTCAATGCCTGATCTGCCCGCTGAGCCTGCACTGCGCGGGACGCGCCAGCGGCAGTCCCGACGCCTTTCCCGTCAAGGCCGCCAGGCGCGCCAAGCCGCGGCGGCGCGGTACCGCCTTCTGGATCGAGCGGGGCGGCGAGGTCTGGCTGGTCCGTCGGCCTCCCAAGGGAATGCTCGGCGGGATGCGGGCATTGCCAAGCGGTCCCTGGACCGACGCCGATCCCGGCCTCGCCGAGGCTCCCGCCTGCGCCGACTGGCGCGATGTCGGCTCGGTCGACCATGTCTTCACCCATTTCGCCCTGGAACTGCGCGTCATGACGGCAACGCTGGCGGGCGACATGACCGGCGGCGAATGGTGGCCGATCGGGCGGATCGAGGAGGCGGGGCTTCCCACCCTCTTCGCGCGCGCGGCTTCGCGCGCTATCTCCAGCCGCGAACAGGAGAGATAATGGCCGATTTTCCCGTCCCCGGCTTCACCGGATCACCGCTCGTCCGCATCGACATCGAACGCGACAACCAGCCTTATTTCGAAGCGGCCTGTGCCGATCCGGCAGCGCGGATGCTGCGGCTCGACGGGCTGATGCCGCTCGTCGAGGCGGACGGCGGGCTGAGCTGGGGCCCGCTCAGCGAGGCCGATCCGCAATATCCGCTCGCGCTGCTCGGCCTGATCGATGGTCAACCGCGATTTGCCTCGCTCGCACGGATCGAGCCGGGCGATCCCGATCCGCGCAGGGCGATCATCGGCCGTTGCGCGGCGATGCCGCCCGGTGATGCCGCCACCTACGCCGCCGCGCGCTCGTTGGTCGATTGGCACAGCCGCCACCGGTTCTGCGCCAATTGCGGACGCGAGACGACCGTCAAGCGCTCGGGCTGGGCGCGCTTCTGCCCCAAGGATGAGGGCGGCTGTGGCACCGAACATTTTCCGCGTACCGATCCCGTGGTCATCATGCTCGCCGAATATGAGGGCCGGGTGCTTGTCGGCCGCAACGTCGCCATGCCCGGGAAGTTCTTTTCGGCACTGGCGGGCTTCCTCGAGGTCGGCGAATCCATCGAGGAAGCGGTCGCGCGCGAGCTGTTCGAGGAGGCCGGCGTGATCGTCAAATCGGTGCGCTACATCACGAGCCAGCCGTGGCCGCTGCCGTCGCAGCTGATGATCGCCTGCATCGCGCCGGTCGAAAGCGACGTGCTCAACCTCGACCCTCAAGAGCTGGCTGACGCCATCTGGGTGGACAGAAACGAAGTCCGCGCCGCTTTGGCCGGCGAGGACTGGCCGCGCTTCCACATGCGCTTTCCCCTGGCGATCGCCCATACGCTGCTGACCGCCTGGGTGAATGGTGCGTAAACCTCCTCCCCTATGCGCGGCATGGGGATGGTGGATTCAGCCCGCTACGCGTGTCCTTCCCTGCGGGTAGGTCCCCAGCAAACGCACCCATTTCGTATGGAAGGCCAGCTCCTCCAGCGCTCGGCGGACATGAGGCTGGTCGGGATGCCCCTCGATGTCGGCATAGAATTCGGTCGCCGCGAAGCTCGCGCCGCGCTGGTAGCTTTCGAGCTTGGTCATGTTGACGCCGTTGGTGGCAAACCCGCCCAAGGCCTTGTAGAGCGCCGCCGGGATGTTCTTCACCTCGAAGATGAAAGTGGTCATCACCGGCCCATCGTCGGCCGGGATGTCGCGCGCCTCCCGTGCCAGGATGACGAAACGGGTCGTGTTGTCGGACGAATCCGCCACGTTCTGCTCGATCACCTTCAGCCCGTATATCGGCGCCGCGATCGACGGAGCCAGTGCGGCAACGTGGCTGTCCCCGGCCTCGGCCACCGCAGCGGCCGCGCCGGCGGTGTCCGGATAGACGATCGGGGTCATCCCGCGAGAGCGCATCCAGTGGCGGCACTGGCCCAAAGCCTGGGGATGACTCATCACGGCGGTTAT
Organism: uncultured Sphingomonas sp.; assembly: GCA_946482655.1. The sequence continues at coordinate 10,055 of CAMLSA010000036.1, read as the reverse complement.
CTCTCCATGATCGGGAAGCCCCATCAGCGTGTAGTGAATATGAAGAAAATGCTCTCCGGTGATCACCAAGCCCGATTCGGGGAGCAGGAAGTGCATATCGGCCACCCGGCCGTGCAACGAGTTCTCGATCGGAATCATCGCGCAATCGGCGCGGAAGTCCCGCACCGCGTCGAGCGCATCCTCGAAGCTGAAGCAGGGAAGCGGCAGGCAATTGGGAAAGGCCTCGAGCGCGGCGATGTGCGAATTGGCCCCGGGAGCGCCTTGGAATGCAACGGCGCGGCTCGGATCGGCGGCACAGGCGGCGGACATTTCGGCGACCAGCGCCTGGGCGGGGGCGGGATAGTTCTGCATATGGCGCAGCCGATTAGGCGCGCCCAGGGTTCACCGCAAGCCGAGCGGCGTCATTATTCAGTCGTGGGAATGCTTGCGGAGCCCCACAAGCGATTATAAAGGGAGCGCGATTTCGGCGTGGGTTTCCATCCCCCCACGTTACCAGGGAGCTTGAGGGGCAAATGGACGATCGCGCAAATACGATTGCCGGCTGGGCGCTGGCGGGCGGCATTGCCGCACTGGGTCTCTCCATCCTGAGCGGCGAATATTTCCATTCCGAACGCCCCGAAAAAATGGGGTATGAGGTCGAGGGTGTCGAAGCCGAGGGCGATGCCGGCGGCGCTGCTGCGGAGAAGCCGATCGCCTTCTACCTGGCGAGCGCCGATCCGGCCAAGGGCGCCGAAGTGTTCAAGAAGTGCGCGGCTTGCCACAATGCGAACAAGGGCGGCCCCAATGCGCTCGGCCCCAATCTCTGGGGCGTGCTGGGTGAGCCGGTCGGCGGCGGTCATCCGGGCTTCGCCTTCTCCGATGCGCTTAAGTCGAAGGGCGGCACCTGGGACTGGCAGAACATGAGCGACTGGCTCAAGAGCCCGAAGGCTTTCGCACCGGGCACCAAGATGACCTTCGCCGGCCTGTCCAAGCCCGAGGATCGCGCCAACATCCTCGCCTATCTCAACCAGCAGAGCGACGCCCCCAAGCCCATGCCGCCGGTGCCCGCCGAAGCGGCCCCAGCCGCTGCCGCGAGCGCCCCGGCCGAGAACGCCGTGGCGCCGGCAGACGGTAATTCCGCCGCGCCCGCCGAATAAGCGGCCGCAAGGCTGGCGGCGCAAAGCGCCGGAGAGATTCTCCGCGGTTTTCATTGCCCTTTCCGGGTTCGCGTGCCGTCTTGCCCGTGGACAATTTATGCGGGCCACGCGGCATCGGTCATTGACTTGCCGCATGACCTCTCTAGAAGCGCCGGCGGGCCACGCTGTCCCAACGCAGCGCGTGCTCTCTGTGAGGAGAGTCTTAAATGACTGATTTTGAACGCCCGGCAGCCAAGCCGGTACGACCCCATTTCTCTTCCGGCCCCTGCGCGAAACCGCCGGGCTGGGCTCCTGAAAAGCTCGCCACCGGCTCGCTTGGGCGCTCGCATCGCTCGAAGCTCGGCAAAGCGCGAATCAATCACGCGGTCGACCTGACCCGGGAGATCCTCGGCATTCCAGCCAGCCACCGCATCGGCATCGTGCCGGGTTCGGACACCGGCGCGGTCGAGATGGCGCTGTGGAGCCTGCTCGGCGCCCGCAAGGCGACGATGGTCGCGTGGGAGAGCTTCGGCGAGGGCTGGGTCACCGATGTCGTCAAGCAGCTGAAGATCGAAGCCGATGTGGTCAAGGCGCCCTATGGCAGCCTGCCCGACCTCCAGGCGCTCGACCAGTCGACCGACATCGTCTTCACCTGGAACGGCACCACCTCGGGCGTCCGCGTGCCCGATGGCGAGTGGATCCGGGAAGATCGCGAGGGCCTGACCATCGCCGACGCCACCTCGGCCTGCTTCGCGCAGGAGATTCCGTGGGACAAGCTCGATGTCGTCACTTTTTCCTGGCAGAAGGTGCTGGGCGGCGAAGGCGGACACGGCATACTCGTGCTCGGCCCGCGGGCGGTCGCGCGGCTCGAAAGCTACACTCCGGCCTGGCCGCTGCCGAAGATCTTCCGCATGACCAAGGGCGGCAAGCTGATCGAGGGCATCTTCAAGGGCGAGACGATCAACACGCCGTCGATGCTGGCGATCGAGGACTATATCCACAGCCTCGAATGGGCAAAGCAGATCGGTGGCCTTTCGGAGCTGATCGCCCGCGCCGATGCCAATGCCGCGGCGCTGGACGCCTGGGTGCAAAGGACCGAATGGATCGACCATCTTGCGGCCGATTCGGCGTCGCGGTCCAACACCTCGGTCTGCCTGAAGTTCGCGGATGCCGCGGTCGAGGGCCTCGACGAGGAGGCGCAGCTCGCGCTGGTCAAGAAGATCGCCGGTATGCTCGAGCTCGAGGATGCGGCCTACGACGTCGCCGGCTATCGCGATGCTCCTCCGGGCCTGCGGATCTGGTGCGGCGGCACCGTCGATACCGCCGACATCGAGAGGCTCGGTCCCTGGCTCGACTGGGCCTGGCACCAGGCGCGCGTTCCGGCCTGATCTCCACCATTCGTCGCCCCGGCGGAGGCCGGGCCGCAATGCTATTGCGCCGCCTCGCGGCAGCGGCCCCGGGGCTCCCCCCGGGGGCAACGCTCAGATCAAAGGATAATATCCATGCCCAAGGTGCTGATTTCCGACAAGATGGACCCGCTCGCTGCCCAGATCTTCCGCAATCGCGGGATTGAAGTCGACGAGATCACCGGCAAGACCAAGGAAGAGCTGATTGCCATCATCGGCCAATATGACGGCCTCGCCATCCGTTCGGCGACCAAGGTCACCAAGGAGGTTCTCGCCGCGGCGACCAATCTCAAGGTGGTCGGCCGCGCCGGCATCGGCGTCGACAATGTCGATATTCCCGCCGCCTCGGCTAAGGGCGTGGTGGTGATGAACACCCCGTTCGGCAACTCGATCACCACCGCCGAGCACGCCATCGCGCTGATGTTCGCGCTCGCCCGCGACCTGCCCGAGGCCGACAAGTCGACCCAGGCCGGCAAGTGGGAGAAGAACCGCTTCATGGGCGTCGAGGTCACCAACAAGACGCTCGGCCTGATCGGCGCCGGCAATATCGGTTCGATCGTCGCCGATCGCGCGCTCGGGCTCAAGATGAAGGTCGTCGCCTATGATCCCTTCCTGACCCCGGAGCGCGCGGTCGAGATGGGCGTCGAGAAGGTGGCTCTGGACGAGCTACTGGGCCGTGCCGACTTCATCACGCTGCACACGCCACTCACCGAATCTACCAAGAACATCCTGTCGAAGGAGAATTTGGCCAAGACCAAGAAGGGGGTGCGGATCATCAACTGCGCGCGCGGCGGCCTTATCGACGAAACCGCGCTCAAGGAAGCGCTCGACAGCGGGCAGGTCGGCGGCGCGGCGATGGACGTGTTCGTGACCGAGCCGGCGACGGATTCGCCGCTGTTCGGCACACCGAACTTCATCGCCACTCCGCATCTCGGCGCCTCGACCAACGAGGCGCAGGTCAATGTCGCGATCCAGGTGGCCGAGCAGATCTCGGACTTCCTGCTGTCGGGCGGCGTCACCAACGCGCTCAACATGCCGTCGCTATCGGCCGAGGAGGCGCCCAAGCTGCGCCCGTACATGGCACTCGCCGAGCATCTCGGCGCGCTGGTCGGCCAGCTCGAGGGCGACGCGATCAAGGGCATCGCGATCGAGGTCGAGGGGGCCGCGGCCGAGCTCAACCAGAAGCCGATCACCGGCGCGGTGCTCGCCGGCCTGATGCGCGTCCACTCGGACACGGTGAACATGGTCAATGCGCCTTTCCTGGCCAAGGAGCGCGGCCTCGACGTCCGCGAGGTGCGCCATGACCGCGAGGGAGATTACTCGACCCTGGTCCGCGTCACCGTCACCACAGCGGACGGCGCCAAGTCGGTCGCCGGCACACTGTTCGCCAATGCCGAACCACGCCTCGTCGAAATCTACGGGGTCAAGGTCGAAGCCGATCTCAGCGGCGACATGCTCTATATTGTCAATGTCGACGCGCCCGGTTTCATCGGCCGGCTCGGCTCGACCCTCGGCGAGGCCGAGGTGAACATCGGCACCTTCCACCTCGGCCGCCGCTCGGCCGGGGGCGAGGCGGTCCTGCTGCTCTCGGTCGACACCAAGGTCGACGACGGGCTCAAGACGAAGATTGCGAAGCTGCCCGGCGTAAAGACGGCCAAGGCGCTGAGCTTCTGAGGCGAGAAGGCCCTCCCGGATCGGGGGGGGCCTTTCCTGGAACGGGAATGTTTACTCCTGCGGCGCGGGCATATCCTTGCTCGTGCTGCTGTCCCTGGTGATAACCGGCTTCTCGCCGCGTTGCTTATAGATAGAAAACGACTTGGAACGGACGTCGCCGTCCTTCTTGGCCATCGTTGTCGTCCGGGAGCGGGCGCGTTCGTCGTCGTCGCGAGCAGCCGCCACCGAACGCTGGCGCGCCATATTCTCGTTGAACTTTGCGCTCGAATCGGTCCGCGCGGTCCCCCCATCGGCGGCTTCCGCCGTCCCGCCACCTGAGACGCCGACGCTGTCGGCACCGGATGTACCCGAACCGTAGGTACCTGCCGAGACATCGCCGGTGGTCGGCGTTGAGGCCGAGGAACTCGCGCTGTTCTGGGCGGCCGCGGGGGCCGTAGCGATCAGCAGCGCGGCCAGCATGATTTGCGGCTTCATGGTCGTTCTCCTTTTTCGGTTATCGTGATGCGGCAACCGGCCTCGTCGCGCTCGACCCTCACCGTCCGCCCATCGTCGCCCTCGCTCGTCGCCGAGGAATGAGTGTGGCCGCCCGACGAAGACGACGAAACCGACACCGAACTGTGCGCCGATCCGCCTGACGATGAAGACGAAGCCGCGCTTGCCCCCTGCCCTTGATCGGGCACCGAGCGCGTCGTTACCCTGCCGTCCCCGTGCCGGGTGGTTTCCGCGCAGTTCCGGGCGGGTGAGGCGGCCATCATGGCCGCCATGGAGATGGTCAACATCATGGCCATGGGGCGTCAGGGGAGACGCAAGCCGCCTCCCCCTCCTCGCCTTTACTTGGGCGGAACGGTCGAGTTGGCGGTCGAATCGCCGTAGACCTCGCCTTCCGAACCATCCTTGGTGGTAGAGCCATAAGCGTCAACCGAGGTCGACGTGCTCTGGGAGCCGGTGCCGGTCGCGCTGCCCCCTGCTGTCACGGCGCCGGTAGCACGGTTGCGATCAGTGTAGACCGAGCCGGAGCCATAGGTCGAGGCCGAATTGGCGTTGGCCTGACGTTCCGCACGCGGCGACTTGCGGCGCTCGTGCCGGTTCTTCTTTGCCTTGTCGGCCTGATCCATGGTGCCCGCGGTCGCGCCACCCGCGACCGAACCCGCCGGGCTCGAGCTCGCGACGCCGCCACCGACCGTGGTCTGGGCCATGGCCGTACCGGCCAGAAGGACTGCAGCGGCGGCAGCCGGCAAAATCATCTTACGCATGAGAACATCCTCTCTCCATTTCCGCCGATCGGCGGGGTTGGTTTAAAACCCTCGGGGAATTGGAACGTTCATCTGCTCATCGGGGAAATACCTTCAAGATGGCTTCAATAAACCACAGATGAACGCCTTGTTGTTGCTGCTTAACGAAAGCTTGTGTGCCCCGCCGACAGGTTGCGGTTGAACCTCCGACATTCGCCGCTATGAGCCTCTGCGCATGAGCATCGCCCCAGGACTCCTGCCCGAAGGGCTGCGTGACCGTCTGCCGCCGCAGGCGGAGGCGGAGTCGCGTCTGCTCCACCGGGTGATCGTCGCGATCGGGCGGCATGGCTATGCACGGGTCTCGCCGCCGCTCGCCGAGTTCGAGGAAGGGCTGGTCGGGCAGCTCAAATCGGCGCGCGCGCAGGACCTGCTGCGCTTCGTCGATCCGGTCTCGCAGCGGAGCCTGGCGTTGCGGCCCGATATCACCGCGCAGGTCGGCCGCATCGCCGCGACCCGTATGGGCCACCGGCCACGCCCGTTGAGGCTCGCTTATGGCGGCCCGGTCCTCAAGCTGCGGGCGACCCAGCTCCGTCCTGAGCGCGAGCTGATCCAGGCCGGCGCCGAGCTGATCGGCACCGACAGCGTCGCCGCGGTCATCGAGATTCTCCGCGTCGCGGTGGAGGCGCTGGAAGTGGCGGGGGTTACCGGCATCACCATCGACCTCACCCTGCCCGACCTGGTCGAGACGCTGGCGACGAGCGCGATGCCGCTGCCTGCCGACAAGATCGATGCGGTCCGCGACATGCTCGATGCGAAGGATGCGGGTGGCCTCGCCGGCCTCGGCGCGGGCGCCTATCTTCCGTTCATCGAGGCGGCGGGGCCGGTCGCCCCGGCGCTCGCCCGCTTGCGCACGATCGCGGGCCCCAAGGCGCTCGACCGGCGGATCGAGGCGATCGAGGCGATCATCGCCGCGATCGGCGACAAGGTGACCCTGACCCTCGATCCAACGGAACGTCACGGCTTCGAATATCAGACCTGGATCGGCTTCTCGCTATTCGGACGCGGCTTGTCCGGCGAGATCGGCCGTGGCGGCGGGTACACGATCGTCCATCCCGACGGATGCGAGGAAAAGGCGATCGGCTTCTCGCTCTATATCGATCCGCTGGTCGATGTCGGCCTCGGCGTGGTCGAGCATCGCCGCATCTTCCTGCCGCTCGGCACCGATCCCGAGCTGGCGGCGAGGCTGCGCGGCGAGGACTGGATCACCGTCGCCGCCTTATCCGAGCAGGATGAAGCGGCGGCGCTCGGCTGCACCCATATCCTGCGCGGCGGCCAGCCAGCCGCGCTCTGAACGAACGGAACATCCATGGCCAACGTCACCGTGATCGGCGCCCAGTGGGGCGATGAGGGTAAGGGCAAAATCGTCGACTGGCTGGCCGAGCGCGCCGATGTCGTCGTGCGCTTCCAGGGCGGGCATAATGCAGGCCACACCCTCGTCGTCGGCAATCAGACATACAAGCTCAGCCTGCTCCCCTCGGGGATAGTCCGCGGCACCCTCTCGGTTATAGGTAATGGCGTGGTGTTCGATCCATGGCATTTTCGCGACGAGGTCGCCAAGCTCCAGGCTCAGGGCGTCACCATCACGCCCGACAATCTCCAACTCGCCGAGACCGCGCCGCTGATCCTGCCCTTCCACCGCGACCTCGACGGGCTGCGCGAGGATGCATCGGGCGCTGGCAAGATCGGCACTACGCGGCGCGGCATCGGCCCCGCTTATGAGGACAAGGTCGGCCGCCGCGCAATCCGGGTGTGCGATCTCGCCCATCTCGACGATCTCGATCTTCAGCTCGATCGAATCTGCGCGCACCATGACGCTCTCCGCGCCGGCTTCGGCGAGCAGCCGGTCGATCGCGAACGCCTGCGCAACGATCTTGCCGAGATCGCAGACTTCATCCTTCCCTTTGCCAAGCCGGTCTGGCTCACCCTCAACGAGGCACGCAAGGCCGGCCGCCGTATCCTGTTCGAGGGCGCGCAGGGCGTGCTGCTCGACGTCGACCATGGCACCTATCCCTTCGTCACCTCGTCCAACACGATCGCCGGCACCGCCTCGGGCGGCTCAGGCCTCGGCCCCTCGGCGGCGGGCTTCGTGCTCGGCATCGTCAAGGCCTATACGACCCGTGTCGGATCCGGCCCGTTCCCTTCCGAGCTTACCGACGACACGGGCCGGCGGCTCGGCGAGCGCGGCCATGAATTCGGCACCGTCACCGGTCGTAAACGCCGCTGCGGCTGGTTCGACGCGGTGCTGGTACGCCAGTCGGCGGCGGTCTCGGGCATAACCGGGGTCGCGCTGACCAAGCTCGACGTGCTCGACGGCTTCGACGAGCTGCGAATCTGCATCGGCTATACGCTCGACGGAAAGAGCTACGACTATCTGCCGCCGCATCCGCAGGACCAGGCTCGCGTCGTGCCCGTTTACGAGACGATCGAAGGCTGGAGCGAGTCGACCGCGGGCGCGCGCAGCTGGGCCGAGCTGCCGGCACAGGCGATCAAATATATCCGCCGGGTCGAGGAGCTGATCCAGTGCCCGGTGGCGCTGGTTTCGACCAGTCCCGAACGTGAGGACACGATCCTCGTCCGCGATCCCTTCGCGGACTGATCATGCCGCATGACGACGGGCCAAACGCGGCTCAACCGTTTCGGTCGGCAGAACAGCCCGGCCGGGTAGCGGCTCGCCTCGCCGCTGCACGCGACTCGGCGACGTAACGGCTCAGATCATGCCAATCCTCCCATGTGGGCTGGGTTGGACGGGACCGCGATGCGCCCGTTGCACGGATAGTCTCGTGCATCCTGCTTCCCCTCCTGTTTCACACCGTCTTAGCAGCGCGATACAGCTATACCCGCAGGAGGGCGCCGATGCACTAAAAAAGTGGAATTTTTCACGATTTCCCTAACGGAAATCAGGACCTGCGACGCGCCGCCCGGATCTTGCCATATTTCGTCGTTCGGGTCCCGGGCTTGCCGCCGCTCGCATGCGCCTTGGCCGGCGCGCGGTGCTGCTCGACCGGCAGGCCGAGCTCCTCCTGCTCAAGACGGCGGATCTCGTCACGCAGACGTCCGGCCTCCTCAAACTCGAGATCGGCGGCGGCGGCGCGCATCCTGGCCTCGAGATCGTCGATATAGGCGCGCAGATTATGGCCGACCATGTGCGGCTGCTCTTCGATGCCGATGTCCACCGTGACCTGATCACGCGACGCCAGATGGCCGACGATGTCGGTGATGGTGCGCCGGATCGTCTCCGGCGTGATGCCGTTCGCCTCGTTATATGCCCGCTGCTTCTCGCGTCGGCGCGCGGTCTCGGCCATCGCGCGCTCCATTGATCCGGTGATGCTGTCGGCATAGAGGATCACCCGCCCGTCAACGTTGCGCGCGGCGCGGCCGATCGTCTGGATCAGCGAGGTTTCGGAGCGCAGAAAGCCCTCCTTGTCAGCATCGAGAATCGCGACCAGCCCGCATTCGGGAATGTCGAGGCCCTCGCGCAGCAGGTTGATGCCGACCAGCACGTCGTACACGCCGAGCCTGAGGTCGCGGATCAGCTCGATCCGTTCGAGCGTCTCGACGTCCGAATGCATGTAGCGGACCTTGATCCCCGCCTCGTGAAGATATTCGGTCAGATCCTCGGCCATCCGCTTGGTCAGCGTCGTAACGAGCGAACGATAGCCGAGCTTCGCGGTCTCGCGCACCTCATGGACCAGATCGTCGACCTGGCTCTCGATCGGCCGCACCTCGACGGGTGGATCGATCAGCCCGGTCGGGCGAATGACCTGCTCGGTGAACACGCCGCCGGTCTGCTCCATTTCCCAGCTGCCGGGTGTCGCCGACACATAGACGGTCTGCGGCCGCATCACCTCCCATTCGGCGAAGCGCAGGGGCCGGTTGTCGATGCACGACGGCAAGCGGAAGCCATATTCGGCAAGCGTGATCTTCCGCCGGTGGTCGCCCCGCGCCATGCCGTTGATCTGGCCGATGGTCTGATGGCTCTCGTCGACGAACAGCAGCGCGTTTTCCGGGAGATATTCGAACAATGTCGGCGGTGGCTCGCCGGGAAGACGCCCAGTCAGGAAACGCGAATAATTCTCGATACCGGCGCAGCTTCCGGTCGCGGCGATCATCTCGAGATCGAAATTGGTGCGCTGCTCGAGCCGCTGCGCCTCGAGCAGCCGCCCCTCGCCGACCAGTTCCTTCAATCGCTCGGCAAGCTCGAAACGGATCGCCTCCATCGCCTGCTTCATCGTCGGGCCGGGGGTCACGTAGTGCGAATTGGCGAAGACCCGGACATGATCGAGGCTGGCCGCCTTCTTGCCGGTCAGCGGATCGAACTCGACGATCTCCTCGATCTCATCGCCGAAAAAGGCGATGCGCCAGGCGCTATCCTCGTAATGCGAGGGGAATATTTCCAGGTTATCACCGCGCACCCGGAAATTGCCTCGCGAAAAGGCCGCGTCGTTGCGCTTGTACTGGAGCGCTACGAGCTTGCGGATGATCTCGCGCTGGTCGACCGTCTCGCCCTTCTTCAGGTCGAAGATCATCGCCGAATAGGTCTCGACCGAGCCGATGCCGTAGAGGCACGA
>CAMLSA010000035.1 GCA_946482655.1 uncultured Sphingomonas sp. | reverse complement strand
TCGAGGTGATCGAGTTCGCCTGCGGCATCCCGCACGCGCTGAAGGGCGAATATACCGCCGGCGCCGGTCCGGGCATCGATGTCTATTCGATGCGCCAGCCGCTCGGCATCGTCGCGGGCATCACCCCATTCAACTTCCCGGCGATGATCCCGATGTGGATGTTCGGCGTGGCGATCGCCGTGGGCAACGCCTTCATCCTCAAGCCGTCCGAGCGTGACCCCTCGGTGCCGGTGCGTCTCGCCGAGCTGATGAAGGAAGCCGGCCTCCCCGACGGCATTCTCCAGGTCGTCCATGGCGACAGGGTGATGGTCGATGCGATCCTCGATCATCCCGCCATCTCAGCGGTCAGCTTCGTCGGCTCGTCGGACGTCGCCCATTATGTCTACCAGCGCGGCGCCGCCGCCGGTAAGCGTGTCCAGGCGATGGGCGGCGCCAAGAACCACGGCATCATCATGCCCGACGCGGATCTCGATCACGCGGTCGACGATATCTGCGGCGCCGCCTTCGGCTCGGCTGGCGAGCGCTGCATGGCACTCCCAGTCGTCGTGCCGGTCGGCGACGAAACCGCCGAGCGCCTGCGCGCCAAGCTGATCCCCGCCATAGAGGCGCTGCGCGTCGGTGTGTCGACCGACAAGGATGCGCATTACGGTCCGGTGATCACCGCAGCGCACAAGGCCAGGATCGAGAATTACATCCGGATGGGCGTCGAAGAGGGCGCCGAACTGGTGATCGACGGCCGCGGCTTCAATCTGCAGGGGCATGAGAAGGGCTTCTTCGTTGGCCCGACCCTGTTCGATCGCGTCACGCCGACGATGAGGACCTACAAGGAAGAGATCTTCGGCCCCGTCCTCCAGATCGTTCGCGCCACGACCTTCGAGGAGGCGCTCGCGCTGCCGAGCGATCATGGCTACGGCAATGGCGTCGCACTGTTCACCCGCGACGGCCATGTCGCGCGCGAGTTTGCCCGGCGGGTCCAGGTCGGCATGGTAGGTGTCAACGTGCCGATCCCCGTGCCGGTCGCCTATCACAGCTTCGGCGGCTGGAAACGCTCGGGGTTCGGCGATCACAACCAATATGGCATGGAAGGTGTCCGCTTCTACACCAGGATGAAGACAGTCACTCAGCGCTGGCCCGATGGCGGCGCCGGCGACAGCGCTTTCATCATCCCGACGATGGGGTAGAACATGTTTCTCCCCGCACGGGGAGCGGGCCGTCCGCGGCATGGTAGAGGGGAGGGCGCACAGCCGTTGGAGGACCGCACATGTCCAACCAGTTCGAACTGACCGACGAGCAGCGCGCGATCCAGGAGACGGCGCGAAAGTTCACCGCCGATGCGATCACGCCGTTCGCGGCCGGATGGGACGAGCACCTTACCTTCCCGCGCGAGACGATCGAGGCGGCGGCGGCGCTCGGCTTCGGCGGCATCTATGTGTCCGAGGAATCGGGCGGCATCGGCCTCGGCCGGCTCGAGGCGGCGCTGATCATGGAGGCGATGTCCTATGGCTGTCCATCGACGTCGGCCTTCATCTCGATCCACAATATGGCGACCTGGATGATCGATTGCTTCGGCTCAGCCGACATGAAGCGGCGTTATCTGCCCTCATTGATCGCCTGCGAACGGATCGCCTCCTATTGCCTGACCGAACCCGGCGCGGGTTCGGACGCCGCCGCGCTCAAGTCCAGGGCCCGCCGCGAAGGCGATGACTATGTCGTCAGCGGCTCGAAAGCCTTCATTTCCGGAGGCGGTCAGAATGAAGTCTATGTGACGATGGTCCGCACGGGCGAGGATGGACCCAAGGGGATCAGCTGCCTGGTCATCGAGAAGGACATGCCCGGCGTCAGCTTCGGCGCGCAGGAGAAGAAGCTGGGCTGGCATTCGCAGCCGACCGCGCAGGTGAATTTCGATGAGGTCCGCGTCCCCGTCGCCAACCGCGTCGGCGCCGAGGGTGAAGGCTTTCGCATCGCGATGGCCGGCCTCGACGGCGGCCGACTCAACATTGGAGCCTGTTCCCTCGGTGGCGCCCAACGCTGCCTTGACGAGACTGTCGCCCATACAAAGCAGCGCAAGCAGTTCGGGCAGGCCATCGCCGATTTCCAGTCGATCCAGTTCACCCTGGCCGACATGGAAACCGAACTCCAGGCTGCCCGCATGCTGCTCTACACCGCCGCCGCCAAGGTGACCGCCAACGCCCCCGACAAGACCCGCTTCGCGGCGATGGCCAAACGCTTCGCCACCGATACCGGTTCGTCGGTCGCCGATCGTGCGCTCCAGCTCCACGGAGGCTATGGCTATCTCCGGGATTATCCGATCGAGCGGATCTGGCGCGACCTGCGCGTCCACCGGATACTCGAGGGCACCAACGAGATCATGCGTCTGATCACCAGCCGGGACATGTTGCGCCGATGACCCAGGATGTTCTTACCTTCGTGGAGGGCCGCACCGGCCGCATTCGGCTTAACCGGCCCAAGGTGCTCCACGCGCTGACCCGTGAAATGTGCACCGCGATGATCGCGGCGCTCACCGCTTGGACGACGGACCGCATGGTTGATCTGGTGATGATCGATCATGCCGAGGGCAGGGGCTTCTGCGCGGGGGGAGACATCCGCATGCTGGCCGAAAGCTCCGCTTCCGGAGGAGAGGCGGCACGCGCCTTCTTTCATGAGGAATATCGTCTCAACCATCTCCTGTTCACTTACGCCAAGCCGACCATCGCGTTCATGGACGGGGTCACCATGGGCGGCGGCGTCGGACTCTCGCAGCCTTGCTCCGTTCGCATCGTGACCGATCGCACCATGTACGCGATGCCGGAGACCGGGATTGGCCTGTTCACCGATGTCGGCGGTGGACGCTATCTGTCGCGCATGCCAGGCCGCAGCGGCCGATATGTCGGGCTGACCGGCGCACGGCTCAACGGCGCCGAATGCCTGGCGCTGGCGCTCGGTACCCATTATGTTGCCGGCGAAGATGTCGAGGTGCTCAAGAGCGCGATCCTCGGCAATCCCCAGGCTCTCGACGCGGCGTTGCGCAGCGCGGTAACGGCGATTCCGCCGGCGCCGATCCTCGATCGGCGCGACGATATCGATCGGCTGTTCGCATCGGACCGCTACGAGGACATATTGGCCGCATTGGCGGCCGACGGCGGCGAATGGGCGCTCGCCACCCTCAAGACGCTCGACACCAAATCGCCGCAGACCTGCAAGGTCGTGCTTCGCCTTCTCGCCGAAGCCGCGAGAATCGAGGATTTCGCCGAGGAGATGAAGCTCGAATATGCGGTTGCCGCGCATGTCGTCCAGCGGCCCGACTTTGTCGAGGGCGTCCGGGCGTTGATTATCGATAAGGACAATGCGCCCCGCTGGAACCCGCCCACCGCGGCCGAGGTCGGCGAAGCGGATATCGACGCGATCTTCGAACCCCTTCCGCCCGAAGAGGCGTGGACGCCTCTGCCCAACGCCTGAAAGGCCAGATATTGAAAAGGATTGCCAATGTCCCATGAAACCATCCTCGTCGAGACCCAGGGTCCGGTGACGATCATTCGACTCAACCGGCCTGAGGCGCTCAACGCGCTGAATTCGCAAGTGATGCACGATCTGGTCGACGCCTTCGCCACGTTCGATGCCGACCGCGCACAGCGTTGCGCCATCCTGACGGGGAGCGAGAAGGCCTTCGCAGCGGGCGCCGACATCAAGGAGATGCAGCCCAAAGGCTTCCCACAGATGTTCGGCGAGAATTTTTTCGGCGCGTTCGATCGCGTCGCCGCCACACGCAAGCCGTGGATTGCGGCGGTGGCGGGCTTCGCGCTGGGTGGCGGCTGCGAGCTGGCGATGATGGCCGACATCATGATCTGCGCCGACAATGCCAGGTTTGGTCAGCCCGAGATCAAGCTTGGCGTCGCGCCGGGCATGGGCGGCTCGCAACGGCTGACCCGCGCGGTCGGCAAGTCGAAAGCGATGGACATGTGCCTGACCGGCCGGATGATGGATGCGACCGAAGCCGAGCGTGGTGGGCTGGTCAGCAAGGTCGTACCCGCCGCGGAGCTGCTCGATGAAGCGCTCAAGATGGCGCGGACGATCGCCGCTATGCCACCTCTCGCCGCGATGGCCGGCAAGGAGATGGTCAATCAGGCCTTCGAGACGACGCTCGCGTCCGGCCTGCTGTTCGAGCGGCGCGTCTTCAATGGTCTTTGCTCGACCGCCGACAAGGGCGAAGGCATGGTCGCCTTCGTCGAAAAGCGCCCCGGCAACTGGACGGGCGAGTGATCGTGGCGCGGATCGGCTTTATCGGGCTCGGCAATATGGGCGGCGGAATGGCCGCCAACCTCGCAAAAAAAGGTCATGAGGTCCGCGCCTTCGATTTATCGAAGGATGCGCTCGATCGCGCGGCGGCGACGGGATGCGTCGCCACCGGCTCGACGGCCGAAGCGGTCGCCGACGCGGAGGCCGTCGTCTCGATGCTGCCCGCAGGGCAGCATGTCCGCTCGGTCTACGAAGGTGAGATATTCGATGCCGCCCCCGCCTCCGCGCTGCTGATCGACTGTTCGACGATCGACATCGCCACGGCGAGGGCGGTTGGCGTCGCCGCCGGCGCGAAGGGGCTGGCGATGGTGGACGCGCCGGTGTCGGGCGGCATCGCCGCGGCCAATGCCGGCACGTTGACCTTCATGGTCGGGGGCAGCGCCGAACATTTCCGTCGGGCCGAGCCGATCCTGTCGCTGATGGGCAAGGCGGTGATCCATGCCGGCGCCAGCGGATCCGGACAGGCCGCGAAGATCGTCAACAACATGATTCTCGGCGCGACGATGGTCGCGACCTGCGAGGCCTTCGCTTTGGCGGAGAAGCTCGGCCTCGACCTTCGGACCTTCTTCGATATCTCGTCCAAAGCCAGCGGCCAGAGCTGGTCGATGACCAGCTACTGTCCGGTGCCCGGCGTCGGGCCCGACAGTCCCGCCGACCGCGGCTATGAGGGCGGCTTCGCGGCGGCGCTGATGCTCAAGGACCTCAAGCTCGCCGTCGAGGCGGCGCACGGCGCCGGCGCGAGCGTGCCGATGGGGAGCCATGCCGAGAGTCTGTACCAGGCCTTCGCCAATCTCGGCGGCGGCGGCAAGGACTTCTCGGCCATCATCAAGCTGCTCGACGGAAGCTTCAAGGCATAGGGGGAAAAGGGCAAGGCGGGGCGCGCCGTCACCGCGCCCGCGAAGCTTCCCCCCGCTCGGTCGGGGCGGATGGTCACGCCGTCACATCGTGGAACTGGAGTCGTGCCAAACGGGCATAGAGCCCCTCGCGCGCGCTCAGGGTCTGATGTGTCCCCTGTTCTACGATCCGCCCCTGATCCATCACGATGATCCGGTCGGCCGCGCGGACGGTGGCCAGGCGGTGCGCGATGACGATCGTGGTGCGGTTCTCCATGAGCCGGTCGAGCGCGTCCTGGACGAGTCGCTCCGATTCGGCGTCGAGCGCTGACGTCGCCTCGTCGAGCAGGAGCAGCGGCGCGTCGCGCAGCAGCGCGCGGGCGATCGCGATCCGTTGGCGCTGGCCGCCCGACAGCCGCGCTCCGGCTTCGCCGAGGAAGCTGTCGAGCCCCTGTGGCAGCGCCCGCAGGAAGGTGGCGGCGTTGGCCGCCTCCGCGGCGGCCCAGATCGCCGCGTCGTCGGCGTCCCAGCGCCCATAACGCAGATTGTCGCGTGCCGAAGCGCCGAAGATCACAGTCTCTTGCGGCACGACTGCGAGCCTCGATCGGATGTCGGCAGGATCGGCGTCGGGCAAAGCCACCCCGTCGAGCCGGATCGCACCGCTCTCGGGGTCATAGAAGCGCTGGGCGAGTTGGAGGATGGTCGATTTGCCGGCGCCCGACGGCCCGACCACCGCGACCATCTCGCCAGGCTCGATGATCAGGCTGATATCGTCGAGCGCGAGCACCTCGGGCCGGGTGGGGTAACGGAACCTCACCCGGTCGAACTCCAGCCTGCCGCGCGGCGGCAGGGGCAGGGCGACCGGATGGGCCGGCGAGTGAATCTCGGGCTGGGCGTTGAGTAGTTCCGAGAGGCGGGCGGCCGCGCCCGCGCCGCGGACGATATCGCCATAAACCTCAGCCAGCGCGCCCAATGCGCCCGCGACCAGCGCGCCGGTCAGGATGAAGGCCGCGATCGAGCCGCCCGACATGCGCCCCGATGCGACGTCTACCGCGCCCTGCCACATCACCATCGTGATCGAACCGAAGATCAGCGCGATGACGATACCCGTCATGACCGCGCGGGTGCGGATACGCCGCCGGCTGGTCAGGAAGCTGGCCGTGACGACGTTCGCGAAGCGCTCGGCCTCGCGCCCTTCCTGGCCGAATGCCTGGACGATCTTCATCGCGCCCAATGTCTCCGCGACGGTGGCGCCGACGTCGGCAATCCGGTCCTGCGTGCTCTTGGAGAGCGTGCGGATATGCCGGCCGAACAATATCAGTGGCAGTAGAATCAGCGGAATGCCGATCACCAGCATTGCCGCCAGCTTAGGCGCGAGCGCGAACAGATAGATGATCCCGCCGACCGACAGCACAAGGTTGCGCAGCGTGATCGACACGGCAGCGCCCACCACCTGCTCGATGACGGCGGTGTCGGCGGTAAGCCGCGAGGCGATTTCCGACGGGCGATTCACCTCGAAAAAGCGGGGGGCCTGACGCAGCAGATTGGTCTGTACCGCCATGCGGATATCGGCGATCACCCGTTCGCCTATCCAGGTTACGAAATAATATCGGGTCGCGGTGGCCACCGCGAGAATCACGACGATGAGCAGCAGATAGCGGAAATAGGGGCCGACATCGCCGCCCGAGGCAATGAAGCCCTTGTCGATGACGAGCCTGAACCCGCCGGGAATCGCCAGCGTCGCGGCGGCGGCGACCACAAGGGCGATCAGCGCGGCGGCGATCCGGCTGGGATAGGCCAGCGCGAAACGCCAGACCATCGCCAGATCGCCGATCTTGCGGCTGGCGGGTTCGTTGGTGTCGCGTCGTCTGGCCATATCGGCGCACTATCAGGGCTGGGGTCCGTACTCAATTGCCGCCATGGCCGTCAGCCAGTGGATTCCGGCGCCCGGCCGGGATGGGAAGGCCTTTACCATCTGGCAATTCGCGGATGCTATTCCCACATCACGCCCATGTTACGATTGCATCCTTCGCATTGTGCGAAGCGCGGATTAAGACGTAAGGGCGTGGGCCGCCGTCTCGGAGAGCTTGATGCTTTATAATGCCTATGAATTTCAGCGTTCCCTGATGTCCGCAGCGAGCGCCTGGGCCGACCTCCACGGCCAATGGCTTAAAAATCCGCTCAATCCGCTCTCCTACAGCAACATGGCGCCGATCATGGCCTCGGGCCTGGACGTGTTCGCGCATGCCTCCGCCTCGCGTGGCAAGCCCAATTTCGGTTTCACCGAGGTCGAGATCGATGGTGAGAAGGTGCCCGTCACCGAGGAGATCATCCTCCGCAAGCCGTTCGGGCAGCTCAAACGCTTCCGCCGCAGGGGCATTACCGGTCAGCCGAAGCTGCTGATGGTGGCGCCGATGTCGGGCCATTATGCGACGCTGCTGCGCGGTACGGTCGAACGGATGATAATCGGTCATGATGTCTACATCACCGACTGGCGCGACGCGAAGATGGTGCCGGTGGCGGACGGCCGGTTCGACCTCGACGATTACATCGATTATCTGATCGAATTTCTCGAGAAGATCGGGCCGGGGACGCATATGCTCGCCGTCTGCCAGCCCGCGGTGCCGGCTTATGCGGCGACGGCCTTGATGTCGGCCGACAAGAATCCGTGCCGGCCCGTCACGCTGACGATGATGGGTGGCCCGATCGATACCCGCAAGGCGCCGACGGCGGTCAACACCGTCGCGACCCAGCGCCCACTGGCTTGGTTCGAGCAGAACGTCATTCACACGGTGCCGGTCTTCTATCCGGGCTCCGGTCGGAAGGTCTATCCGGGTTTCCTTCAGCTTTCCGGCTTCATGGCGATGAATCTCGGCAATCACCTGGTCAGCCACTGGAGCATGTTCAAGCATCTGGTCGAGGGCGACGAGGAAAGCGCCGACGCGACAAAGGCCTTCTATGACGAATATCGTTCGGTCTGCGACATGACCGAGGAATTCTACCTTCAGACGATCGACGCGGTGTTCCAGCGCCATCTTCTGCCGAAGGGTGAGTTCATGCATCGCGGCCGCAAGATCGACCCGGCGGCGATCACCGATGTCAGCCTGCTCGCCATCGAGGGTGAGCGCGACGACATTTCCGGGCTTGGCCAGACCAAGGCGGGGCTGACGCTCGCCACCGCTCTGCCCGAGGCCGAAAAGAGATATCTGATGGTGGCCAAGGTCGGCCACTACGGCATCTTCAACGGACGGCGCTGGCGCGAACAGATCGCTCCGGTCGTCGACGACTGGATCGCGGCACATGCCCGCTAGGGGGCCTGCCCTGCTTCTTTCGCTTGCGCTCGCGCTGGCTTTCATCGGTCCTGCCCGGGCTCAAAACAGCCGAGTCGACGCCAATGTCGCCACCGCGATCGTCAAGGCGCAGGAAGCCTCCGGCCGCGAGGATTGCGCCGGTGTGCTTCGCGCGCTTGATCCTGTCGTTCCTGGGCTGGAGCCAGGGCCCGAGCGCATTCTTGTTCAGCGGATGCGGCTTATCTGCCTCGGAGCGGAAGGCCGGGGCCACGAACTTCGCCCGGTCCACCAGGAGCTGGCCAAGGCGATGCCGCGCGACGGCATGATCAAGGCGGTCGGGGTGCTGATCGCCGCCGACGAAAATCGTTTCACCGACGCCGCCGATCAAATCGCGACGCTCGCCGATACCTCGCCACACTCGCTCGATGTGCTGACCGGGTCGGCGGTACGGTCGATTTCAATGAAGCTGGCCGAGGATCATGCCGACGAGGCACGCTCCCGGATGCTGATCGCGCTGGCCCGGGCCGATTGGGAGCCGGCCGACATCCCCGAATTGCGAATAGGCTTCACCGAAGGGGCGATCGACGCGCTGATCCATCAGGGCGAGACAGCCGAGGCCGAAGGTCTTCTCGAGCGAATCGATCAGCCCGAACGGCTGTCGGCGATGGTGATCGACCGGCACTATGCCAAGCTCTGGCCGGCGATCGAAGCGCGGCTGGGCCCGGCGAGCGGAACGTCGGTCGATCGCTTCGCGCGCGACAAGCTGGCGTTGTTTGGCAATTCCCCCGATTCCGAGGCTGCGCTGCGCGATGCCGCCAACGCCATGCTCCTGCTGGGTCGCTATCAGGACGTGCTCGATCTGACCGATGGTCTTCGCGTGACCGACGGAATCAGCCGGGATGCCGTCCGGACGGTTCTCTATCGCGCGCGCGCGCTGGCGGCGCTGCGGCGCAACGATGAGGTCGACCGGCTTCTGGCCTCTTTTATGACGATCGATCTCCGGCGGGCCCCTGCCGCGTCGACCGCCCTGGTGAGCTACGCCGAGTTTCTCGACGAGATCGGCCGGCCGGCAGCGGCGCTCGCGGTGGCGCGTGACGCCCGTACCAAGGCGGGCGACCTGCTGACCGACCTCGGCAAGCTCTGGCTCGATCGAACCGAGATCTGCACGCTGGCCGCGCTGGGCCGCACAGCCGAGGCGAACAGCGCGATACAGGTGATCAAGCAACGCGCCGACCAGAACCAGCCCGCGGCGATCGAAGCGCTGCTGTGCGCCAAGCGCGACGCGGAGGCATCGCGGCTCGCCGTCAAGGCGTTCGAGGACAATGGCGTGGCGGGGGATCTTCTTGTGCAGTTTCAGCCCGCCGCCTCGCTATGGGCTCCGTCGCCGTCTCGGCTGCGGGAGCTGTGGATCGCCTTCCTCGCCCGTCCCGAGATCAAGGCCGCGTTCGATCGGAAGGGGCGAATCCTGCCGCGCGCCTATTGGCCCGATCCGCAGCCTCGCGCCATTCCGCGCAGCCGGGCCAACGGGGCGACGCTCACCTGATGGCGTCCGGCCGTTGATGCGGGCGAGGAGTCTGGTTGCGCGGATCGAAACCTGGCCGGTGGCCGGGAGTTTCGTGATCGCGCGCGGCGCCAAGACCCATGTCGAAACCGTCCTCGTCGAGCTCAGCGACGGGAATCATGTGGGCCGGGGCGAAGCCACCGCGATCTATTATCATGGCGAAAAGGCCGAAACCGTTCTCGCCCAGGCACGCGCCATGGCCGGCGAGATCCGCGAAGGGGCTGGACGGGCCGATCTGCTCCGGCTCATGCCGCGCGGGGCTGCGCGCAACGCGATCGACTGCGCGCTGTGGGACATCGAGGCAAAGCGTGAGGGTCGTCCAGCCTGGGCGCTTGCCGGTGTCGACGAGCCGCGCCCGCTGCAATCGGCCTTCACCATCTCCCTCGGGCAGCCGGAACGGATGGAGGAGGATGCGCGCAAGGCCGCCGCATCCTATCCGCTGCTCAAGCTCAAGCTGGCTGGCGTGGGGGATATCGAGCGGGTCGCGGCGGTTCGGCGCGGCGCGCCCAATGCCAGGCTTATCGTCGACGCCAACGAGAGTTGGACGGAGCATGACGTAGCCGCCCAGGCGGCCGCGCTTCTTCCCTATGGCGTCGAGCTGATCGAGCAACCGGTCCGGGCCGGCGAAGATCATCTGCTCGATACCGTGGTGTCGCCGATCCCGCTCTGCGCGGACGAAAGTTGTCAGGACCGGGCCGATCTAGCCCGCTGCGTCGGCCGCTATGCCGCGATCAACATCAAGCTCGACAAGGCAGGAGGCCTGACCGAAGCGTTGGCGTTGGCCGCCGCCGCGCGTGACGCCGGACTCGACTTGATGGTCGGCTGCATGCTTTCGACCTCGCTCGGCATCGCTCCCGCCATACTACTCGCGCAGCAGGCGCGCTGGGTGGATATCGACGGTCCGCTGCTGCTGGCGAAGGACCGGGACGATCCGGTGCGGTTCGAACGCGGTGTCGCCTATCCAGCGCCCAGCAGGCTGTGGGGCTAGTATCGTTCCCGCTACCGGGGAAACAAGGAAGCCGCTTGCGCGCTCGACTATGCCGCTGATACGGCAGATCCGTTGCGCCGACGTCGCGCCGACGGCATATTCTCGGGAACGATCGCTGCCGCCGCTGGTTGCCTTGCACGGCAACTTCCAATCGGGGCGGGGCGATGCAGCCAGATGCGATCTTTGATGGGGGCGAAGGAATGACGCGGCGTACCGTGCTGGCGGCTGGAGCCGCGACCGCGGCAAGCGTCTCCGCTGGGTCCCCGCTGGAAGCCGGGCCGCCTCCGAAGGCGCCGCAGACACCGCAAATGCCGGTCCGGCTGAGGGTCAACGGCAAGGAACGCGGCCTGACGCTCGATCCTCGCACCACGCTGCTCGACGCGTTGCGCGAACATCTCCATCTGACCGGCTCCAAGAAGGGTTGCGATCACGGCCAGTGCGGCGCCTGCACGGTGATCGTTGAGGGGCGGCGGATCAACAGTTGCCTGACGCTCGCCGTCATGCATGACGGGGAAGACGTCACCACCATCGAGGGGTTGGGTACCCCCGACGACATGCATCCGCTCCAGAAGGCCTTTGTCGAG
The DNA here is from genome assembly GCA_946482655.1 of uncultured Sphingomonas sp. The sequence continues at coordinate 16,540 of CAMLSA010000035.1, read as the reverse complement.
CATGACGGCTATCAGTGCGGCTATTGCACACCGGGCCAGATCTGCTCGGCGGTGGCGATGCTCGACGAGATCAAGCAGGGTGTCCCGAGCCACGCCAGTGCGGACCTGATGGACATCGCGTTTTCGGATGCCGAGGTCCGGGAGCGGATGAGCGGCAACATCTGCCGCTGCGCCGCTTATCCCAACATCGTCGCCGCAATCCGTGACGTGGGCGGAAGGGAGCGCGCATGAGGCCGTTCACCTATCACCGTGCCGCCGATCCGGTCGAGGCCGCGAAGGCCGCCGCCGCGCATCCGGGCGCGCGTTTCATCGCGGGGGGCACCAATCTGCTGGACCTGATGAAATTGCAGGTCGAGACCCCGGCCCACCTGATCGACGTCAATCATCTCGGCCTCGACAAGATCGAGAAGACCGAGATGGGCGGGCTGCGGATAGGTGCCCTGGTCCGCAACACCGATCTCGCGGCGGACAAACATGTGCGCCGCGATTATGCGGTGCTGTCACGGGCGCTGGTGTCGGGGGCCTCGGGCCAGCTCCGCAACAAGGCGACGACCGCCGGCAATCTGCTCCAGCGCACCCGCTGTCCCTATTTTTACGACACCGCCATGCCATGCAACAAGCGCAAGCCCGGCTCCGGCTGTTCGGCGCTGAAAGGCGCAAACCGAGGGCACGCGATCATGGGAACCAGCGACGCCTGTATCGCCACTCATCCTTCCGACATGGCGGTGGCGATGCGGCTGCTCGACGCGACGGTCGAGACGGTACGGCCCGATGGCCACAGCCGCGCCATTCCCATCGCCGACTTCCATCTTCTTCCCGGCAAGACCCCGCACATCGAGACCGCGCTCGCCCCGGACGAGCTGGTCACCGGAGTGGTTCTGCCGCCCCCGATCGGCGGCCGTCATGTCTATCGCAAGGTGCGCGATCGGGCCTCCTACGCCTTTGCCCTCGTCTCGGTCGCGGCGGTGGTCGGGCCTGAGGGGCAGCGTTTCGCCTTTGGCGGAGTCGCGCACAAACCCTGGCGGGTCGAGGCCGCCGAGAAGCTGAAAGGTGCCGACGCCATCGCCGCGTCGGTGACGCTCGGCGCGCGGACCACCGAGCAGAACGCGTTCAAGCTGACCTTGCTCCGGCGCGCGCTGAACGCGGTTCTGGCGGAGGGCGAGGCATGAAGTTCGATACCCCCGCCGCCGCCAATCCGGTCGATCGCCAGCGCGTGATCGGCCATCCGCATAATCGTATCGACGGACCGCTTAAGGTCACCGGCACCGCACGCTATGCCTATGAGCGCCAGGATGTCGCACCCGACGCCGCCTATGGCTGGATCGTGGGGTCGGCGATCGCCAAGGGCCGCATCCGCTCGATCGACAGCCACGAGGCGGAGACCGCTCCGGGCGTGATCGCGGTGGTCACCGCCGCCAATGTCGGGCCGCTCAGGAAGGCGAAGACGCACAGTGCGGCCTTGCTCGGCGGCCCGGTGATCGAGCATTATGACCAGGCGATAGCGCTGGTCGTGGCCGAAACGATCGAGCAGGCGCGCTACGCGGCCCGCTTGCTGCGGGTCGATTATGCCCATGGCGATGGGCGGTTCGATCTGGCGAGGCATCTGTCTGATGCGATGGAGGCGCCCCTTGGACCTCCGGGCGAGGCTATGACAGCCGCTGGCGATTTCACCGGCGGTTTCGCAAGAGCGGAAATCAAGCTCGACGAGCGCTACACTACCCCCGACCAGAGCCATCAGATGATGGAGCCGCACGCCACCACCGCCGCGTGGGAGGGCGACAAGCTGACGCTCTGGACGTCGAACCAGATGATCGCCTGGGCGGTGCGGGACATGTCGCAGACGCTCGCCATCCCCAGGGAGAATATCCGGGTCGTTTCACCCTTCATCGGCGGCGGCTTCGGTGCCAAGCTGTGGGTCCGGTCGGATGCGCTGCTGGCGGCGCTGGGCGCGCGGGCGGCAGGGCGCCCGGTCAAGGTCGCGCTGGCGCGGCCGCAACTCGCCAATAACACCGTGCATCGGCCCGCCACGATCCAGCGCATCCGGATCGGCGCGAACAGGGACGGTGTGATCGAAGCGATTGGGCACGAATGCTGGTCGGGCAACCTGTCGGGCGGCAGCGCCGAGTTCGGCGCTGCGCAGACCAGGCTGCTCTATCGCGGCGAGCACCGCATGACCGCGCACCATCTCATTCATCTCGACTTGCCCGAAGGCAATGCGATGCGCGCCCCGGGAGAGGCGGTGGGGATGCTCGCGCTGGAGGTCGCGATGGACGAACTGGCCGAGAAACTGGGCATCGATCCGGTCGAGCTGCGGATCCGCAACGACATCCAATATGATCCTGAGCAGGGGCCGGAACGTCCCTTCTCAAGTCGAAAATTCGTCGAATGCCTGCGGATCGGGGCAAAGCGCTTCGATTGGTCCCGCCGCAATCCGACGCCCGGCCAGGTGCGCGACGGACGCTGGCTGGTCGGCATGGGCATGGCCGCCGCCTTCCGCAACAACGTGGCGGTGCCGTCGGCCGCGCGGGCCAGCGTCGACGGCAAGGGCCAGGTGACGATCGAGACCGACATGACCGATATCGGCACCGGCAGCTATACGATCATCGCGCAGACGGCGGCAGAGATGCTCGGCGTTCCGATCGACGAGGTGGTGGTGAAGCTCGGGGACAGCCTCTTCCCCGTGTCCGCCGGATCGGGCGGACAATTCGGCGGCAACTGCTCGACCGCGGGTGTCTATGTCGCCTGTGATGCGCTCCGCCGCGCGATCGCGCAGAAGGCGGGGTTCAACGCCGAGGATGTCGATTTCATCGACGGCCACGTCGTCGCGGGCAACCGCCGGATCAGGCTTGGCGAGGCGGCGGGGAGCGAAGGCGTCAGCATCGAGGACAAGATCGAGTTCGGCGATCTCACCAAACGCTTCGCCCAGGCGACCTTCGGCGCGCATTTCTGCGAGGTGGGGGTCGATGCCGCCACGGGCGAGGTGCGGGTCCGCCGACAGGGCGGAGCGTTCGCGGCAGGCCGCATCCTCAACCCCAAGACCGCGCGCAGCCAAGCGATCGGCGCCATGACGATGGGGGTCGGCGCGGCGCTGATGGAAGAACTGGTCGTCGACGGGCGCTTCGGCTTCTTCGTCAACCACGACCTCGCCGAATATCATGTCCCCGTTCACGCCGACATTCCGGAACAGGACGTGTTCTTCGTCGCGGAACTTGACGAGAAAAGCTCTCCGATGAAGGCCAAGGGCGTCGCCGAGCTCGGCATTTGCGGGGCAGGTGCGGCGATTGCCAACGCAATCTACAACGCAACGGGAATTCGTCTCAGAGATTATCCGCTAACGCTCGACAAGCTGATCGACAAATTGCCGCCGATGGCCTGAGCTCAAGGCTCGATCGGTACGGATGCAGAAAATTCCGCGTGAGGGCGGTCATGGCGGCCGGTATCGAAACGCTATCGCCCAATTGGCACGCCGAATAGGTCATGGTCGTCGGCCTCCTCGATCTCGACCCGAACGAAATCGCCCGGCGCCAGACCGGCGGCATCGCGCAGATGGACCTCGCCGTCGATTTCGGGCGCATCAGCCTTCGATCGGCCGGTTGCGCCGCCCTCATCGTCGACCAGGTCGATGATCACATCCAGCGTGCGCCCGATTTTCGCCTCGAGCTTCGCTGCCGAAATGGCGGCGGTCTTCTCCATGATGCGCGCGTAGCGCTCTTCCTTGACAGCCTCGGGTACCGCTCCGGGGAGATCGTTGGCGGCGGCACCGGCGACGGGTTCGAAGCGGAAGGCTCCGACCCGATCGAGCTGGGCCTCGTCGAGCCAATCGAGCAGATACCGGAAATCCTCCTCGGTTTCACCCGGGAAGCCGACCACGAAAGAGGAGCGCACCGCGATGTCGGGGCAGATCGATCGCCAGGCGGAGAGCCGTTCGAGCACTTTGGCGTCATTGGCGGGGCGCTTCATCGCCTTCAGTATGCGGGGCGAGGCGTGCTGAAAGGGGATGTCGAGATAGGGAAGCACCAGCCCCTCGGCCATCAGCGGGACGACGTGGTCGACGTGCGGATAGGGATAGACATAATGGAGCCTTACCCAGGCGCCGAGCTTGCCCAACTCGCGGCTCAGATCGGTCATGTGCGCGCGGACCTCGCCGCCGCCCTTCAGCGGAAAGTTCTTATGCCTGAGGTCGAGCCCGTAGGCCGACGTATCCTGGCTGATCACCAGCAGCTCGCGCGTGCCCGCGGCGACGAGCTTCTCGGCCTCGCGCAGAATGGCGTCGGGACGCCGGCTGACCAGGTCGCCGCGGATCGAGGGGATGATGCAGAAGCTGCAGCGATGGTTGCAGCCCTCCGAAATCTTCAAATAGCTGTAATGGCGCGGGGTCAGCTTGAGCCCGGCTTCGGGCACCAGATCGACATAGGGCGAGGGGGTTACCGGTGCCGCCTCATGCACCGCGCCGACCACCGCGTCATATTGCTGTGCTCCGCTGATGGCCAGGACCTGCGGAAAGCGCTCGCGGATCCTGGCCGCTTCGTCGCCCATGCAGCCCGTGACGATCACCCGACCATGCTCGGCGATCGCCTCGCCGATCGCTTCGAGACTCTCCTCCTTGGCGCTGTCGAGAAAACCGCAGGTGTTGACCAGCACGATGTCCGCTCCGGCATAATCGGGCGATAGTCCATAGCCGTCCGAGCGGAGCTTGGTAAGAATGCGTTCGCTGTCGACGAGATTCTTGGGACAGCCGAGCGACACCATGCCGACCTTCGGCGGGGAGGGGAGTTCGATTGCCATGGAGCGCGCGCACATAGGCGTTTTCAGTGCGAATTGCGAGGGCCGATGGCATGTAAAAGGTTCGTCCGTTCCCCATCGACCTAAGCAACGCCGATCATGATATCTCTTCCCTGGATATTAATGTCCTAGACATTAGTTATGAGGGCGATAATAAGGCATGAGCAGTGAGGAGCTCATGATAACAGCGTCGCAGATGCGGGCGGCCCGAGCCCTGTTGGGAATCGACCAGCGCCGGCTGGCCCAGCTTTCGGGCGTATCGGTCCCGACCATTCAGCGAATGGAGGCCAGCGAGGACATGGTGCGGGGCGCCATCGACACGCTGACCAAGATCGTCGAGGCGTTCGATGCGGCCGGCGTCGAACTGATCGGCGACAATGCGCCGAGCAGCGGAAGCGGGCGCGGTGTGCGGCTGAAACGCGCGAAAGGCGCAGCAGGTAAATCGAACTGAGGAATTTGCGACGGCAGCCGCCGGGCAATGAAGCCGGCGGCTCCGCCGCCCACGCGGCAGGAAGACGCAACGCGATGGTCGCCCGATCGAGAAAGCCGGAATTCATCGAGCTCTTCACTCCGAAGCTCGTCACCATATTGCGCGAACAATACCGGTTCGCGGACCTCAGGGCCGACACCGTCGCGGGCTTCACCGTCGCGATCGTCGCCCTGCCGCTGTCGATGGCGATCGCCATAGCTTCGGGGGTAACTCCCGATCGCGGGCTATATGCGGCAATCTTCGGCGGCTTCATCGTCTCCTTGCTCGGCGGTAGCCGTTTCCAGATCGGCGGCCCGGCCGGGGCGTTCATCGTGCTCGTTGCGGCGACCGTGGCGCGCCACGGCATCGATGGCCTGATCCTCGCGACCATGCTCTCGGGCGTGATCATGGTCGCGGTGGGGCTGCTGCGGCTCGGTACGTTCATCAAATATATCCCCTATCCGGTGACGGTGGGTTTCACTTCGGGCATCGCGGTGGTGATCTTCGCCAGCCAGCTCCGTGATCTGATGGGGATGACGATCGAGGGTGGGGAGCCCGGCGCCATCATCCCAAAGCTCCGAGCAATCGGCGCGGCGCTGCCATCGGCCAATATGACGGCGATAGCGGTCGCGCTGCTGTCCATCGCCGTCATCGTCGCGATCCGCCATTTCCGGCCACATTGGCCGGCCTTCGTGGTCGCGATCGGCGCCGCGGCGCTGCTGGGCTGGTATTTCGCCTTGCCCGTCGAGACGATCGGTACCCGCTTCGGAGGCATCCCGGCCTCGCTTCCGGCACCCGACATCCCGGCACTGACGATAGAAAGGATCGCGGCGGTTTTGCCCGATGCGCTGGCCTTCGCCTTGCTCGGCAGCATCGAGAGCCTGCTTTCGGCGGTGGTGGCCGACAGCATGACCGGGCGGCGCCACCGCTCCAACGCCGAACTGGTCGCGCAGGGCGTGGCGAACATGGCATCGGCGCTGTTCGGCGGCATTTGCGTCACCGGCACGATCGCGCGGACGGCGACCAATGTGCGGGCGGGCGCGCGCGGACCGGTGGCCGGGATGCTTCACTCGGCTTTCCTGCTGCTGTTCATGCTGCTTGCGGCACCCCTGGCCAGCTATATTCCGCTCGCAGCGCTTGCGGCGGTACTTGCGGTGGTTTGCTGGAACATGGCGGAGAAGCATGAATTCGCAACACTGCTCCGCGCCTCGCGCGGCGAGGCGGTGGTGCTGCTTGCCACCTTCCTGCTCGTCATATTTCGCGATCTGTCCACAGGGATATTGGTGGGCTTCGGCCTTGGCGCCATGCTGTTCCTGCACCGCATGTCGCAGTCGGTGGAGGTCGAGCGTGGCGCGATCCTCGTCGAGGAGGACCGGGCCGACACCGAGGCCGGCGATTGCCGTACCTTTTATGATCCCGGCGTCGCCGCTGATCCCGACATCCTAGTCTACCGCATTTCAGGCGCCTTCTTTTTCGGTGCGGCGGGGGCGGTGTCGGCGGCGATCGACCGCATCGGGGAGCATCCCCGCGCCTATGTGATTGACTTCTCGGCGGTGCCGGTGCTCGATTCAACCGGGGCGGCCGCGATTGAGGGCATCGCCCGCAAGGCTGAGCGGCACGGCGCCCTTCTGTTCATAGCCGGGACCAGTCCGCAGATCAGGCGGACGCTCTTCACCCATGGCGTCCGTCCGCCTCGCGCCCGCTACAAGGGAACGCTCGGTCAGGCGGTCGCCGCCGCCCGCGGCCGACTTCAGCTCCGCGAGGGCAGATAGGTCAGCGGATTGACCGGCTTGCGGCCATTGCGGATCTCGAAATGGAGCTGCGGCTCGGCGTTGTACGGGCTGGTGCCGCTCCTCGCGATCGTCTGGCCGCGTACCACCTTCTGGCCGCGGGTGACGGTGATGCTGTCGGCATAGCCATAGGCGCTCAGCCAGCCATCGCCATGACGTAGCAGGATCAGCGTGCCGTAGGCGGGAATGTCCTGACCGACATAGGCGACCACGCCATCGGCGGCCGCCGCGATCGGGCTGCCGCGCTCGACGCCGATGTTGATCCCGTCATTCTGCTGGCCGCCCGCATGCCTGCCGAAGCCGCGCAGGATCGGTCCACGCGCCGGCCAGTCGAACCGGCCGGAGAAGCGTGGCGGCTCGGCCACGGTCACGGTGGGCGGGACCGGCTTGGGGATGGCGACTGCCGGCTTCGGGGTTCCGCGCGTTGCCAGCGCCGGTTCGGAGCCAGTGATCAGATCCTCGATATCGAGCCGGAAGGCCGCTTCCCGCTGGCCGGCGGTCATGCTCGCCACTTCCTTCCGGCTCGGCAGCAGCAGGCGCTGGCCCTCGCGCAGGATGTAAGGTTCCTCCAATTCGTTCAGCTGGGCGATCCGGCCCCATTCGACGCCATAGGCGCGCGAGATGGCGATGCCGGTCTCACCCTTGCCGACGCGGTGATAGCGGCCGCCGGGGATTTTCAGCTTCTGACCGACCCGGATCGTGAACGGAGGACCGATCTTGTTGATCCGGGCGATCGCTTCCGATCCGGCGCCGGTCCGGTCGGAAATCCTGCGCAATGTGTCACCGGACTTTACGACGTAGGTCGAGGATGCGACGTCAACCGCCGATGGCGCAACCGCCTTCACCTGCCACGCCGGCGGCGGCGGGACTGGTATGTTCTCCGACACCGGCGGCGGCGGTACGACCGGCTCCTGCTGAACGGACGGCGCAACGGGCGCAGGCGTCGCGGCAGCCTGGGCAGCGGGACGTTTGACGGTACGCGAAGGCGGAGCGGGGCGGCGGGTTTCGGCCCGGTCGGGGGCTGGAATACAGGCCGAATTCAGCAGCAGCGCGATCAGCGCGGTCGAGCGGGCGGTCTTCAGGGCCATGCCGACCTGTTAGCAGCCTTGGCAGTCGATGCCACCCCGGGGGGAATCGGACCGCTCAAAAAGCTGTGGACTGCTTTGCTCGTCCCGGCGCGCAGCGAAGAGGAGCTCTTCTAGCCGAGCGCCGTCCGGATTTTCATGCCGGGCGAAGCTCGGTCAGTCCGCCCATATAGGGGATCAGCGGCTCGGGAATCCGGACCGAACCATCGGCCTGCTGGTAATTTTCGAGCAGCGCGACCAGCGTCCGCCCCACTGCGAGCCCGGAGCCGTTGAGGGTGTGGACGAAACGCGTGCCCTTGGCCTCGGCCGCCGGACGGTAGCGCGCGCTCATCCGCCTCGCCTGGAAGTCGCCGCAGTTGGAGACGCTGCTGATCTCACGGTAGCGCGCCTGGCCGGGCAGCCACACTTCGAGATCGAAGGTCTTGCGGGCGGTGAAGCCCATGTCGCCGGTGCAGAGCAGGACGCGGCGATAGGGGAGACCCAGTTGCTCGAGGATCGCTTCGGCGGCCCTGGTCATCGCCTCATGGATCGCATCGGATTGCTCGGGTGTGGTGATCGCCACCAGCTCGACCTTCTCGAACTGGTGCTGGCGGATCAGCCCGCGCGTGTCGCGTCCCGCCGCGCCCGCTTCGGAGCGGAAGCATTGGGTCAGCGCGGTGAACTTGAGCGGCAGGTCGGCCTCGGCGAGGATCTGCTCGCGGACCATGTTGGTGAGACTCACCTCGGCGGTCGGGATCAACCAGCGGCCATCGGTGGTCTGGAACAGGTCCTCCGCGAATTTGGGCAGCTGTCCGGTCCCGAACATTGCCTCGTCGCGGACCAGAAGGGGCGGGATCACCTCGGTGAAGCCGGCTTCGGTCTGGCGATCGAGCATGAAGGTGCCCAGCGCGCGCTGAAGCCGCGCCAGGCTCCCCTTGAGTACCGCGAAGCGTGCGCCCGCGATCAGCGCCGCGGACTCGAAATCGAGCCCGAGTGGACCGGCAAAGTCGGGATGTTCGCGCGCGGCGAAGTCGAAGGCCGGGGGGGTGCCCCAGCGATGCTGCTCGATATTGCTGTCCTCGTCGGCACCCTCGGGCACCTCGGGGGCGGGGAGATTGGGAATTGCCGCCAGCGCGGCGCTGAGCGCGGCATCGAGTTCCCCGGCCTCGGCTTCGAGCGAGGGCATCTTCTCCTTGAGCGCGGCGACCTCGGCCATCAGCGCCGACGCGGTCGCCTCGTCCCTCTGCGCCATGGCCTGGCCGATCATCTTCGAGGCTTCGTTGCGGCGGGTCTGCGCGCCCTGCAGTTCGGTAGCGATCGCGCGGCGGCGCTCGTCGAGGGCCAGGAGGGTGGCCGCGGCAGGAGGTGTGCCGCGGCGGGCGAGGTCGGCGTCGAACGCTGCGGGATCTTCACGGATCAGGCGGATGTCGTGCATCGCCGCCCTATGGCCTTGAAGATCCCCCCGTGCAACCGTCGCCCGATTCCAGAACGCGGCATTTGGTTGCGGCCGATCGTGCAGAAGGCGGGATGTCCGGACCTTTAGGCAGTGTATCTTGACGAAAGCCGCACGAGTTTACAGGAACCGTTCAGCCGATCTGTGCGTCAATGGCCGGCCACGAACGAAGGAGATCGATGTGACCTTGAGAGCCGCTTTTCTTGCAACTGCGTTTTTGACGACGAGCGCCGCCGCCTTCGCACAGGTGCCGGCGCCAGCTCCCGCGGCATCCGCCGCCGCTCCCGCTCCGGCAGCAGGGGCGGCTCCAGCGCCAGCGGCTTCGACGACGGCCGGCGTGACCGCCGGTGCATCGGTCGCCGATAGCAAGGGCGGTGCAGTCGGCACGATCGCCTCGGTCAGCGGGGACGTTGCGGTGCTCGACACCGGGACGGTGAAGGCGAGCATTCCGGTCGCCTCCTTCGCGAAGACCGATAAGGGCTTGGTGATCGGCATGACCAAGGCTGAGCTCGAAGCGGCCGCCCAGGGCGCTCAGGCGCAGGCCAACGCAGCGCTCAAGCCAGGCACCGCCGTGATCGACGCTAAGGGTGGATCGGTTGGCACGATCGAGGCCGTGGAGGGCGACATGGTGACGGTTGCCACTCCGAACGTGAAAGCCAAGCTGCCCAAGAGCGCCATCGCGATGGGCCCGAACGGAGCGGTGATCAGCATGACCCAGGCGCAGCTGGAAGCGGCCGCCAAGGGCAGCGCTGCTCCGGCCGGCTGAAGGTCGATCTCGAAGCGTTTCGCGCTTCCGTCTCGGACGTGAATCAGGCCTCGCTCGAGTGATTTCGGGCGTGACTCCCGCTCGAAGCCGATTCGGCCAAGACGACCGTGCTCCACGATTAGTTTCCCGAATAATCCCCAAAATTTCTACGCCCGCCCACAGGTTCTTAGCTTGTGTGCGGGCGTAGCCCTGTCTATAGCCCGCCGCGGGCGATCTATTGGGCCAGTCGGAATATCGGCGGCTGATCGAAGGGCAAAGCGGAGAGTCGAATGGCATCGTCGCTGAGTGGCGTATTTGATGGTCAGGAACCGGTGAACGTGGCTTCGGCAGATTTTGACGGCTACAGACCCTCGCCTGACGAACCCTTCATGAATGATCGCCAGCTGGCGTATTTCAAGGCGAAGCTGCTCGGCTGGAAGGAGTCGATCCTCAAGGAATCGGCCGGCACGCTCCAACAGCTCCAGGTCGATTCGCTCCGCGAACCCGATCTTACCGACCGCGCTTCGAGCGAGACCGACTGGTCCATCGAGCTGCGTACTCGCGATCGCCAGCGTAAGCTCATCTCCAAGATCGACGCGGCTCTGCGCCGGATCGAGGAAGGCGAATATGGCTATTGCGAGGTGACTGGCGAACCCATCTCGCTTGGCCGCCTCGAAGCCCGGCCGATTGCGACGATGACCGTCGAGGCGCAGGAACGCCACGAACGGAACGAGAAGGTGAGCAGGGAAGAGTAGCGGTTTTTGTTGATCCGCGAGCGCCGCGCGTTTGAGGGCGGAACCAGTTACGCTATTATATCGGGGATCAGCATGTCCTCGAGTTGCGCGATCTCGTCCTTCAGTCGTAGCTTGCGCTTCTTTATTCGGGCGATCTGGAGCTGATCGATCGCCGGAGCGGAGAGCAGGGCATCGATCGCCGAGTCGAGGTCGCGATGCTCCTGGCGGAGGAGCTCGATTCGACGCGTGATGACTTCGCTATTCAATCGACTCGCTCCGATCAGGCTCCCTGCGAAATGATTCTAGCGGTAGTGGCGGTCCGCGCTCAAGCCCGTCGCGATGCGAAGATGGCGCGTTTCCGCGCCGTCACGCCATGGCGTGTTCAACTTCCGTCCAAGTCCATTTTTTCCGCGAGACAGGAGGAAGAAATAGTGATTTATTCAACCGCCCAGTCGGAGTGAAAGGAGACAGCCTAGATGTTGACTACCCACTCGTCCGCAATGCTCGCCAAACATGCGGGCATCGAAGCACGGATCGCGGCAGAATCCCGACGACCAGCGCCCGACATGGTGCTGATCAGCCAGCTGAAGAAGCAGAAACTCAAGATTAAAGAGGCGCTCGCGCGTCTTTAACAACAACGCCACCGCCAGCTAGGGGATTGAGGATCAGTCGATCCTCAATCCAGGCCGGCGGATTTTTCCGATATGGACGATCTTGCGCAGATGCTCGTCAGGCTTGGCGACGACCGGTCTGCGCGCGCGCTTGGGATCGATCGTCTCCGAGAAGGTGATCCCCATCCGGCCGTCGCGCACCCAGACGATCTCGCCCGAGACGGTGCCGATTCCCCGCAATTCGACTTCGACGAACGCGCCCTGATCATAAGCGGTCTCGGAGTCTGCCATCAGCCCGTTCGAGGAAAGATTGCGGATGCGGATAGGCCGAGTATCGCGGGCATAATCCCCTGCCGCCTTGATCGTGCCCATCAACAGCAGGCTGTCACGCTGGCGCCCTCGGTTGCCCGGCGATTTGGGCGCCTCTCCAGCCATGTCAGCCATGATTGTCCCCTGTGGATCCCAACGGCGCATTAGAGCGGCGATTGATTGAGGAGAGGTTAAGAAGGGGGCGCCGTATCTCCCCCCTATCGCTCGATACACATCGCTATGCCCATGCCGCCGCCAATGCAGAGCGTGGCGAGCCCCTTCTTCGCATCGCGCCGAGCCATTTCGTAAAGAAGGGTGGTCAGCACTCTCGCGCCCGAGGCGCCGATCGGATGGCCGATCGCGATCGCTCCGCCATTGACGTTGACGATGTCGCCGTTCCAGCCAAGTTCCTTGCCAACCGCGAGCGCCTGAGCCGCGAAGGCTTCGTTCGCCTCGATCAGGTCGAGGTCGGAGATCTTCCAGCCGGCCTTTTCGAGCGCGATCCTGCTGGCGGGGGCAGGGCCGATCCCCATGATCGCCGGGTCAACCCCGCAGGTCGCCCAGCTGGCGATCCGCCCGAGTACTGGGCTGCCCCGTCTGGAGGCATCGTCGGCGGACATCAGCACCAGCGCGGCGGCGCCGTCATTGATGCCGCTCGCATTGGCGGCGGTGACGGTGCCATCCTTCTTGAACGCGGGATTGAGGCCCGCCATCGCGTCGCGCGTCGCGCCGATCCGGATATATTCGTCCCGGTCGATGATCGTCTCCCCCTTACGCGTCTTGACGGTGACGGGGGCGATTTCGTCCTTGAAGCGGCCCGCAGCCTGCGCCGCCTCAGCCTTGTTCTGGCTGGCGAGGGCGAAGCCGTCCTGATCGGCGCGGCTGATTTGATATTTCTCGGCGAGATTCTCGGCGGTGATGCCCATGTGGTAGCCGTTGAACACGTCGGTCAAGCCATCGACGATCATCGTGTCGACGATCGAGATGTTGCCCATCTTGGTACCGCCGCGTAGGGTCTGCGCATGGACGGATAGCGACATATTCTCTTGTCCGCCGGCCACGACGATGCGCGCGTCGCCGCACCGGATCGCCTGCGCCGCAAGTGCCACGGCGCGAAGCCCCGAGCCGCAGACCTGATTGATGCCGAAGGCGGTCGCCTCCTTGGGAAGGCCCGCGTTCATGGCAGCCTGGCGCGCAGGGTTCTGGCCCTGCCCGGCGGTGAGCACCTGGCCGAGAATGGCCTCCTGAACCTCGGCCGCTTCGACGCCGGCCTGAGCCAACGCGGCCTCGATCGAGATGCGGCCGAGCTCATGCGCGGGTGTGGTGGCGAAGGCGCCCAGAAAGCTTCCCACGGGTGTACGCCGGGCGCCGGTGATAACGATGTCGGTCATTGTCGCTCCTGCTACTGTTTTCCGCGTGTGCGAAGCGCTTCGTTCGCGCCTTCTGCCGACTCACGCGGAGGCTGCTGGCGGTCGGCCTATCAGGACTCTCGCAGTTGCGAAAGCCATGTGGCGAGCTGGGTCCACAGCGATCCGGGTGCCTTGCGGCCCACCACCATGCCGACATGTCCTTCCGCCAGGGCAAATCGCTCGCCCCCGGTCCAGGCGCTCGCCGCCGGGGTGATCCGGTCCGTCGTCGAGATGATGTTGAGTATCGGAAAATCAAAACCGGCCGGATCGATCGTCCGGCCTCCGACGCGCCATCGCCCGCCGCCGCTGATATTGGCGGCTATGAGATCTTCCATCAGCTCCCGACCGGCGGCGAGCGCGATCGGCGGCCCCTCATTGGCCCAGTCCTCGACCGCCACATAATTCTGGCCTTCGGAGCTGGCGGGGTCCTTGCCGGCGAAATGCTCGAACTTCGCGACGGTGCGCGCCGGATCGATCCGCCAGAAAATCTGCTGCAATATCTCGGCCGGCAGCACGCCCAGAGCGGCTGCGATCCCCTCGGAGGCGCGCCACAGCTCGAGAAGATCGTTTCGCGTCTGCGAAGAAAACGCGCCAAAATCCCAAGGTGCCGCAACAAGGACCAGCGCTTTCGGGCGATGCAGCGCAGCGGCTGCGATGCTCATCGTGCCGCCCAGGCAATAGCCGGCCAGAACCGCATCCGGGCCTATCAGGTCGAGGGCCGGCAGGATGTAGCGCTCGACGTGGCCGCCGATATCGACATTGCGCTCATCGGCGGCGGGGCTTCCCCAATCGAGCAGAACCGGATTGAGCCCGCGACCGGCCAGCCCGCGTAGCATCGAATTTTCGGAAGTCAGATCGAGAATCTCTGATCCGTTGATGAGGGAGGGAACGAACAGGACCGGTGGCCCTGCCGCGCCATAGCTGCGTAGAGATACCCGTCCAACCCGGCCTACTATCGGGGGGGGCGGCGGCCGTGGCGGTCGGGGCGCGCCCTGATAAGCCTTCAGGCCGGCGAGCGCGGCCCGCATCCGTTCCCGGTCGCCAGCGGTCTCGTTGCGCAGCATTTCCAAGAAGAGGGGGAGGGGGCGCGGCCTGTGTTGCGGCGCGGAAAGATTTGATGCTATGCTACCGCCATATTTTGTCGGCAGGTGGGGTATCATGGCGAAATCATCGGACGGCTCGGGAACGGTCATCATCAAGAAATACGCCAATCGCCGACTCTATAACACCGAAACTTCGAGTTATATCACTCTCGACCACCTCGCCGCCATGACGCGCGAAGGCCGCGACTTCAAGGTGATCGATGCCAAGACCGAGGACGATATTACCCACAACGTCCTGACGCAGATCATCATGGAGGAAGAGACCCGCGGGCAGACCATGCTGCCCGTCAATTTCCTGCGCCAGCTCATCTCGCTCTACGGAGATTCGATGCAGTCGATGGTGCCGCAATATCTCGAAGCATCGATGGATGCCTTCCGCCGGAACCAGACGCAATTCCGCCAGGCGATGGAAGGCGCCTTCGCCGGCGGCCCGTTCGCCGAAATCGCCAAGCGCAACATGGAAATGTTCGAGGCAGCGGCGAGCGCCTTCAAGCCGAAGAACGGTGCTGGCGGCGGGACGCCGGCGGCAGACGCCACCAAGCCGGCGGCGCCCCGCAACGAAGTGGAAGCGCTCAAGGCGCAGCTGGCCGCGATGCAGGAACAGATCGACAAGCTCAAATAAGCGAGCTTTGATGGGCCCCCGCTTTCGACGGGGACGATTGCAGTTACGGCTTCACGAACTTGAGCGTAAGACGGTCGCTTTCGCCGATCGCTCGGTATCTGGCGCGGTCGACCTCCCCCAACCTGAGCGTCGGCGGCAGGGTCCAGACGCCCTCGGGCCAGTCATGGCTATCCTTGGGATTGGCGTTGATCGCTGATTCACCGGCCAGCTTGAAGCCGGCGGCGCTCGCGAGGCGGACGATGGTCGATTTCTTTATATAGCCGCTCTTCTTCTCGAGCGAGCTGTCCATGTCCTCGGGGAGGCGGTGGTCGACGACGCCTAATATACCGCCCGGCTTGAGCGCCGCATAGAAGTCGGCGAAGGCTTTCGCGGCGACCTCTTCGCCATTCATCAGTAGATTGTGGACGTTGCGAAAAGTCAGCACCCGGTCGACGGTGCCCGGAGCGACGGTCGACGGCTCGGTCGGGCTGAACGGCGCGACCTCGACCGTACCGAACCGGTCCTTGTTCTTTTCCAGCATCGCCTTGACCGCGGCCAAGCCGCGTTCGGATGCCGGTGGCATGGCGATGTAGCGCCCTTTGCCGCGCAACGCGGGTGCCAGGATCTCGGTATACCAGCCGCCGCCTGGATAATATTCGATCACCGTCTGGCCGGGCTTCACATCGAAGAAGGCGAGGGTCTCAGCCGGATGGCGATAGATGTCGCGCGCGCGGTTCGCCTCGCTGCGGCGGGGATCGGCGATCGCCTTCGCGATGGCGGGGTCGGTCTTCGCGGCCTGAACCCCGGCGATCGGCGCCAAGGCTACCAAGGCGGTGGCGGCGGCAAGAAACAGGTGGCGCAACAAAGCTCTCCCGATATGGATGGTCGGCGCAATGATGGCGGAGATCCTGCCAGGTGCAATCGGATTACGCATGGCCGATGCTGTCATTCGCCGTGCTGAGGGTGCTGTTCGTCGCGGCGGATGGGTAGCGGCTCGTCGGTGCGGGGCCGTCAGGGCGCGACGGCGTGGTGCCTTGACCGCTGATCACGACCCTGGCGCTATGGTGGCGGGTGGCGTGACCTTCCAGATCTAGAGGCACGCCTCGAGCAAGGGCTGATCAAAGCCGAACTGGCGGGCCTTTTCGATCGAATAGGGACGCAGGCCCGAAGAGATATATTCGCCGACGATCTTTCCCTCCGAATCCTCGGCATGATATTCGAACTTGAACAGCTCTTGGGTGATGATCACCGGCCCTTCCATGCCGATCACCTCAGTGATGCTGGTTACGCGGCGCGATCCGTCGCGCAGGCGTTTGACTTGGACGATCATGTCGACCGAGTCGGCGATCTGCTTCGAGATCGCCTCCTTGGGCACTTTGATGTCCGACATCATCACCATGTTCTCCATGCGCGCAAGCGCCTCGCGCGGGCTGTTGGAGTGGAGCGTGCACATCGAGCCGTCATGGCCGG
>CAMLSA010000034.1 GCA_946482655.1 uncultured Sphingomonas sp. | reverse complement strand
ATCTCGGCCGCCTCGTGCCGCATGACGCGCCGCATCAGGGGCTGGTGATCGAGGTTGACCCGCTGCCCGACATGTGGCTCGGCGACATGCTCGACGCAGCGCAGGGTAATCAGCGGCCGCTGGTGATCCTCGATCAGGTTACCGATCCGCACAATGTCGGCGCGGTGCTGCGCTCGGCAGCCGCCTTTGACGCGATCGGCATCGTCACCCAGGATCGCAACTCGCCGCCCGAATCGGGTGCGCTCGCCCGCTCCGCCTCGGGCGCGCTCGAGCTGGTGCCGTGGGTGCGGGTGGTCAATCTCGCCCGCGCGCTTGACGAGATCGGCGAGGCGGGCTTCTGGCGGATCGGCCTGTCAGGCCATGCGAACGGCACCCTCGCCGAAGTGATGGGCGAGGCGCGGGTCGCGATCGTGCTGGGCGCCGAGGGTGAGGGCATGCGCCAGAACACCGAGGCGCACTGTGACGAATTGGCCAGGCTGCCGATCAGCCCGAAGGTGGAGAGCCTTAACATCTCGAACGCGGCCGCGATCGCGCTATATGCGATAACCACGCGATAAATCCCGCCCTGGCGGAGGCTGGAACGACCAGCCCGAGCGGCGACATTGATGCAGGGAACCGTGCGGCCCGGTCTTCGCCGGGTGGCGCAATCTCAGTCTTCCGGAGCTATCGTGACCGTCAGGCCGTCGAGATCGTCGCTCATCGCGATCTGGCACGAAAGCCGCGAGCGCTCGTCGCGATGGTCGCTGCTGTCGAGCAGATCGCTTTCGTCATCGGTCATGTCGGGCAGCAGGCCGGAAAAGGCCGGATCTACATAGACATGGCAGGTGGCGCAGGAGCAGCAGCCTCCGCAGAGCGCCAGAAGCTCGTCGACGCCGTTGTCGCGAATGATCTCCATCACCGACAGGCCGGCTTCGGCTTCGAAGACCGATTCCTCGCCCTCGCGCGTGACGACAACCAACTTGGGCATTAGCACTCCCCCGACAATATGTTCCGGATTCGGCGCGGCTATGTCGTGCGCGGCCGGCGAAATCAAGTGCGGGAACCGAAATGAGTCTCTCCGTCGAACAATTGCACCGAGCGCTCGATGCGCTGGCGGCGATCGAACCCGCTTTCGCGCAGGGCATCGCGAAGATCGGCTATCCCCCGCCCCGCAGCCGCGACCGCGGCTATCAGACCCTGTTGCGCACCATCGTCGGCCAGCAAGTAAGCGTCGCCGCCGCGTCGTCGATCTGGACGAAGCTCGAGATGCTGGTGGGATCGGGCCTCGCTCCTGAGGCGGTCGCCGCGGCGCCCGACGAGCTGCTCCGCCAAGCCGGGCTTTCGCGACAGAAGGCGAGCTACGCCAAGAGCCTTGCCGAACATGTTGCCAAAGGCGGCATCGACTTCGACAGGCTGCCCGAGGACGACGAGGAAGCGATCGCGCAAATGACCGCGATCAGGGGAATCGGGCGCTGGTCGGCCGAGATATACCTGCTCTTCGCCGAAGGGCGCGGCGATATCTGGCCGGCGGGCGACCTTGCCGTGCAGATCGAGGTCGGCAAGCTGATGGGCCTGCCCGACCGCCCGAGCGAGCGGGAAACCCGTCGGCTCGCCCAGCCCTGGAGCCCGCATCGCGGCGCCGCGGCCATCTTCACCTGGCACAGCTATTCGGCGCGGCTGAGCGCGGAGAAGGCGCCGGTATAACTCCCCCGCCCGATGGAGCTTCAGCCCCTCAACCTCGCCCCAAGCTTCGCCGCAGCCGCGACGATCTTGTCCGAGATCGCCTGCAACTCCGCATCGGTGAAGCTCTTCTCGGCGGGTTGGAGCACCACCTCGATCGCTACCGACTTCTCACCCTCGCCGACGCCCTGCCCCACGAAGACGTCGAACAGCTTCGCATCGGAGATCGCTGCCTTGTCCGCCCCGCGCACCGCGCGCAACAATTCCTCGCCGGGCTTGTCGGCGGCGATCAGAAAAGCGAAATCGCGGCGCACCGCCTGCAGGGCGGGCGGCGCATAGGCATCGCGCATATGACCGGACGAGCCGCGCCTGACCGGAATCGCGTCGAGGAAGATCTCGGCCGCGACCGCGACTCCAGTCATGTCGAAGGCACGAACGATCGCCGGGTGCAGTTCGCCGAACTCGGCCAGCACCGTCTTTGGACCGAGCCGGAGCGTGCCCGAGCGGCCCGGGTGGTAGACCCCCGAGGATGTCGCCTCGAACAGCTGGAGCCGATCGACCGGCGCGCCCGCCGCGGTGAGCAGTGCCACCGCCTCGGCCTTGGCGTCATAGGCATCGAAGGGCTGTGCTTTCCCTGTCCGCCAATCGCGCGGCACCCGGTTCCCCGACAACAGCAAGCCGAGCGTCAGGCTTTCCCGCTCGGCGAGATAGCGGCGGCCGATCTCAAACAGCCTTATGCTGTCGGCGCCGCGATCGGCGTTGCGGCGCGCGGCGGCGATCAGGCCGGGCAGCAGCGACGGCCGCATCACCTTCAGGTCCTCGCTGATAGGATTGGCAAGGGTCCAGTCGCCGCCACCGAACGGCGACGCCTCGGCCTCGCTGACGAAGCTCCACGTCACCGCCTCGTTCAGGCCGCGCGCGGCGGCGGCGCGGCGGGCGCGGCGCTCGATCATCTGCGCGGGCGTCGCAGTGGGCGGCGCGACGCCCTCGGCGCGCGGCAGCGGGGTTGACGGGATATTGTCGATTCCGATGATGCGGACGACCTCCTCGACCAGATCGGCCGGGCCGTCGACATCGCGGCGCCAACTCGGCACCGAAACATTCCACACCGCATCGATGCCGAAGCCAAGCGCGGACAGGACCGCACGCTGCTTGTCGGGTTCGACGGTGAGGCCCGCGATCTTGGCGGTCAGTGCCGGATCGTAGCGGAGTGCCTTGGTGCCGGCGGGCGGCGTCCCCGCCTCGACAGCCTGACTGGCCGTGCCGCCGCAGATGTCGAGCACCAGCTTGGTGGCGATGGCGAGTCCCGCGCCAAGGAATTGCGGATCGACGCCGCGCTCGAAGCGGCTGCGCGCATCCGAGGTGAGGCCCAGCCTCTGCCCGGTGCGCGCGATCCTCTCGGGCGTAAAATAGGCGCATTCGATCAGAATATCGGTGGTGGCGCCAGTGACGCCGGATTTCTCGCCGCCCATGATGCCGCCGATATCGTCGGCGCCTTGGGCATCGGCGATCACCGTCATGGTCTCGTCCAGGCCGTAGGTCTTGCCATTGAGCGCGCGCACCTCCTCGCCGGGTCGCGCCTTGCGGGCGACGATCGGACCGGTGATCTTCGCGAGATCATAGACGTGGAGCGGACGGCCATGATCCAGCATCACATAGTTGGTGATGTCGACCAGCGCGGAGATCGGCCGCTGGCCGACCGCGGTCAGCCGCCTGGCGAGCCAGTCTGGGCTGTCGCCGTTGACGACGCCCTTCACTACCCGGCCGAAGAATGCGGGGCAGCCCTCGGGATCCTCGGTACGGATTACGATCGGGCATTCGTCCTGCCCGGCGATGGTTGGAACGTTGAGCGGCTTCAAGCTGCCCATGCCCGCTGCCGCGAGATCGCGCGCGATGCCGCGTACACCCATGCAGTCCTGCCGGTTCGGCGTGATCGCGACGTCGATCACCGGATCGGACAGACCAGCCCAGTCGACATAGGCTTTGCCGATCGGCGCATCTGCCGGCAACTCGATGATGCCCTCATGCGATTCGCCGAGCTGGAGCTCACGCATCGAGCACATCATGCCGCGCGATTCGACGCCGCGGATCGCAGCGACCTTGAGCGTGACGTCGAGCCCCGGCACATAGTCGCCCGGCCGACCGAGCACGCCGACGAGGCCGGTTCGCGCATTGGGCGCGCCGCAGACGATCTGCAGCGGCTCGCCTTCCCCCGAGTCGACCGAGAGGACCTGAAGCTTGTCGGCCTGCGGATGCGGCGCGGCGCTGATCACCCTCGCGATGCGGAAGGCGCCGAGCTTCTCGGCGGCGTCCGCGACGCTCTCGACCTCGAGGCCGATCCTGGTCAGTCCCTCGACGATCGCGGTCAGGCTCGCCTCCGTGTCGAGATGCTCCTTGAGCCAAGACAGCGTGAATTTCATGCGCCCACCCCCCCACTCAGCGTGGGCACGTCCAGCGCCGCGAAGCCATAATGTCTGAGCCAGCGCAGGTCGCCGTCGAAGAAGGCGCGCAAATCGTCCATCCCATATTTGAGCATCGCCAGCCGATCGATCCCGCAGCCGAAGGCGAAGCCCTGCCACTCGTCGGGATCGAGGCCGCAATTGGCGATCACCCGGGGATGGACCATTCCAGAGCCCAATATCTCCATCCAGCCGCCATTCCCGGCCGCCGGATCGCCGCCGATCACGCGCCGGCTCTTCTCCCATGTGAAGCCGACATCGACCTCGGCCGACGGCTCGGTGAAGGGGAAGAAGCTGGGACGCAGGCGCAGCACGATGTCGTCGCGCTCGAAGAAGGCCTTCACAAATGTTTCCAGCGTCCATTTGAGATGACCCATATGGATCCCGCGATCGATCACCAGCCCCTCGACCTGGTGAAACATCGGGGTATGGGTCGCGTCCGAATCCGAACGATATGTCCGCCCCGGCGCGATGATCCGGATCGGCGGCTTCGTCTTCATCATCGTGCGGATCTGCACCGGCGAGGTATGGGTGCGCAGCAGCATCTTTTTCCCGCCTTCGCGGTCGGGAAAATAGAAGGTGTCGTGCATCGCGCGCGCGGGATGGGTCTCCGGAATGTTGAGCGCAGTAAAATTATGCCAGTCGTCCTCGATCTCGGGGCCGGTCGCGACCGCGAAGCCGAGATCGGCGAAGATTTCAGCCAGCTCGTCCATCACCTGCGCGACCGGATGGATCGTTCCCTGAGCGCCGGGCGACACCGGTAAGCTCATGTCGAATCGCTCGGTCGCGAGCCGGGCCTCGATCGCCGCGGCCTCGAGTGCCGCCTTGCGGTCGGCGATCGCCGCGGTCGCCGCCTCGCGCAACGCGTGAATCTTCGGCCCTTCAGCCTGCCGCTCCTCGGGCGTCATGGCGCCGAGCGTCTTGAGCAGGGCGGTCACCTCCCCCGACTTGCCGAGCGTTCCGATCCGGAGAGTTTCCAGCGCAGTAAGGTCCGGCGCCTCATGGATTTGAGGCAGGAAGCTCTCAACATAAGCGTAATCAGACATTTCTTCTCGCTCGCATTCCGTCGCATGCCTGGGCCTGCTTTAGCGGAGGCCCGTAGCGGGTGCGGTCGACCGATAGCAAGACTTTCACCTCGATCAGCCGGCCGACAACAAAAAGGGCGCGGTGACCTTGGCCACCGCGCCCTCCCCGATCTCGTTTCCGAAGATTTACGCCGCGACCCGGGCGCCTTCGGGCAGGGCAGCCTTGGCCTGGGCCACGATGACCGAAAAGGTCTCGCCCTCATGCATCGCCATGTCGGCCAGGACCTTGCGGTCCAGCTCGACACCGGCAAGCTTGAGGCCATGCATGAAGACGCCATAGGTCAGGCCTTCGGTGCGGACCGCGGCGTTGATACGCTGGATCCAAAGCGCCCGGAACGAACGCTTCTTCACCTTGCGGTCGCGATAGGCGTATTGACCCGCCTTCTCCACAGCCTGCTTGGCGATGCGGATGGTGTTCTTGCGGCGGCCATAATAACCCTTCGCCTGCTCAAGAACCCTCTTGTGCTTGGCGTGGGTGGTCGTACCGCGTTTGACGCGTGCCATCTACCGGCCCTCCTTAGTTCAGGCCGTACGGCGCCCACAGCTTCACCCGGGCCGTATCGGCCTCGGCGAGAACAGTGGTGCCGCGATTCTGGCGGATATATTTGGCATTGTGGCTGATCAGCCGGTGGCGCTTGCCGGCGACGCCGTGCTTCACCTTGCCGGTGGCCGTGAGCTTGAAGCGTTTTTTGACGCCGCTCTTGGTCTTGAGCTTGGGCATTTTCGTCTCCTGATATGCGACGTTTGCAGACAGCCACGGCAGCCCATACGGCCGGGCGGTCCATCAAATCGCGGAAGCGCGGCCCTATAAGGGCGTTGCGCGCACATTGCAACCGCCAGCGGAACCAGGCGGTTAGCTGAGCGGTTTTACAAGGTCATGGTCGTCGAACCGCATCCCCCGATCGAGGTCCCGACGGGTGCGACCCGCCCTGATCCCGCGCCCGTGCGGCCACGTCGCGATCCCGCGACGTGGACACTCGCGGCCGGATTTGCGGTGGTCGCGACGATCATAGGTCTCATCGTTCTTGCCTGGTTCATCCTGTTTGTGACCAAGGGCCGCTTCCTCAAACCCCAGTTCGAATCGATCGCCAGCCGGATGACAGAGCGCCAGGTCAGAGTCGCCGGCGACTTCCAATTCTATTTCGACATCATCGACGCGCGATTCGTCGCCGACGGCCTCACCATCTCCAATCCGAAATGGGCCAGCCAGCCCAATTTCTTCGAGGCCCGGCATATCGCCGCGCGGATCGACACAATTCCGACACTGTTCGGCAAGCGCCAGGCGGAATGGCTGGCGCTCCACGGCGCCAAGATCGATGCCGAATGGGATCGGCAGAGGCGCAATACATGGACCTTCGGCGAGCGGAAGGGCGAACCGTTCCAATGGCCGACGATCGGGCGTGCCGACGTGACCAACACTCAGGTCCGCTATGTCGATCCGCAGATGCAGCTCCAAACCGACGTCAAGATCGGCGACATTGCCGCGGGCGCCCGGCGGATCGAGGGGAAGGTGCCGTTCACCGGCACGGGCACGTTGCGCGGACGGCCTTTCTCCATGCACGGCGCGCTGCTCTCGCCGAACTCGACGGTCACCTTCGGCCGCACCAATTTCGAACTGCATGCCCGATCGGGCGCGACCTTCATGGATGTGAACGGCGCCCTCCCGGCCGCCACCCAGATCGAAGGCTCCGACCTCAGCCTGAAGGTGCGCGGCCCCAATGTGCGCCATTTGTTCGATTTCCTCGGCGTTGCCGCGCCCGACACCCGTGCCTATTGGTTCACGTCGAAGCTGACCAAGGCCGGCGGCGAATGGCGCTTCACCCGAATCAACGGCCGCTATGGCGCGAGCGACCTGCACGGTCGGATGACGATCAGCTTCCCGAAGGAACGGCTGTTCCTTGACGCGGTGCTCAACTCGAACATGGTCGATGTGATAGATGTCGGGCCATTCATCGGCTATGAACCGCAGACGCTGGCGACAAGGGGAGCGCAGGCTGCGGTCAAACAGACAGGCGGCACCCCGCGTATCCTGCCCGACGCGCCGCTGCGTCTGGAATCGATCCGCAATTTCGATGCGCACATTCTTTACAGGGTAAAGGATTTCCGGAACCCGAAATTCCCGATCTCGAACGTCGGCCTGACCTTCGATCTCGATCGCAGCCTGATGAAGCTCTCGCCGTTCACCTTCGACATCGCGGGCGGCCATCTCGCCTCCAACATCGCCATCAACGCGCGGGTGCCGTCGGTAATCACCGATTACGACATCCGCCTCTCGCCGACACCGATGTCCAAACTGTTCGCCGGCTTCGGTGTCGAACAGGCCGGCACCACCGGGACAATCAAGGCGCGCGTCAAGCTTCAGGGCACCGGCAACACGTTACGCGATTCGCTCGCGACCTCGGATGGGCGCATTGCGGTCATTCTGCCAAAAGGCACTTTCTGGACCCAATATGTCCAGCTCTCGGAATTCGATATCGGGCTGTTCCTGCAGAAGCTGATTCAGGACAAGCTGAAGAAGCCGATCGAGATCAATTGCGGCCTGCTTGGCTTTACCGTGCGCAACGGCGTCGCAGCCGCCGATCCCATTCTGATCGACACCGACAAGAACGTCATGACGGCCAAGGGCGGCTTCAGCTTCAAGGACGAGTCGCTCGACATGAGATTCCGCGCGGACTCCAAGAAGTTCAGCCTGTTCTCTGGTCAGTCGCCGATCGGCATCAAGGGCTACTTTGCCTCGCCGGGCATCAACATCATCAGCCCGCAACTTCTGACGCGCGCGGGGGCGGGCGTAGCGCTCGGTGTGGCGGCAAGCCCGCTCGCGGCGGTGCTGGCCTTCGTCGACGTCGGCGACGCCAAGTCGGCGGCGTGCGGCCCCGTGCTCGCCGGTGCTCAGGCGAGCGCGATGCGCACCAAGAGCGGCAAGCCGCGCAAGGATGTCGGCAAGGTCCGCGAGAACCGCGAACAGGCCGGGGATCGAAAGCAGCCGGAGAGCCTGAGGCTGTAGATTTCCATCGCCCCGACGATCAATTCAGCAGTGCGGCGATCTGCTCGATCAGCGCCGGGTCGCCCGCGGCGATCACCTCGCCCGGGCTGTGCGCGTCGAGAGGCCTGCCCTGCCAGTCGGTCATCTTCCCGCCGGCACCCTCGATGACCGGGATCAGCGCGGCGAAGTCGTGAAGCTTCAGGCCCGACTCGACCACCGCGTCGAGATGACCCGAGGCGGTCAGCCCATAGTTGTGGCAATCGCCGCCCCACAAGGTGTCGCCGGCGGCGGCGCTCACCTTGAGGAAGCGTTCATATTCGGACAGCGCGAATGCCGCAGGCGAGGTCGTGCCGATATGCGCGTCGGCTAGCTTCGAGCACCGCCGGGTTCGCGCGGCCACGCCGTTGAACATCGTCAACTGCCCCTTCGCCCCTACCCAGCGATCGCGCGCGATCGGCTGATCGATCACCCCGAGCACCGGCTGACGATCCTCGATCAGCGCGATCAGAGTGCCGAACAGGGGGCGGCCTGCGACGAAGGCGCGGGTGCCGTCGATCGGATCGAGCACCCAGATCCGTGCCGCGCCCTCGCGATCATTGCCATATTCCTCGCCAATGATCCCATCCGCAGGCCGCTCGACGTTCAGGATCGCGCGCATGGCGGCCTCGGCGGCGCGGTCGGCCTCGGTGACCGGCGAGGCATCGGCCTTGGTCTCGCGCTCAAAGCGGGCCCGGAAGAACGGACGGATCGCATCGCCCGCCGCCTCCGCGAGGCGATTGGCCAATATGATGTCTTCGTTGGTCATACGAGAGTCATCCGCGTCGGGCTCCCATTTCCTCCTCCCCTGAAGGAGAGGGAGTTCTGGTCTCAGTCGAACAGGCTCGACACCGAGCTTTCGTCGGCGATGCGCTTGATCGCCTCGCCGAGCAGCGGAGCGATCGTCAGGTGGCGAATCTTCTTCGCGTCGGCGACTGCGGGGGGAGCGCCGATCGAATCGGTGATCACCAGCTCGAGCAGCTCCGAACGCTCGACCCGCGCGACCGCGCCGCCGGAGAGGACGCCGTGGCTGACATAGGCGACGACCTCCTCGGCCCCCGCCTGACGCAGCGCCGCGGCGGCGTTGCAGAGCGTGCCGGCCGAGTCGACGATGTCGTCGACGAGAATGCAGAAGCGCCCCGAAACATCGCCGATGATGTTCATCACCTCCGATTCGCCTGGCCGCTCGCGGCGCTTGTCGACGATCGCCAGCGGAGCGTTGTCGAGCCGCTTGGAGAGCGCCCGGGCCCGGACGACACCGCCCACATCGGGCGAGACGACCATGATGTTTCGACCCGCGAAGCGCGCCTGGATGTCGGCCGACATCACCGGCGCGGCGTAAAGATTGTCGGTCGGAATATCGAAGAACCCCTGAATCTGTCCGGCGTGGAGATCGACCGAGAGGACGCGGTTGGCGCCTGCCGTCTCGAGCAGGTTGGCGACCAATTTGGCGGAAATCGGCGTTCGCGGACCGGGCTTGCGGTCCTGCCGGGCATAGCCGAAATAGGGGATGACGGCGGTGATCCGCCGAGCCGACGATCGCTTCAGTGCGTCGATGCAGATCAGCAGCTCCATCAGATTGTCATTTGCCGGATAGCCGGTCGACTGGATCACGAACACGTCCTCGCCGCGGACATTTTCATGGATCTCGACGAACACCTCCTCGTCAGCAAAGCGGCGAACGCTCGCGTCGGTCAGCGGCACTTCGAGATAGGCGGCGATCGCCTTCGCGAGCGTCTGGTTCGAATTGCCGGTGAGAAGCTTCATATACAGGGTCCCCGCGACGGCTGTAGCCGTATTGGCGGCCTATTAGGGTCCAAACCCGATCCCCGCAATGGCCGGGATGGCCCCAAGGTCGAACTGTCTCTATGAGGCGCGGCCATGGTAGTCACCCGCTTCGCCCCCTCCCCCACCGGCCGGCTCCACGTCGGCAACATCCGCACCGCGCTCCACAACTGGATGTGGGCGCGGCGGCATGGCGGACGCTTCCTGCTGCGGCTCGACGATACCGACCTGGAACGGTCGACCGAGGCAAACGCCTCGGCGATCCACGCCGATCTGGAGTGGCTTGGCCTCTCCCCGGACGGCAGCGCGCGCCAGTCGGATCGATTCGCGCTCTATGAGCGCCGCTTTGAGGAACTGCGCGAGGCGGGCCGTGTCTATGCCTGCTACGAGACCGCCGAGGAACTCGAGCTGAAGCGCAAGATTCTCGCCGGTCGCGGGCTGCCGCCGATCTACGATCGCGCCGCGCTGGCGCTAGGTGACGCGGAACACTCCGCCTTCGAGGCCGAGGGCCGCCGCCCGCACTGGCGCTTCAAGCTCGACCACGACATTCCGATACAGTGGGACGACCTGATCCGCGGGCTGCAGAATCTCGATCCGAAGCTACTGTCCGATCCGGTGATCCGCCGCGCCGACGGAAGCTGGCTCTATATGCTCCCGAGCGCGATCGACGACATCGACATGGGGGTTACTCACGTCGTGCGCGGTGAAGACCATGTCACCAACACCGGGCTTCAGCTCCAGATGTTCGCCGCGCTCGGCGCCGAACCTCCGGCCTTCGCGCATGAGGCGCTGCTGGTGGGAAGCGAAGGTAAGCTGTCCAAGCGGCTTGGTTCGCTCGGCTGCGACGCGCTTCGGGAGGAGGGGATCGAACCCCTTGCGCTGATCGCGCTGCTCGCGCGCATCGGCACCAGCCTGCCGGTCGAGGCTGTCGCCGATCCGGCGCCGCTGATAGACAGCTTCGACTTCGCCCGTTTCGGCCGTGCGCCGGCACGATTCGATCTCGACGAGCTGAAGGCCCTCAACACGCGGATAGTCCATATGCTGGATCATGGCGCGGTGGCCGACCGCCTGCCGCGGGGCATGGACAAGGCGGCCTGGGAGGCTATTCAGCCCAATCTGACTACCCTGTACGAAGCCGGAGATTGGTGGGCGGTCGTCGAGGACGCCGCCGCTGTCTCTGCGGGCCCCGAGGATCGCGAGTTCCTGGCCAGGGCGGCGTCGCTGGCGGCGGAAGCGGATTGGGCCGAAGGCATCTGGAAAACACTGACGGCCGCGCTCGGCACCGAGACCGGTCGCAAGGGCAAGGGCCTGTTCCTGCCGCTCCGCCTTGCGCTGACCGGGCGCGAGCATGGCCCCGACATGAACGCGCTGCTCCCGTTGATCGGCAAGGAACGTGCGGTGGCGCGGCTGCGGCGGGCGGCTACGAGCTGATCTTCGTCCGGGGAGGTCGTTCCGTATCTATTCGGCCGGGGCGAGCATGCCCACAATCAGGTAGAGGATGACCGTCGACCCGGCTCCGCACAGCGTCAGCAGCACGGCGAGCACCCGCACCAGCATCGGATCGACGCCGGTATAATCGGCGAGACCGGCGCAGACGCCCATGATCTTGCCCTCGCTCGTGTTGAGACGGAGCTGTTGCCCCGGACCGACATGGCAATTCCTTGGTGGATGGACGTGGATCAGAGAAGCGTGGGGCGGTCGAGCGGAACGCCCGCCGCGGTGCAGGCGCAGCTGGCGTTGACCGGGCCGATCGCCGCGGTGAGGCACGCGAGGCTGAACAAAAGGCCGCCGCCGACCGCGAGCAGGAAGCGGCCGGCATCGCTCATGCTGGAAGTGGTGTCGAACATCGTCTCGTTTCCTTTGGGCCGACCCCTTGCCGGCCGATGCCCAACAGAGTTGCAGGAGGCGTGCCAGATGCCGAAAAGACCGGGAAATCCCGCCTTCCACGTCCGCACTGCGATTCGTTCGGGCAATCACCGCTAAGTCTTGGCAATGGCTTCAGGAAAATTGGCGAAATTCGCCAAATCGTTCCACCAAGAATACGGGGCGTGACATTCTTATCGTGATCGGCCGGGAGTGCGTTGGACTGGCGCAACGGCCCTTCTCGCATTATTTAGCGCCCATGGCTGTTTTTCCCCGTCCCTCCGGACCGCGCGCGCTCTGGACCGATTTCAAGGCGTTCCTGCGGCAGCAGGAACGAACCAACTACTATATCGCCGCCCTGTCAGTCTTCATGACCTCGATGATCATCCTCGGCTTCTATGTCGATGCCAAGAGGGACCAGCCCAAGGCGCAGATCATCTACGCCCAGAGCTGGCCCTCGACCCGCACCGATGAGGAGATCATGAAACAGAATATCGCCGACCAGAAGCTCCTCGACGCCAAGCGCCTCGAAACGCAGCGCCAATATCAGCGGCTCGCGGACAAGCTCGGCATCGACTATTGAGCGCGGCCGATGCCGACGACCGCCGCTGGATGGCCGCGGCGATAGCGATCGGTGGCCGTGGGCGGGGGCAGACGGCACCCAATCCTCCGGTAGGCTGCGTAATCGTCCGCGACGGACGGCCGATAGGACGCGGCTGGACCCAGCCGGGCGGGCGGCCACATGCCGAAGCCCGCGCGATCCAGGCCGCCGGCGATCTGAGCGGGGCCACCCTTTATGTTACTCTCGAACCCTGCGCCCATGTCTCGACGCGCGGCCCGTCCTGCGCCGAGCTGATTGCGGCCGCCCGCCCCGCCCGCGTCGTGATCGCCTGCCGCGATCCCGATCCGCGCACCGACGGCCAGGGTGTGGCCCGGCTCGAAGAAGCGGGAATCGCAGTGACGTTGGGGGTAGAGGCCGAACCGGCACGAGCCTCGATGGCCGGCTTCATGACGCGGCAGGCCAAACAGCGCCCGCACGTCACCCTCAAGCTCGCGGTCTCGATCGACGGCCGGATCGCGCTCGAGGATGGATCGAGCCGGTGGATCACCGGCCCTGCGGCGCGCGCCCACGCCCACCTTGAACGCGCACGGGCCGAGATGATCCTGGTCGGCCGCGGCACGTTCGAGACCGACGGTCCCCGGCTCGACGTTCGGCTGCCCGGCCTCGAGGAACGCAGCCCTCGGCGCGCGCTGCTCGGCCATGGCGAGGCGCCCGTCGGATGGACCAAACTGCGCGACCCGGCCGAGATCGGCGGACTCGACCGAGTCGATCACCTGCTCGTCGAAGGCGGCACCGGTGCCGCTTCGGCCTTCCTCGCTGCCGACCTGGTCGATCGGCTGCTGATCTATACCGCCCCGATCATCATTGGCGCGGGACGATCGGCGATCGGCCAAATCGGCCTCGCCGATCTTACCGATTCGCATGGCCGCTGGCGGCTGGCGGACACGCGGATGCTTGGCAGCGACATGCTCTCGGTCTACGAGCGAATCTAGAATGTTCACTGGAATCATCACCGACGTCGGCACGATAACCGCTGTCGAAACACGAGGCGATCTGCACGTGCGGATCGCTTGTTCCTACGACACCGGCACGATCGACATCGGCGCCTCTATCGCCTGTTCCGGCGCCTGCATGACGGTGGTCGAGCTCGGACGCGACTGGTTCGCGGTCGACATCAGCCATGAAAGCGTGTCTCGTACCGCTCCGGATCGGTGGAAGGTGGGAAGCCGGCTGAACCTCGAACGCTCGCTCAAGGTTGGCGACGAGCTGGGGGGACATATCGTGACCGGCCATGTCGACGGCGTCGGCACGATCGCCTCGGTCGCCGAAGAGGGCGACTCGCACCGCTTCGAGATAATGGCGCCGGCGGCCCTGGCACCCTATCTCGCCGCGAAGGGCTCGATCGCGGTTGACGGCATCTCGCTCACCGTCAACAGCGTCGAAGACGAGAGCGATGGCCGCGCCCGGCTCGGGCTCAACATCATTCCACACACAAACGCTGTGACGACGCTGGGGGCGATGAAGGCCGGCGACGGGGTCAATCTCGAGATCGACGTACTCGCCCGCTATCTTGGCCGAATGGAGCAGCTCAGGGCACTGTCGGCGAAATAAATCACATTCTAATGTGATTCACCTGTTGAAATGTGATTTCTCGGCGTGATATGCTGCGCAGCATGAACGTGGACCTTCTCGAACGCATCCGCAATGCCGTGGCTGAGCGCGGTATTTCGCGATCGGGCCTGGCGCGCGCCGCCGGCCTTCATCCCAATTCGCTGCGCTCGCTCGACGAGGACGATTGGAACCCGACCGCCGAGACGCTGAAGAAGCTCGAGCGCTACCTGTCCTTTTCGGGCCTGTCACCGATCGAGGAGATCATCGACGAGGCGCGCAACGGCCGGATGTTCATCCTCGTCGACGACGAGGACCGCGAGAATGAGGGCGACCTGATCATCCCCGCGCAGATGGCTACGCCGGATGCCGTCAATTTCATGGCCAAGCACGGCCGTGGGCTGATCTGTCTGGCGCTCACGAAGGAGCGCGTCGACCAGCTCGGCCTGCCGATGATGAGCCGCAACAACGGTACCCGGCACGAGACCGCCTTCACCGTCTCAATCGAGGCGAAGGAAGGGGTGACCACCGGCATATCGGCCGCCGACCGCGCGCGCACGATCGCGGTGGCGATCGATGCGTCGAAAGGCTCCGATCAGATCGTCACCCCCGGCCATGTCTTCCCGCTGGTCGCCCGTCCCGGCGGCGTGCTGGTCCGTGCCGGCCACACCGAGGCGGCGGTCGATGTCTCGCGGCTCGCCGGGCTCAACCCCGCCGGCGTAATCTGCGAGATCATGAACGACGACGGCACGATGGCGCGAATGAACACGCTGGTGGAGTTCGCCCGCACCCATAAGCTCAAGATCGGCACGATCCGCGACCTGATCGCCTATCGCCGCAAGCATGACCACCTCGTCGAGAAGCGCGCCGAAACGCGTTTCACCAGTCGCTGGGGCGGCGACTGGACGATGATGATCTTCTACAACAAGGCGACCGGCACCGAGCAGACGGCGCTGGTGAAAGGCCATATCGATGCCGACCAGCCGACCTTGGTGCGGATGCACATGCTGTCGCCCTTTTCCGACATCTACGGAGAGGGCGGACCGCGAGCCGGTCTGATTCCGCAGGCGATGCGGATGATCGACGAGGCGGGATCGGGCGTGCTCGTCATCCTCAACCGGACGACGTCTTCGTGGATGAGCCGCGCGGTGGACGCGCGCGAGCGGCACGACATATCGGCGATGGACGAGCTGCGCGACTATGGTGTCGGCGCCCAGATCCTCACCGAGATCGGCGTCCACGACATGATCCTGCTGACCAATTCGCACCACACGCTGATCGCGCTGGACGGCTATGGCCTCTCGGTCGTAGGCGAGCGGCCCATTCCGCTGGCATCGTAGAAAGCGAACCCATGGCCAAGCTGCTCATCGTGGAGGCACGCTTCTACGATCATCTCAACGATATGCTGCTCGATGGTGCCAGGACCGCGATCGAGGATTCCGGACACCGCCACGAGACGATCACCGTCCCCGGCGCGCTCGAAGTGCCCGGCGCGATCGCGATGGCGGCCGAGAGCGGCCGCTATGACGGCTTCGTCGCCCTGGGCGTGGTGATCCGTGGCGAGACTTATCATTTCGAGGTGGTGTCGAATGAGAGCGCGCGCGGTCTGATGGCGCTGTCGATGGACGGCCTCGCGATCGGCAACGGCATCATCACCGTCGAGAACGAGGCGCAGGCCCTAGCTCGCGCCCGCCGGACCGAGAAGAACAAGGGCGGCGAAGCGGCCAGGGCCGCGATCCGGATGATGGAGTTGCGCGAGAAGTTCGGGGGCTGACGACCGGCCTTTCGTTTCCGCACCCTCACGCGCGAAGATCGCGTGGTGAGCGGACAAGAGCCGATCCGACGCGGCGGAGCTTCCCGTTGCCTGCCTACACATCCGCATGACCTTCGCAGGCCGCCCGGTCCCCGCTAAGGGGCAATGATGACGACAGACGCCGGCCCTTCTTTTTCCGCCAGAAGCTCCGCCGTGATGGCGCGCGCCTATGCCGCGATGATCGTCGCCAATGTCGCTCTCGCCTTCGGTCCATGGCTAGTGCGGCTCGCGGACGTGTCGTCACTCTCCTCGGCCTTCTGGCGCCTAGCGCTCGGTGCACCGCTGCTGTTCCTGCTGACGAAGATGATCCGCCAGCCGATCCCTCGTCTGTCGCGCGGTATGATCGGGATCATCGCAATCGGCGGACTGTGCTTCGCCGCCGATCTCGGCGCGTGGCATATCGGCATTCACCACACCAAACTCGCCAACGCGACCCTGTTCGGCAACATTGCCAGCTTCCTACTCGCCGCCCATATGCTTATCAGCACGCGAAGCTGGCCCGATCGCTCCCAAGCGGCCGCGCTGCTGCTCGCCGGTGTCGGCACGATGCTGCTGCTCGGCCGTTCCTATCAGGTCGACGCACGCAATCTCACCGGCGATCTGCTCTGCATTCTCGCGGGCGTCCTCTACACCGGATATCTGCTGGCGATGGGCCGGGCGCGCGGGTGGCTCCAGCCCGTGCCGGTGCTGCTGATCTCCACCCTCGCGGGTATGGGACCGCTATTGATCTTCGCGCTGGCGGAAGGCGGAGCTTTCTGGCCGACCGACTGGGGCCGCTGATCCTGCTCGCGGTCGGCAGCCAGGTCTTCGGACAGGGGCTGATGATCTATGCGATGGGCCATCTGCCGCCGCTGGTGATCGGCCTCGGCCTACTGATTCAGCCCTTCTTCGCAGCTCTGATCGGCAGTTGGCGCTATGGCGAACAACTGGGGCTGCTCGACGTGGTTGGCGGAGTAGCCATCTGCGCGGCGCTGGTGCTCGTGCGAACCGGCAAGTCTGGCCAGCCGGCGCCCGGCGGGGTAGAAGCGGCGCCATGATCGCCTCCACCGACATGACCCTCGACGAATTGCGCGCCGAACTGGCGGTGCGATTACCCGAACATGCGGTGTTCGAGGGCTGGAGCGACGCGGCGCTGGCGGGCGCCGCCGCCGATCTCGGAGTGCCGGCCGATCGGGCGGCGCTCTGCTTCCCCGGCGGTGCGGTCGACATGATCGACGCCTGGTTCGCCACGATCGACGCCCGAGTGACCGAAAGCCTTGCCGCGCGGGGCGTGACAACGATGAAGATCCGCGACCGGATCCGCGCTGCGCTGATTGCGCGGCTCGATGAGGCCTCGCGCCATCCGGACGCGTTGCGCCGCGCGCTCGCGATCCTGGCACGGCCTGGCAATGCCGTCCGCGCGAGTAAGCTGGGCTGGCGCGCCGCCGATGCGATGTGGCGCGCGGCCGGCGATACGAGCGTCGATTTCGCCTGGTACACCAAGCGCCTAACACTGGGCGCGGTCTATGCCTGCACTCTGACGGCGTGGATGGACGACGACAGCGAGGACTTCGCCGAGACCCGCGCCTTTCTCGACCGGCGCATCGACGATGTGATGAGATTCGAGAAGTTCAAGGCGAGGATCAAGCCCGAGCCCGATCGCTATTTCAGTCCTGTGCGTTTTCTGGGACGGCTGCGCTATCGGGTGACGGACAGGTAAATCCCCCTTCTCGGAAGGGATGGGCTTGTCTTTCTTATGACTCGCATTTCGCTCCCCTTATTGATAATCACTCGCAGCATGGACATTGCGACGTCGTTCACCACCTTGGACAAGCTGCCATTGAGATCGGGCGGGGAGATCATTGCGGTCGATTGGGCGATCCTGAGCGAGAAGGATGCGCGACGGTTGCGCGAGTTGGGCGTCGATGAAGGCGTGCCGGTCGAAAAGCTGCACAAGGGGCCTTTCGGGATCGATCCGATCGCCTGCCGCATCGGCCGGATGACGGTCGCGTTGCGTAGCGCTCAGGCTGCTGCGATTGCCGTGGGACCGCGCCGGAACCCATGAACCCCGCACCCCTGATCGCGCTGGTCGGCAATCCCAATGCCGGCAAGAGCGCGCTGTTCAACGCGCTGACCGGCGCCCGTCAGAAGGTGGGCAATTATCCAGGCGTCACGGTGGAGCGCAAATCCGGACGGATGACGCTGTCCGACGGGCGCCCGGTGGAGATGCTCGATTTGCCCGGCACCTACAGCCTCGAACCGTCGAGCCCCGACGAGGCGGTCACCCATGACGTGCTGCTTGGCAAGCAGGAAGGCGAACGGCTGCCCTCGGCGCTGCTGATCGTCATGGACGCGACGAACCTCGACAATCACCTCCGCTTCGCGCTCCAGCTGATCGCACTCGGGCTGCCCACCGTAGTCGCGCTCAACATGATAGACATGGCGGCGCGCGATGGCCTCACGATCGACGCCGAGAAGCTGTCGG
The DNA here is from genome assembly GCA_946482655.1 of uncultured Sphingomonas sp. The sequence continues at coordinate 10,110 of CAMLSA010000034.1, read as the reverse complement.
CGGAGCTCGGCGTCCCCGTCATCCCGACCGTCGCGGTGCGCAAGAAAGGCATCGACGCACTGAAGGCAGCGATCGGCATGCTCGCCACCGGCGGGCCGGTTCGGGTCAGGGGCGACGGTCCCGCGCTCCAGCAGGATATCGTCGCACTGCAGCGGCGCGCCCGGGCGATCGCCGTTTCGGCGACCACCGAAGAAAATTTCAAACGCCGCTGGACACACCGTGCCGACGCGGTGGCGCTTCATCCGATCGTCGGGCCGATTCTGCTGGCGACCATCCTGTTCGTGATGTTCCAGGCGGTGTTCGCCTGGTCGGCCGTGCCCGCCGACATGATCGATGGCGGCATCCAGCAGCTTCAGGGGCTGGTGAACGCGACGATGGCCGAGGGGTTCGTTCGTTCACTGATTACCGAAGGGCTGCTCGCGGGTGTCGGCGCGGTAGTCGTCTTCCTGCCGCAGATCCTGATCCTGTTCCTCTTCATCCTGCTGCTCGAGGCCTCGGGCTATATGGTCCGCGCCGCCTTCATCATGGATCATCTGATGGCGCGAGTGGGGCTGTCGGGGCGTGCCTTCATTCCGCTGCTCTCCTCCTTCGCCTGTGCGATTCCCGGCATCATGGCGACGCGAACGATCGACGATCCCAAAGATCGGCTGACCACGATCATGATCGCTCCGCTGATGACCTGCTCGGCGCGGCTGCCGGTCTATGCGGTGATCATCGCCGCGTTCATCCCGGCGCGCGTTGTCGGGCTAGGCGTCGGCTTGCAGGGGCTGGTGCTGTTCTGCCTCTATATCGCGGGTGTGGCGGGCGCGATGCTGGCCGCCTTCGTCCTGCGGCGTACCGTCACCAAGGGGCCGCCGCCCGGCTTCATGATGGAGATGCCGAGATATCAGATGCCGATCCTGCGCGACGTGCTGCTGGGGCTGTGGCAGCGCGCGTGGATCTTCCTCCGGCGCGCCGGTACGATCATCGCCTTCACCACCGTCGTCTTGTGGCTGCTCGTCTCCTATCCCAAGCCGCCCGCCGACTATCCCCATCCTTCGATCGACTATTCGATCGCGGGACGGATCGCCAATGGACTCGAGCCGCTCGTGCGGCCGATCGGATTCAACCGCGATATGGCCTTGGCGCTCATCCCGGCGATGGCGGCGCGCGAAGTCGCGGTGTCGGCGCTCGCCACCGTCTATGCGGTCGATGCGACCGACGAGGCGACACAGGAACAGTCGCTGGTGCAGCGCCTCCAGGGACGCTGGTCGCTGCCGACGGCGCTCGCCTTCCTCGCCTGGTTCGTTTTCGCGCCGCAGTGCATCTCGACGATCGCGGTGGTCCGGCGCGAAACCAATGGCTGGAGGTGGACAAGCTTCATGCTGGCCTATCTCTTCACACTCGCATATCTCGCCGCAGGCGTTACATACTGGGCAGCATTGGCGCTTGGATTGTAGGAGAAGGCCGTGGCTGGCAGCGTGAACAAGGTTATCCTGGTCGGCAATCTGGGGCGTGATCCCGAATCGCGCAGTTTCCAGAATGGCGGCAAGGTGGTGAACCTGCGCGTCGCCACCTCCGAGCAGTGGAAGGATCGCAACACCGGGGAGCGCCGCGACAAGACCGAATGGCATTCGGTTGCGATCTTCAACGAGAATCTCGCCAACGTCGCCGAGCGCTATCTGCGCAAGGGCAGCAAAGTCTATCTCGAAGGTCAGCTCCAGACCCGCAAATGGACCGACAACGCCGGTGTCGAGAAATATTCGACCGAGGTGGTGCTGCAGGGCTTCAACGCGGTGATGGTGCTGCTCGATCGTCCCGATGGCGCTGGCGGTGGAGGTGGCGGCACGAGCGCCGGCTCGGGCGGCGGCTGGGGCGATGACGATGGCGGCGGCTATGGCAGCGGTGCGGGCTTCGGCGGCGGCGGTCGTGGCGGAACAAGTGCCCCCGCCGGACGCAAGCCTGACCCGTTCGACGCGGGCGATCTTGACGATGACGTGCCATTTTGACGACGGACCCGCCCCCCGCACGCCCAGCCCTGCCTAAACAGGGATGAACCGTTGCCGAAACGGTTATCCTTAATCTTATGTGCTTGATCGGTGGCGGCGGGAGCGTATTTTCCCGCAATGGTAAATGGTTGTGCGTGCTGGCGATAGATGATGGTGCCAAAACCGGTCCTCCGATCGCCGCCTTTTCCGGGGACCCCCGCTGCCGTCGCCGCTGTGAGCACGGCCAAATGGCCCGCCATCCGCGCCAGCCTGTCTCAGCAGGAGATCGAACGCGCGCGCCTACTCATCGAGCGGATCGTCACCGAGCGGATCGGCGGCAGTTTCTGGAACGCCGGCAACGGCGATCCCTGGCATGTGCTGGCGAGGAACGAACCGGTCGCGTTCGCGGGTGACGACGAGCGCGGCCTGATCGCGTGGATGGCGGGCGCCACGGTCGCTTGGCTGAGTTCCGGCCGTTTTGCCGATATCGCGCGCGACGGCGCCGCCGATCCGCTCGAACGCGCCGTCACGACCTGGCTGATCGACGCCGCCGATTATCGCGATCCCTATTCGGGCCGACCGGTACCGATCGAGACGGCCATCGAGCAGATTGCCTTCTGGCGGCGGGCGATCGACCGCAACCGCGGACTCGCCGTCGCCGCCGGCATCGCCCGCTGGAAGCGCCGCGAGGTTGAGACGATGCTGTGGCCGGGCGAACCTCTCGTCTTCGCGCGCACCGCCGTCGAGGCGGTGCGCAACGCGCGTTCCGGCCAGGGCGCGATCGCGGTCTGGCCATCCAAGGCCCCGCGCGGGCTCGACGCCGAGGCTGCCGCCCATGGCGTCGCCATCCACCCGGTCGAGGACGGTTTTCTGCGCTCGGCGGGCCTGGGCAGCGATTGCCACCCGCCGCATTCGATCATTCTCGACCGCATCGGCCTTCATCTCGATCCGAGCCGCCCATCCGAGCTCGAGACCTTGATCGCCTCTGCGATCGACAATCCGGTGACGCTCGCGCGCGCCGAACGCTTGATGCGCGATATCGTCGAAGCCGGGATCAGCAAATATGCCAGCGGCGGCCGTCCCTTCGAGCGCCCGGTCCAGAAGCGCAGGCTGGTGCTCGTCACCGGGCAGGTCGAAGACGATCTGTCGGTGCGCCTCGGCGGCGCCGGAGTTCAGGGCAATCTCGACCTGATCCGCCGCGCGCGTGCAGCGGAGCCCGATGCTTACCTGATTTTCAAACCGCACCCCGATGTCGATGCCGGCCACCGGCGCGGCCGCATTCCCGATGCACAAGCACTTGAGTTCGTTGACTCCGTCGTGCGGGATGTGCCGATGGCGTCATTGCTCGACAGTGCCGACGCGGTGCATGTCCTGACATCGCTTGCGGGCTTCGAGGCGTTGATCCGCGGCTGCGAAGTGGTGACCCACGGCCAGCCCTTCTATGCAGGTTGGGGATTGACGACGGATCTGGCGCCGCCCATTGAGCGGCGCAGGGGCCGCAACATAACGAAGGCGCAACTCGTGGCGGCAACCTTGATTCTGTATCCGCGCTATCTCGATCCGGTCACAAAATTGCCTTGTCCGCCGGAAATACTGGTCGAGAGACTGGCGGCGCAGCCCATTCCCCAGGAAACCCTGCTGACCCGCTTCCGGCGGATGCAAGGGCGCCTGCGGCGTGGACTGGTCGGCGCGGGAGGCGGGGCGTGAAGCTACACGACATAGCCAAACAGCGATTCCTGTTTCTCCAGGGGCCGCCGGGGCCCTTCTTCGATCGGCTGGGCGGCGCGCTGCGTGACCTCGGCCATGCGGTGCACAGGATCAATCTCAACGCAGGCGACGTGGCGTCCTGGAGCGGACCGGCGATCGACTATCGCGGCACCGCCGAGCGCTGGCCCAGCTTCGTCGACGATTACCTCGTCCAGCACGCGATCACCGACGTGATCCTGTTCGGCGATTGCCGTCCGCTGCACAATGCGGCGCGCGGCATGGCCCGGCTCCGCGGCGTGCGCGTCCATGTCTTCGAGGAGGGCTATATCCGGCCCAACTGGGCGACGCTCGAACTCGACGGAGTCAATGGCCATTCGACCCTGCCGCGCGATCCCAAATGGTATCTCGACGCCGCGCGCACCCTGCCGCCCCTCGCGCAGCGCCCGACGGTCCCCTCCCGCTTTCGCCGGCGTGCGCAGGAGGCGACCACATATTATGCCCGCACCTCGCTCGGCAAATGGCGTTTCCCGCATTACCGCTCCCACCGCGACCGTTCCGCCGCCGCCGAGGCGCTAGGCTGGCTCAAGCAGTTCGCGCTCCGCAAGCATCATGAGGATCAGGCCGAAACCGCGCTCTCGCGGCTCGAGGGCCGTCGCTATTTCACCCTGCCGTTGCAGCTCTCGTCGGATCACCAGATCCGTATCCATTCTCTGTTCGGGACGATGCAGGCCGGCGCCTCCTACGTGATAGAAAGCTTCGCCCGCTCGGCGCCCGAGGACGCGCTGCTGCTGGTCAAGGAGCATCCGCTCGACAGCAGCCTGTTCAGCTGGCGCCACTTCATCCGTCGAGAGGCCCGGCGGCTGGATGTCGAGGATCGGGTGATCTTCGCCAAAGGCGGCCATATCGGCGACATCGTCGAAGGCTCGCTGGGCGTGGTGACGGTCAACAGCACGACGGGCACGCTGGCTCTCGCCTCGGGCGTGCCGGTGATCGCGCTCGGCCAGGCGGTCTACAATATTCCCGGCATCACCTTCGATGGCCCGCTCGACGCCTTCTGGAGCCGCCCGACCCCACCCGATCCCCGCATCTGGGACGCCTTCTCGCGCGTGCTCCAGGCACGCTGCCTCGTCTATGGCGGTTTCGCCAGCGACGAGGGAATAGAGATGCTCGTCGAGGGATCGATCACCCGCCTCGTCCAGGCCTCCATGATCATCGACCTGAGCAAGCATATCGACGGGGCGGCGCAGGCGGCGGAGTGACCTTCCTCCCGCTCCTTGGAACGCGCGCGATGTCAGGCGGGAACGATGCTCACTTCTTCCGGAAGATATACTCCTCGTCATACCAGCTGCCGACCCTGAAGCGGTAATCCCCGACCTTCTCGAAACCCCCGGCACGATAGACCGCTTGGGCCCTCTCGTTGCCCGACCAGACGCCCAGCCAGATCGGGCCGGGCCGCGTCGCCGCGAGATGGTCGAGCGAGAGCAGCAGCAAGGCCTTGCCGAGCTTCAGCCCCTGCGCCTCGCGCCGCACATAGAGCTGGTAGAGTTCGCCGTGATCGGGTGACGCCTCGGGATGCGGCAGCTTGCATGGTCCGATCTGCACATATCCGATCAGCTGTCCGGCCTGTTCGGCGACCCAGGTCCGCTTCGCTGGATCGGCGATCTCGCCCGCGACCGCCGCTTCGGAATAGGAATCCGTCTCGAACAGCGCGAGATCGGCCGGCGGATAGGGAATGCCGAACCCCTCCTCAAGGAAGGTCTGGCGGAAGGTGACGAGCTTGAGATCGGCGAGCGCCGGGATATCGGCGGGACGGGCGGGGCGGATCTGGACCATGTTCCTTCGGTAAGACCGGACATGGGCAAAGAAAAGGGCGCGAGAAATTGCTTCCCGCGCCCCGATCTGTTGCGGTCAAGCCGGGGTTTAGGCGCCTTCGCGCTTCTTGAGCGCCTCGCCGAGGATGTCGCCGAGCGACGCACCCGAGTCCGACGAGCCATACTGCGCGACGGCCTGCTTCTCTTCGGCGATCTGCATCGCCTTGACCGAGAAGGTCGGCTTCTTCGAACGGTCGAAGCCGCTCACCATCGCATCGAACTTCTGGCCGACCTGGAAGCGCTCCGGACGCTGTTCGTCGCGGTCGCGGCCGAGATCGCTGCGCTTGATGAAGCCGACCACGCCGTCGTCGCCGGCCTGCACTTCGAGGCCGCCATCGGTGACCGCGAGCACGGTGACCGTGACGATCGAGTTCTTGTTGAGCTTCGAGCCATCGCCGGCCGGAGCCGACGAAACGCCACCGCGCTCGAGCTGCTTGATACCGAGCGAGATGCGCTCCTTCTCGGAATCGATGTCGAGGACGATCGCCTTGACCATCTCGCCCTTGTGATGCAGCGCGAGCGCTTCTTCACCCGAGACGCCCCAGGCGATGTCGGACATGTGGACCATGCCGTCGACATCGTTGTCGAGGCCGATGAACAGGCCGAACTCGGTCGCGTTCTTGACTTCGCCTTCGACGGTCGAGCCCACGGGATGCGCTTCGGCGAAGCTTTCCCAGGGATTGTTGATCGCCTGCTTGAGACCGAGCGAGATACGGCGCTTCTCGGCGTCGACCTCGAGGATGACCACCTCGACTTCCTGGCTGGTCGAGACGATCTTTCCGGGATGGACGTTCTTCTTGGTCCAGGACATCTCGGACACGTGGACCAGGCCCTCGATGCCCGCTTCCAGTTCCACGAAGGCGCCATATTCGGTGATGTTGGTGACCCGGCCGGTGAACTTGCCGCCGATCGGATATTTCGCGGCGGCGCCTTCCCACGGATCATTCTCGAGCTGCTTCATGCCGAGCGAGATGCGCTGGGTGTCCTTGTTGATGCGGATGATCTGCACCTTCACGACATCGCCGATGTTGATCATCTCGTTGGGATGGCCAACGCGCTTGTAGCTGAGGTCGGTGACGTGGAGCAGGCCGTCGATGCCGCCCAGGTCCACGAACGCGCCATAATCGGTGATGTTCTTGACGACACCCTCGATCACCTGGCCCTCGGCGAGCGACTGGATCAGGCCCGAACGCTGCTCGGCGCGGGTCTCTTCGAGAACGGCGCGGCGCGATACGACGATGTTGCCGCGGCGGCGATCCATCTTGAGTATCTGGAAGGGCTGCGGGATGTCCATCAGCGGCGTGACGTCGCGCACGGGGCGGATGTCGACCTGCGAGCCCGGCAGGAAGGCGACGGCGCCGTTGAGGTCGACCGTGAAGCCGCCTTTGACGCGGCCAAAGATCACGCCCTCGACACGGCTCGACTGCCCGAATTCCGCCTCGAGCTTGTCCCAAGCGGCTTCGCGGCGGGCGCGGTCGCGGCTGAGCATCGCTTCGCCATGAACATTCTCGACGCGGTCGACATAGACTTCGACCTCGTCGCCGACTTTGAGATCCGCCTTCTGGCCGGGGGCCGCGAACTCGCGGAGCGCCACGCGGCCTTCCGATTTGAGGCCGACGTCGATGACGGCCATGTCGTTTTCGATCGCGGTGACGGTGCCCTTGACGACGCGGCCTTCGAAGCCTTCGTTTTCGCCGCCAAGCGTTTGATTGAGGAGAGCCGCGAAATCATCGCGGGTCGGGTTTGCCGCAGTGGCCATAGAGTTGGAGTTCCTATTCAATTATTCCGGCCGTCCGGTTGTCTCCGGAGGTCTTGGGGCCAGAACCGCCATAGGGGCCGAATGCCCCTACAGCATCCCCTGAACCACTCGTTCGCGGCAGGCCTTCCGGACAAAGCAGAAAGGCGCGGCAAGGGATCGGCTTTCCACCGACCCCCTGTCACGCCTGCTTGGGCGACCTCTTTTCTAGCGGTCTGCCGTTCGGCCTTCCACGAGCGAAATCGCCCATCGGACGGCGGCGTCTATACTCAGATCGCTCGTATCGAGCAAGTCGGCATCGTCCGCCTGCCGCAACGGCGCGGTGGACCGGCCCATGTCACGCTCGTCGCGCGCGAGGACATCGGCGAGGATATCGTCGAACCCGACCGGCGCCCCCATCGATTCGAGTTCGCGGAAGCGGCGCTCGGCGCGAACTCGAGCGCTGGCGGTGACGAACAACTTGGCGTCGGCCTCGGGAGCGATGACGGTACCGATATCGCGCCCGTCGAGCACGGCGCCGCCCGGCTGGCCGGCGAAGGCGCGCTGCCGCCCGAGCAGCGCCTCACGAACCTGCGGATGGACCGACACCCGCGACGCCGCCTTGCCTGCCGCCTCGGTCTTGAGCGCCGAATCGGCCAGAAGCGAGTCGGCGAAGTCACAGGCGCGCAGGGCATCAGCGGCGTCATCGGGATCACCGCCGGCGCGCAGCACCTCGGTACCCACGGCGCGATAGAGCAATCCGGTATCGAGATGCGGCAGGCCGTAATGGCGCGCCAGGGCCCTGGCGATCGTTCCCTTGCCCGAAGCAGCGGGTCCGTCCACTGCAATGATCACGACGCCGCGGCCCCGAGACCCGCCATCAGCGCGGTGAAGCCGGGAAAGCTCGTCGCGACCGGGCTCATGTCGTCGATCACTACCGGCGCCTTCGACACCAGTCCCGCCACCGCGAAGCTCATCGCGATGCGATGGTCGAGCCGCGCCGCGATCGTCGCGCCGCCCGAAAGTCGTTCGCCGCCGGTGCCGTCGATGATCAGCCCGTCCTCGAGTTCCTCGACCCGCGCCCCGATCGCCCGCAGCCCTTCGGCCATCACCGCGATTCGATCCGATTCCTTGACCCGCAACTCCTCAAGTCCGCGAGCGATGGTGCGGCCGTTCGCCAATGCGGCGGCGACGAACAGGATCGGATATTCGTCGACCATCGACGCCACCGTCTCCACCGGAGTCTCGATGCCCTTCAGAGCAGCGTGTCGTACGACAATATCCGCGACGGGCTCCCCGCCCACCTCGCGCGCGTTGGCGAAGCCGATGTCGCCGCCCATCATCCGCAGCACGTCGAACAGCGCCGCGCGGGTCGGGTTGAGGCCGACGTTGGTGACCGTTACTTCCGAACCCGGCACGAGCAGCGCAGCGACGACGGGAAAGGCGGCCGAAGAGGGGTCGCCGGGAACCATGATATGCTGCGGTCGAAGCTCGGCCTCGCCGTGGATCGAGATGATGCGAGTGTCCCCGTCGAGCTCGACCGTCAGCTCCGCACCGAAGCCTCTGAGCATCCGTTCGCTATGGTCGCGGGTCGGCACCGGTTCGATCACGCGGGTGATGCCCGGGGTGTTGAGGCCGGCGAGCAGCACCGCCGACTTGACCTGCGCGGAGGCCACGGGCAGCCGATATTCGATCGGGATCGCCGGGCACATCCCGCGCAGCATCAGCGGCAGCCGGCCGCCGGGGCTCGCGGTCACATCGGCGCCCATCAGCGACAGCGGTTCGATCACCCGATTCATCGGCCGCTTCGACAGCGAGGCGTCGCCGGTGAAGGTCGCGGTGATCGGATGCGAAGCGACCAGGCCCATGAGCAACCTGGTCGACGTGCCCGAATTGCCCATGTCGAGCGCGCGCTCGGGCTGGAGCAGCCCCCCGACGCCGACGCCGTGAATCCGCCAGACGTCATCGGCGCCGCATTCTATCCGGGCGCCCATGGCGCGCAGCGCGGCGGCGGTGGCGAGTACATCTTCGCCGGTCAACAACCCCTCGATGGTGCTTTCGCCGACCGCCAGCGCGGAGAGCATCAGCGACCGGTGCGAGATCGACTTGTCGCCGGGGACCCGCACCACCCCCTTGAGCGGACCGGGTGCCGAGAAGCTTGCGGGTCGGGGGGCGTCGCCATGCATAGGCGGCGGCTTTTGACAGCGGCGTTCCGCTATGGCAAGGCGCGCGGCGTTTCGCATGTCCACTGACTCGGGTGGGCTTGCGGTTTCCTCATTTCTCGACTGGAGTTGCTGTACCGTGGTGAAACCTGAATGGGGCACCAAGCGGACTTGCCCGAAATGCGGCACCCGCTTCTATGATCTCGAAAAGGACGATCCCGTCACCTGCATCGATTGCGGTGCCGTGTGGGAACCCGATCCCGTTCTCAAGTCGAAGCAGCCGCTTCCCTTCGACGCGCCAAAGAAGGAAGCCGAGGCCGAGGTCGCCGATACCGATCTGTCCGAGGACGATCTGGACATCGACGAGGAGGCCGAGACCAACCCCGACGACGATGTCGATCTGGGCGGCGACGACGATATCGGCCTCAACACCGCCGACGATGACGACGAGAATTGAAATATGACGCCGGGAAGCCGCGAGATGCGGCGCTCCCGGCATCATCTCGCCTAAAAGCCGCGCCTCATGCTGAAAAGGGCTCTTGGCAAGCTCTTCAAGCTGACCTAAAGGGCGCGCTTCGCCGCCGGGCCCAACCGGCGCGCTTCGAAATGGCACGGGGCCGTAGCTCAGCTGGGAGAGCGCTGCAATGGCATTGCAGAGGTCAGGGGTT
>CAMLSA010000033.1 GCA_946482655.1 uncultured Sphingomonas sp. | reverse complement strand
GAAGCCGGGCCTCCCATGCGTTTCGAAGTCCTCTGGGCCCAACGCCGCCGGAGCCATATTACAAACTTCACGTCGCACCGCCGGACGGCCCAGCCGATATAGCATCGGCTCCGCCCGCCAGCAACCAACGTCCGAATCTTCGAGCGGTCATGGACCGCGACGGGGGCTGGAGCGCGCCAACGCTCCGAGCCGGCGGCCGGAACCGCCTCGACCCAACCGGTCCGCATCGGGCCGATCCCGCCACCCCTGTACAGGGCAGCCGGAACATCGACGGAAACAGTTAATGAAAGGGAATTTTTCTACCGCGAATCTCGCGCCGCTCGAGCGCGTCGATTCCTGCAATCCGGCCGCTCCCTGGATCGGCGGAAAACGCAACCTCGCGGACCGCCTGATCAAGCTGATCGCCGGTGTCCCGCACGATACATATGGCGAGGTTTTCGTCGGCATGGGCGGCGTGTTCCTACGCCGTGACGCTCGGCCTAAATGTGAGGTGATCAACGATTGGTCGGAGGACGTCTCGACCTTCTTTCGCGTCCTTCAGCGGCACTATGTCGCCTTCCTCGATATGCTCCGATTCCAGGTCACCAGCCGAGCTCGATTCGAGCAGCTGATCGCGACGGATCCGGCGACGCTTACCGATCTCGAGCGGTCCGCGCGCTTCCTCTATCTGCAGCGCCTGGCGTTTGGCGGAAAGGTGCGAGGCCGCAATTTTGGTATAGCGGTCGATCGGCCGGCGCGCTTCGACGTGACCAAGGTCGGCCCGATTCTAGAGGCGATCCACGAGCGTCTGGCCGGCGTCATCATCGAGCGACTGCCGTGGCAGACCTTCCTGGAACGCTATGATCGGCCGGGCACGCTCTTCTATCTCGACCCGCCCTACTACGGATCGGAGGACGACTATGGAAAGGAGCTGTTCGACCGCAGTCAATATCACGAGATGGCCGAGATCCTCCGCCGGCTGAAAGGTAGCTTCATCCTCAGCATCAACGATCATCCCGAGGTCCGTCGGATCTTCGCCGGCTTCGACTTTCAGGAGGTGGAAACCACTTATTCGGTGGCGTTGAAAGGCAATGGAACGCGAGCCGGCGAGCTGATCATCACCGGTCGAGGATCGCGCATTTGATTCCCGGTTCGGCGGCCAAACTTGATTCCCAGTTCGGCGCGCCATTTTGGCGCGCGCGACGCCGAATCCAGCCCCATTTTCCGGGCGGAATCGCGAACTGGGAATCGCCAGATACAAAACTGGGAATCGGCGGAGACGAAACGCCCATTTTCCGGGCCTTTAATTTTGGCTTCAGCACCCTTGCAGCGCAGATTCGGGCGCCGCGCGACAAATATTGCCCAGTTCGACCCGCGGCGCCTGTCGAGGCTGAAACGCCCGGATTTCGGCCCATTCCGCCCCGCGTTCCCCCGGCATCCCCCGGATAAGAGATTGAATGATTATTGTCGGGTCACAACCTGCGGGAAAGCGGCGTTCCCGCCTCACGCTTCGGCCGCGACTGCATGGCCGATCCGGGCTTCGTCGCCTCGCTGCGGCGCGGCCGTGAACCGCGGGACGCGACGATCCGGCGTGTCACGGCCTATCTCGCCACCGTCCGCTCCGGCACAGAGGCCGGACGATGAGCGATCCGGTGAAGGCGATCGCGGGCCGGATCAGGCGGCGCTGTGCGGCATTGGCGACGACGACGATCAGCCAGCAAAGCAGCGTCCCCTGGCAAAGCCTTTTGTTCGAGGGCGGGCGCCACCATATCGCGCTGAGCATCAGCGGGGAGCGGGTGAACGAAGCGATCAATGCGATCCGCGACGAGATAGCGGCCGCCGACTTCGCCATTTCCGGCCACGTGATCGCGGAGATCCGGATGACCGACATCGATCGCAGCGGTGAAGACACGCTGGTCACGCTCGATGCCCTGACGATCGAAGCATGAGGCTCCGAACAGGGGTGCGCGGAGTGCCGTCGTGCGATGCCCGACAGCGCTAGGCCGTCCCCTCCCAAGCTTGGATGGGGAGAAAGCTTTGGAATCGTACCACCGTCTATGATCGCAGCGGCCGGAGTAAGATGGAAATTAGCCTATCTTTACCCAAGGCGGAGCGCTCCCGCCAGCAAGCACCCATTGATAGGCGTCCTCCATTCGCGCTGCTACCGCAGGCCAGCCAAAATCGCGCTCCATCCATGCCCGTCCATTGAGCCCTTTGGCCCTCAACTGCTCCGGCGACAATTGCATGGCATCGTCCAGCGTCGCAGCCAACGTGTCGACGTCATGCTCGACCCACCAACCGCAGTCCTCTGCTTCGAGAGTGGGCCATGGGGCGCCGCGGCTGACCACCACAGGACATGCATGGGCGAGTGCCTCGGCTACGACCATACCGAAATTCTCAGTATGCGTGGGAAGTACGAACAGGTCAGCATTGAAATAAGCGCTGGCCTTCCTGTCGCCATATAATGGCCCCTGAAACTCGATCCTCGCGAGTTGGAGCCTGTCAGCGAGTTCCATCAATTCTCGCACATAGTCGGAGTCTCCGGGCCCGGCGATCCTCAGCCTCCACTCGGGATGCTTGGACTGTAGGTGACGCCACGCCGGCAAAAGACGGTCTATACCCTTCACGGGATGGATCCGGCTCAGGAACAGCAATGTCCTATATCGACCGGCCTCGCGCTTTTGCGGTGTCGACGGCATGTCGATTCCATTCGGAATGACGGCGACCGGTGCCGCAAATCCCTGCTCCCGAATGTCGCCCAACTCGACGTCGCTGGTGGCGTGGAGGAGGTCGGCGCGCTCCAGAACACGCCATTGAAACGGGCGCAGCAGTTGCTTCAGGCGGCGCGTCCGGTTCAGAGCCCAGGGCGACAGGGTTCCTCGTGGGGAGGTCACCAATCGGGCATGCCGCCCCGGGACGACAAAGCCGCTCGCGACGTTGATCATCGACCATAGGCTGTGGTTGTGGACGATATCCGCCGACGCGGCTTTGCGTCGCAATGCTGCAGTATGGCTGGCCGAAATCGCGAAACGCCGAAGAACGGGCCATTGGGGATGGACATCCACCGTCACATTGGGAATGTCGCCACGTGCGGCTAGGCAAGACAATTCCACGTCATGCCCGCGGCCGGCGAGACTTTCGCACAAACGTGGTACAGAATAGGAGGGGCCCGCCGCCTCCTGATCGATATGCGGAACAACATGCACCAGCTTCAATGCGAATTAACTCCGTAGGGTCGGATCAGCATGGGCATTCAGACTTTCTCTCGGTTCCTCAATCAGCCGGGAGCAGATCCTCGGGAGTGCCGGCGCGCGGCTGGAACGTTCGACAAGATAAGACACCGAGGTCTCAATTGCCGTTGCGTGTAAATGATCGCCCAAATAAATCATGCATCGGACGGCCGAACGGCCTCTCGCAAGAGGAGCCTGATCGTCTGAAAATACCATGCTTTGTATAAAGCATGGTAAAAACCAGCGGACCCGTCCAATATCCCCAACCGGATGATAAAACTGAAGAAAAAGTAGAACCATGGGTACCACCATTTCGCCAGATGACGATATTTAAAGATCTGACGGTTAGTGAGGTGCGCCCAATCTGCCGCGTTCGCATGTAACGCGCGATAGCGGTGAGCCTCCCACAGCGCATAGTCGCGATGCTTGTCAATGAAACGCGACAGGCCCTGATAATCCTGGTGGTCGATGGGCACGACGATGCTTCCGATTGATCCCGTAAGAATGGGATGCTCGTGGATCTCCATATCCAGTCGGCTCCAGTTCTCCTCGGCGATCTTCTCATAAAGGCCAGCCCCTACGCGGAACAGCGCGAGCTTGCGGGAAGGCACGCCAAATCGAAGCAGACGACCCAGGAAATAATTTCTGTAGGTCAGCCAGAAGCCCACTTTTTCAGTGCTTCTGATGGCCTCCAAAAGGGAGTTGCAAAAGCGTTCATCAACATATTCATCGGCATCGAGGAAAAGAACCCAAGGAGTAGACGGCGGATCGTTGATGAGAAACCAGTTCCGTTTCTTTGGATAGGTCCCATTCCAGTCGAACTGAATGAGACGAGCCTTATATTCTTCAGCTACTTCTGCCGTATTATCATCCGACCGGCTGTCAAGAACAACGACTTCGGAAAAACGCGTCAGTCGGCGCAGACAACGCTCAAGATTGCGCGCATCGTTTTTGACCGGGATTACGACTGTTACGGGTAAGCTTGTGGTTTCCACCCTGATTTCCCTGAAATGGTCCTCATTGCTGCCTAAATGGACGGAAGCGTACCAACCGGCTCAAGATCGATTGGAAGGACGAAACGGTCCGGGCTCAAATGAAAATGGTTCTTCATAGGCCCGCACGAGCGTCTGCCTCCAGAAATTCTTGCGGTCCATATTGTTGTCGGGGCCCCTGTCCTTGAGCCAGTCATTTACAGGAATGCAGAAGCCTGTCTTCGGCTTTGCTATGACCCTCTTCGGCAGCGGAATTACGACGGCTTCCGCCAACAGCGCTTTTCCCGACGATTGCCTGAACGCCGGCAAGGACGACTGGAGATGCTCCAGCAAGGTCAGGTCCACCAGCGGCGTGCGGAGCTCGATGCCGTGATCCATGCTGGCCCAATCGCTGTCCCGCAGCAACTGGTTGCGCAAATAGGTCATTGATTCGATCTGGCCGAGCGCGAGGACCAAGTCGCTGGCCAGCGGCCCGGTCATGGCCCGCACCCATCGGCCCGGATCGAAATCCTCCAGCGCCTGCCTGGCGAGATCGGCGTTCATCACGCCATATAGTTCCTCGGGAGCGCTGACGCTGCGGCGCAGCCACCACGCGCCGGCAATGGAATCCGCCCACTGCGACGCATGCGCCCAGCGCAAATTGCGACTGCGTCTCGCCTGAAGGCCCGTTGCGGCCCGGGCCAATCCGCGCGCTCCGGGAATGCTGCCCAATCTCCGCCACCAGGAAACCAGGCGGGGCAGCGTCGCGAAGCTCGAATAGCCCTGGAACAGCTCGTCGCCGCCTATACCAGAGAGCACCACCTTCAATCCGGCCTCCGCCGCTGCCTTGCTTGCATACCAGGTGTTGACGCCGTCGATGCTGGGCTGGTCCATCGCCGCGAATATGCGGGGCAGGTCCGCATGAAACTCTTCGCTCGTCACGCGGCGGACATGATGGCGAATTCCGTAGGTCGTGGCGATCCGCGCCGCGAGCGGGACCTCGTCTTCGTTCCGCCCGGCGAACTCGTCATAGGCTATCGTGATGCCCACCGTTTGGTGGGCTCCCGCTTCCGCCATCAGCCCGGCGAGCACGCCGGAATCGATGCCGCCGGACAGGAACAGGCCCACCGGAACGTCCGAAACCAGGTGCCGCGACACGGATTCCAGCACCGCCGACCGCACGATCCCGGCCGGATCGCCATCGCCCATTGCTGAATCGGCGGTGCGCCAGGCCTGTCCCAGGTCATGCCAACAGCTCGGCGGCACGAGATGTCCCCGCTCGATCCAGCTATAGTGGCCGGCTGGCAGGGCCTTGATGTCCCGAAACCAGCTATGCGGCTCGGGGACGCTTCCGAGCATCCAGAAACCGGCCTGTCCGACGGCGTCGGGTTCACGCGACACCAGGCCAGTCGCCAACAGCGCCTTGACCTGCGATCCCAGCAGCACGCCGCGCGCCGTGGCGGCGATATAAAGCGGCTTGATCCCATAGGCGTCGCGCGCGGCAAAACCGCACTTCGCGACACGATCCCAGATCACGAAAGCGAACATGCCCTTGAGTTTCCTCAGCATCGCATCGCCTTCCCTGGCGAACAATGCGAGGATCACCTCGGTGTCGGAGGTCGTGCGGAAGTGAACGCCCTGGCCGAGCAGTTCTTCGCGCAGGGCTTGGAAATTATAGATTTCCCCGTTGAACACGATCACATAACGGCCGCATTCCGAGACCATCGGCTGGTTGGACCGCTCCTCGAGATCGATGATCGCCAGGCGCCGGTGCCCCAGATAGACCCCTTCTTCCTGCCAGAGCCCTTCCGCGTCGGGACCGCGCGGACGCATCCGCTCCATGGCCTTGCGGACGGCCGGCTCGAGCATGATGGAGTCCGTGAAAGCCGCGACCAGACCGCACATCAGAGATGGGACCTGTTCATTGAGGTCCAGGGAGCATCCGGTTTCACTTCCGCTGTTGCGTCCGCAGCATGAAGCAGGATCTCAGCGAGATAATCCGCGCCGGCGGGCGCACTGAGACAGCGCGCCCATGCGGCGAGGCTCCTACGCGCGTCGGGCGTCTGCCGCCCCCTCGCCCACGCGCCACGCACGAGACTAGTCAAGCCTGCGACGTCACCAGCTCGAAATACGCCGCCGCAGCCGCTGGCGCGCACCGCCGTCGTCGCGCCGCAAGCGTCCGAGCAGATAGCGGGTGTGCCGGCTATCAACGCCTCCGAAACCACCGCGCCCCATCCATCATGCCGGCTTGGTAAAACAAGACAATCGGCTTCGGCCATTAGGCTGGAGATCTCATCGATAGGACGCTGCCCAAGCCAATGCGCGCGGCCAGGTAGTACCTTCTCGGCCAGCGCCCGGAGCTGACTTTCAAGGGGGCCGGAGCCCACCACAACCAGTTCCATCATGTTATCCGCCAGCGAGGCAAGCGCCGCGAACAGTTGGTCGACCCGTTTGAGCTCGATGAGGCGCCCAACGAATATAAAGCGGAATGGCGCGCCGGGATCAAAAGGCGTCATGGCCTTCATTGGCCTGGAGGCCAGGAAATAAGCGAAGGGGAACAGTTTTTCGGGTGCCATGCCGCGCCCGACCAACCACCCCGAGGTGGCATGGCCAATCGCGAGGACGCCCTCAATTTCGGAATCCCATTGCCGAACGAGACGGCTATATTCCATCCTCTTGATCGAACCGCGCCAACCGGAATCGTCAACGGTCTCCATGACTACCCATTGCCTGAGGCGTCGCGCTGCAAGGGCTTTGCGCGCTAGGCCAATCAGCCTGTTGCCGCGCAGCCCCTCACAGATATGGATGCTGTTTGCGGGAGCGTCGCATACTGCTTCTCGCACGGCCGCCGGAGTGGGTGCAAAGCGCAGCCGCGCTTTGCCAAGCACCGGAGCTTGCCAGCCCTGCGCGGCGCGGTCTGCCGACATCTCCGCTTGCGCGATATAGACGACATGACGCCCGGTGGCTGCCATCGCTGCAGCCAGCCCTCCCATATGCGGCGAGACGATGCGCTGCCAGAGCCAGACTGGATCAGCCATGGCGCTGGCGTCGTTCCACCACTCCGGCGGCGTAGGCCCAACCGAGGAGAACGAGTGGCAGCAGGCCAAAACCACCGGGCGAAAACAGCGTTGCCTCGCCAAAGTTGAGCAGCAGCACGGTCAAGCAGACGCCAAAGGGCGCAAGGCCGCTACGTGCGGCCGATCGTAGGAGCAGCAGCAGCCATGCCATCACGAGAAGGGCGCCAAAGATGCCCACTTCTTCGAGCACCATCACGGGCGCAACTCCCTTCTCGACAGCGGCACCCGTGGGCAGATCGAAAATTGGATCGCGCGAGATCTCCATCACCCACGGGATAGAGGCAACGCCAAAGCCAATTCCCGTCATTGGGTGCTCGGTTATATTCTCCAACATGGCCTCTACCAGCAAGCCGCGCGAACCGTCGTAGAGTTCGGCTAGGCTTGAACCGCTCGCACGGCCGGACTTGGTCAGGTAACTGCCCAGGCTTTCAGCGATCCATGGCGCCAAGGCGATGCCGCCAATGAGGGCTGCTACGAGCACTATCCGGATGCGTCCGCTACGCAAGCCGGGCGCCATTTGCCGTATCGACTGCATGGCGAAACCAGGGGCGAGCAGAATGGCCAAGCCCACCCCCCCAATCATGGCAAGTCCGGCCGCGCGCGATTCTGACATCATTACAGCGATGACACACAACCCCACCAAGCCGACGAGCCACCAACTCGGACTATGCTCGCTGAACATGCGCGCAGCCGCCCAAGCGCCAAGCAGCGCAATGGTAGGACCAAAGGTCTGCGGATGGATAAGAATTCCCTGAAAGCCCGTGCCATTGACCAGATAGCCAATCGGCAAGATGCTCATAGGCAGGCTAGTCAGAAGGATCAACGCCAAACCCCAGAAAAGCTCGCTTTCCACATGCTGGCGCTCGCCGGGAGAGAGTTGTGTCCAAGCCGAAACCGATGCCGCCATTGCCAGCGTCCACGCCAGCGCCTTGAGCACCGAGACATCCGCAAATGGGCTGAACAGCAGGGAGTGGCTCATCAGGAAAAGGCCGAGGAGCACCGTCGCCAGCGTAAACGGCTGGCTTCTCCGATTCTTGGATAGCAACATGCCATAGATCAGCGCGGACAGCGCCGCAGCGAAGAGCACGGCGTAACGTCCTACCGTCGCCGCAGAAGCGTCCGGCGCAATGCCCTGGCCGAGCGTGGTGAACAGCCATGACAGCGCCAGCGCCCGGATGGCGAATGCTGGGCCGCAAAGCGCATAGACGGCCACTAAAAGGTAACTAAGGTTAGCTGTGGGTTCTGAAGCAAGGCGCAGTCCGAGGGCCATCACCAGCGGCGCATAATTCCAGAAGCGAGGCGCAACTGTGCGACACACTCCAAGCTCTCCGGCATGTGCGCGGATGTGCATCACGCGTACCGCCTCATTTTGTTTGCGAGCTTGCGCCAAATCGGTGCGTTACCAAACTCGGGTCGCAAGTCGGGGTCACGATAGAATCGCACAACCTGCTCAGGTACGAGAGTGTGCTGCCGCCTACCGTCGCGGAAGCCGCGAAGGGCCTCAGTGAGCAGATTCACTGCGAACAGGGGTCCATGTGTGCACAATCCGGAAATAACATGTGAAAAAATGTAACGTGCAGCAAGTATAGTAGCAAACATGATAGGAAAATTCTTATAAAAGATACGAACAAAATTGTAAATCCAAAGTTTTCGTCTACCCTTTCCTTCCGGTCCCGATTTGACTATATTGTTGTGAAGAACAGTAGTCTGAGGTGTAAATAATACTGCATAGCCGCCTGTCCTAACACGGATCGACAGGTCCAACTCCTCTCCACCGAAAGAACATGCTTCATCATTCAATCCCGCCTGAACTGCTACAGAGGTTCGTACCAAATGGCACGCACCGTGGAAGTTTGCGATTTCTCGCTCCTCGCTACCGTGGTCGCACTGGGCCTCACCCGTTCTGAATCCTAGAATTCTAGGAGAAACTATTCCAGCATAACTTCTTCCACGAAGTACTGATAGCATTGAAACTATCGAATCTTCGGTAATGATGAGGTCGTCGTCGATATTGAGGATGAACTCGCGCGTCGCAGCACGCCAACCCGTATTACGCCCACCCGCGACGCCAAGATTAGTGTGGTTGGCGATGAACCGCACATTTCGCCTGCCCTTCAGCAGTTGAGCGATCAATTCGGTCGATCCGTCGGTGGAGGCATTGTCGACCACAATCAGCTCGCAACCGGAGTTTGCCGCCAGCGCCGCCAGTGGAGGCAAATTCCGTTCCAGCTCGTCCTTCCTGTTATGGGACAGGAGCACGATTGTGACCTCCGATAGGTCGACCTGCGTGTCGCTCTGCATTTTCCTTACCGCGCTCCCCCGCAGAGGGCTTCCGCCAGTTGCAAATAAGCGTCCGCTGAGGTCTCGACCGAGAATGTCCGCGCGCGAGCACGCAGGGTCTCTGCGGGCAGAGGATGGTCGAGCTGTCGCTCGATGGCGGCGGCCAGCGACCGATAATCACCCACTGGGACGAGTTCGCCATAGCGCCCGCCGTCGAGGATTTCCGAAGGACCAGAAGGACAATCGGTGCTGACCACCGGAGTGCCGCAGGCTAGGGCCTCAACAAGTACGTTGCCAAATCCTTCATGAATGGAGGACAAGGCGACCACCGAGGACCGTGCCATGAATGCAAAGGGGTTTGGAACGAATCCCGGCATCAATAGATCGTCCAGAACGCCCAATTTCATGGCCAGATGTTCCAAGTCGTTGCGAAGGCTTCCTTCGCCAAGGATGAGCAGTCGGGCGTGTCGTCTCTCTCGGAGTACTCTGAAGGCCCTCAACAGCGTGCCGAAATCTTTCTGTGCCTCCAAGCGTCCAAGCGCCAGAATAACCGGAATGCTTCGGTTTACGAGCCAGTCGCAAGTGACCGCCTCCGGGGCTTGCGCTTCCATCTCCGGCCGCCAAGCCGGATTATAGATAGTGTGGACGTTTTCTTCGTTCACGCCGGGCAAATTGAGCAAGCGATGCGCCACTCCCTGGCTGACGCCGACAACGGCATTGGCGTAGCGATAGGACGATCGGATCGCCCACATCAGCAGTCGATAGCGGGGCACCTCCAGATCACCAAACGCCATGGAGAGGGCGTTGTGCTCGGTTAGGATAAGCGTCAATCTATGCCTTGTAAGGCGCTTGGCCCATGCGGCGATGCCGTTCGCCAGGGGCATGGCCGAGATCACCACATCGGGCCTTGCGTGCCGTAGATGGCGCCAGAAGGCCGGCAAGCTGGTCCATAAGCGCGGCGTCTTCAGATCAACGATCCGAACAGCTGCGCACAGTTCATCGCGATACTCGATCTGTGCTGCATTCATCAACACGAGATCGACTTTGTGGCCGAGGCTGACGAAGTGGGTGGCCATGCGGATGAACATACGCTCAGCTCCGCCGCCCCCGAGGGACGGAATGAGAAGGCTGAATCTCAACACGGGATACCCGTGGATCTATGTTTCCGATATTGGATCCTGATAGGTTCGCATCCCGGAATGTTCTGCCCCTCATTTTTTTTAGTAGGCAACGTCCACAGCCTCCATGTGCGCACCTGTGCCGTTTACGATCCGCGCGATTCTTCCCCCCTCCAACCACACGATCAGATCGCAGCCTTCGAGCGTCGACATCCGGTGGGCGATAATGAAGATCGTCACGCTTCGATCGAGTCTTTGGATCGCATCCATCACCGCGCCTTCAGTCTCACTATCGAGCGAGCTTGTCGCCTCATCGAACACCAGCACCTTGGCGTGGTTGTAGAGCGCCCGGGCGATACCAATGCGCTGACGCTGGCCACCGGACAACTGGATACCCTGCTCGCCCACGAAGGTGTCGAAACCATGGGGCAATCCGCTTACGACCTCAGCCAATTCCGCCTGCCGGGCCACCACACGCACCCGTTCGCGATCGATATGTTCGGGGTGAACGCCGAAAGCGATATTTTCCGCGATGGTCGCGTCGGCGAGGTAGATCGCTTGCGGCACATGGGCAATGTTCCTTTGCCAAGCGCCGCAATTCTCGTTCGTCAGCTTCACGCCATCTATCTGTATTTCACCCTCGTCCGGCGCAAGCAGGCCAAGCAGGAGATCCATCAGCGTCGACTTTCCGCTGCCGGTCTTGCCCGCTATGCCAACACGCGCCCCCTTGGGGATGGAGAAAGTGATGTCGGTAAGCGCTGGCGCCCGCCTATCCGAATAAGAAAAGCTGACATTGTTGAACCAGATCGACTGATCTAAAGGCAACGCGGCGACGTCAGCTAAGGGGCGTTCGGTCGAAGGCCGGCATAGTAGGACAGAAACATCGAGTAACACCTGTTGACTTCCGATAGTCTGCGCCCAGCCCGCATAAATCTGCTGGATCAACGGCAGCAGCCGCTGAGCGCCCATTGCTAGCGCGCCGAGTGTCGGGATCGCGTCAACGAGACCGCCGGGGCGTCCGGTGATGGCCACCGCAACGGCGGCGATCATAATCATCCCCAGCGCTTCGACTACAAAGCGTGGTCCATTTGCGAGAAAGGTGGTCAACGTCCGGGCACTGCGAAAATTCGCCTCAGCACGCCGGAAGATTTCTACAAAGGTCGGCTGAGACTGGTTGATCAGCACGTCACGGATGCCGCCCAGCCCCTCCTGCATCGCTTTGATGGACTGCCCCTGCGCTTCGGCGATAACGGCGCTGTTACTCCGCAGCCGGGACCGGGTGATGCTGGTAGTCAGCACATAGATCGCCGAGAAACTGACCCCCGCCGCGAGCGCCACAATGGGATCGATGGCGATCAATCCTACGATGATGGCGCTGGCGAGAACAAGGGCAACGACGCCGTTCATTAGCGGCGCCAGCAGGCTAGTGCTGAGAAGTTCCACCTTGCTGATAGCGGCTATAAGCTCGCTAGAATTTCGCCGTGTGTGATGAATATAAGGCTCGTGCAGCGCATCGTCATAGAGCCGAACCGCGAGTTCATGGGCCATTCCGTTCACCAAGCTGTTGGTCGTCCAGAGCAATGCCAACCTCAAAACTGCCGAGGCCCCAGCGGTCAGAACGAACAGTCCGGTAAGTACATAGACCGCGCGAGAGGGCGTGCTGGCGCCGAAAAAATTGAGCAGCGGCGCCAGGGGTTCAAGCAGCGGCGAGCCCTTCGGATCGGCGATCAACGCAAGGAACGGTAGAAGGGTGCCGATAGTAGCCACCTCCGCCACCGCCCCCGCAAGCATCAGCAGCATAAGCAGCGCGAGTGCGCGACGCCTGCGAGGCGAAAGATTGCCGAGCAGCACCCGCAGTGCCGCAGGGATTGACAAAGCGGCTTCCGATCCGCCAGCTCGAACGATGCCCTTGCAGAGTGAGGTCATCGCCGGTTTTCTCCGGGAAGGATGATCAAGCGCTTAGGTCCCTTACTCTGACTGGCGCAGCAGGCAAATCCACTATGACGTGAACTATTGAGCAGGTCTCACGTCGCTGGACCCTGTCAAGAGACATCTTGCCGTTTCTCCTCTTCCGCCGACCAGCTTTGCGCGACGCCCATTCCCAAGATGGCGGCATAGAGCGCCGCGACCGCCGGGATCTGAAGGCTGAAGTCCATCAGGGCGTGGGTGCCGACGGCAATCGTCGCCGCCGCCGCGATGATCGGATATTGGGCGTCGCGCCGCCGCCGGAATGCGCCGATCAGGCAGAGCAGCAGGCACCAGAAGACAGCGAACACCAGAAGCGCGGTGGCCGGGATTCCGATCTCCGCGGCGAGCTCGAGATAGGTGTTGTGCGCCGTGGAATAGGTCGATGTGGAGGGCAGCCGTAAATCGCGGTACATCGAGAAAGTCTGAGGGAAACTGCCATAGCCGCTGCCGGTATAGGGTGCGCTGGCAATCTGGTCCGAAACGATCGCGAAGATGGGAAGCCGGTTGATCTCCGCGGTTTCGCTGATGCGCTGGAAGGTCAGCCCGCCGGAAACCTGCAGCAGGAAGAAGCCCAATATGGCCGCGGTCAGCCATTGGACGAGACGGCGGCGCACCAGCCCCGAAGCCATCATCAACATCAGCATGGCGACGATGCCCAGCGACACGGAAGCCGCGCCCATGCGGGAATGCGCCTGCAACCAGGCCATGCCGATCACCAGCATGATCACGAAGTAGAGGAGGGGCCGGCCCGCCAGACATTCGATCGTGCGCGCCAGCCCCGGCTGGCTGCGATCGGACAGGCGCCACGCCGACCTGAACGCCGTGATCGCGACACCGGCCGAACAGAGCATTCCCAGCCCGGCAAAGGTGGCATAGTGGTTCCGATTGACGAACGTCGACGTCACATCCTCCTGGCCCGTCCACCGATCGTACCAGAGCAGGTGGGGATTGCCGGCGAAGAAGTTGATCAATCCGTAGAGGGCGAAGCCCAGTCCGGTCCAGCTGATCCAGATCAGCAGATGCTCCGCCCTTTTGCGGTTGCGCGTATATTGCAGGCTGATCCAGAAAATCGTCGCATAGGCCAGCATTCGCATGAGAGCGACCAGCGCGGCATCGACCGACACGGCCATTATTTCCGGCAGCCTGATGTTCAATTGCTCCGATACCATCCGCCATATCGGATTGGGGGGCGCCAGGCCCGGCCAGATCGAGGCGAATATCCATCCCAGAAGCAGGGCCGCGACGCCCAGCGGCACGACCAGCGCCCGGCGCCAGACCAGCGGCCGCCGGCCACGCAGGAAAATGATCGCCCAGGCCCCAAGCAGCAGCGAGGCCCACAGGCTCATCGCGCTCCAGGACCAGGGCCGATTGCTGCCAAACGGAATCGGAACAAGAGCGAGCAACAGCAAAAGGCCCAGCCAGACCGGGTCCGTGCCGGACCGACCCTCGCTCCTGGGACGCGGCAACTGCATCAGGGAGCTTTGTTCGATGGGGACTGCGCGGCTCTTTCGGCGCGGAACGCCACCAAATGTCCCATATAGCTGTGATAGGCCGCAAAATCGGAATAGAGCACGCGCTGGGTTTTACCCTCGGCCGCTCCCCCATCGGCAAAGGCGGCCAATTCCCTTGGCTCGGTGCGCGCGGCGATCACCACCTGATCGGCGAAATAGGCCTCCGTCGCAGGATCGGGCGCATGTTTGAGCAGCTCCACGATGACGCGAAGACGGGGGATCGTCAGGCCAGGCACGTAACGCCCCAACAAGATCGACATCTCCAGAGAGCCCCTCGCCCCAGGATAGTCGCGCGCGGAGAGCTGGATCGCCGCGCGGCGCGCCCAGTTATGCGGCGAGACGGGAGCGGCGATGAGCGCCTCGTCCACGATCGACCGCAGTGGCCGCCCTCCCAATGCTGCAGTTCGGTCCTTGGCCCCCAGCCTTCCCGCCGCCATCGCCGCGTCGCTGAGATAGCGCCCGGATTCGAATATCTCGCCGGCGCGGACCGACGCATCCACAGCCGCCCGGATCGTCGCGGGGGGAACCGCCTCCCCCAAGCGCAATCGCGCGATCGTGTCACCAGCCGGCAGGGCCACCCAGGCGGCGGACAGGGATAGCACCGACAGCGTCCCGCAAAGCAGAGCCACCAGCGCGGCCGCCGTAAAGGGGATCGCCCTATGACTCGCTGCCATAGTTATACGAACCATAGCGATGGTAATAATAGCCGTACTCGCCATAGCCGTAATTGGCGTAACGCTGCATATCGACCTGCGTAAGCACGGTTCCCGCGATCGGCACGTGGAGCCTCGCCATCAGGTTCATCACGTTGCGCAGGACGGGGACCGGAGTTTGGCCCCAGCGGACGGCCAATACGATCCTGTCGACGAGCTTGGCGACGATCTGCGCATCGGCCAGCGGCGCAAAGGGCGGGGTATCGATGATGACCATGTCATAGGTCTCACGCATCCGCCGGACGAAATCGGCCATATGCTGCGAACGCAGCAGATCCATCGGGCTGGGATTGCGACGGCCGGCCGTCAATATTTCGACGCGGGATCTGGGATCGCGCTGGACGACGTCCTCGAGCCTGGCCGATCCGCTCACCACCTCCGCGAGACCCGCCTCGTTCACCAGGTCGAACACCTTGTGAACGCGCGGTCGACGCAGATCGGCGTCGATCAGCAGCACACGGCCATAACCATCCAACGCCGAGCGGGCGAGCGTGCTCGAAAGAAAGGTCTTTCCTTCACCAGGCAGAGACGAGGTTATCATCACCACCCGGGGAGGGCGGTCGACGTCGACCAGCGACAGCGCGTTGCGAAGCGTCCGCAAGCTTTCGGCCGCTTGCGACAGCGGATTGTCGAGCACGACATCCTCGGGCGCCGCATCCGCGACCTTCTCGCTCGGAACGAGCGAAAGCAGGGGAGCGCCGGTAAGCTTCTCAAGAGCGTCCGGGTTGCGAATGGTGTTTTCAAGCCGTTCAAGCAGGAAGACCAGCGCCAATCCCGCCAGGATGGAGACCAGGAACGCCGCCATCACAGCATTGGTCTTGTTGGGATAGGAGGGACTCAAGGGCACGTTGGCGTCGGCTACGATCCGCGCGTCCGGCGTTTGAATGCCGACCTGCTCGCGCGTTTCCTTGAAGCGATTCAGGAAATTCTCGTACAGCGTCTTGGCGGCATCCGCCTGACGCTCCAGTTCCCGCAGGCGGACTTCCGCCATGCCCGATGCCCCCGTGGCGCCGCGCGCCGACGCCAGACTCCCGGCCAGGGCGGCTTCGCGCGCGGACGCGACCGCGAGTTCATTGGCTGTGGATTGGCCGATCTTCCTGACCTCGACGCCGATCTTTTCCCGCAAGTCCCGCAGTTCGGCATTGGCGTTGACGATCTTCGGATGTTGCGGGGCATAGGTCGTCTTTAATTCGGACAGTTTCCGCAGCACCTCGGCTTCCTGCTGGCGCAAATTCTGGATCAGCGGCGATTCCAGCGTGGCAGCCGACGCATCGAGTCCGGCCCCGCTCGCGGTCAACCGGTTGATCTGGCTGAGCTGCGCCGCCTTTTCGGCGCGCGCGACACGCGCCATGATGAGCGCCGAGTTGATCTCCGTCATCTGCTGACTGGCGACGCCTCCCCCTCCGCTTCCGCCGACCAGGCCGGTCGCGGCCCGGTAGGACGACACGGCCTGATCGGCCGCCAGAGCGGCGCTCTTGAGCTCCGCCACTCTCCCCTCGAGCCAGGCGCCGGCCCGCCGGGTGGCATCATATTTCGTCTCGATCTGATCCGCTATGAACACTTCGGCCAATGCATTGGCCAACAGCGCCGCCTTGGCCGCGTCGGAGGACGTCGCCGTGATGGAGAGCACGTAGGAGCGCGGCTGAATCCTGACCTTGAACGCCCCACTCACCGCCTTGATCAGGCGCGACCGTTCGAGAGCGGCCGCCTTGGGAGAAAGTTTGGGTTTGGCTAGAGCCAGCGAGACCTCAGTATTGGAGGATTTGAACCATGTTGATGGATTGAACCAGTCGAACCGCGGCTTGGTCGCCTCGAGCGCCGCGCGCGCCGTGGCGGAAAATTCGGGATCGAGATCGAGCTTCAACTTGTCGATCAGCTTGCCGATCAGCGTCGGCGAGCGCAAGATCGTGGCCTGGGTTTCCATGCCGGACAGGTCGGGGGCGATGCCGCCCACGACCTGCTCCACATTCACGATATTGGTCGTCTGGGTGTTGATGGCCACCGATGAAGTGGCCGAATAGAGCGGCGTCATCTGCAGGACGACCAACGCCGCCAAAATCGTGATGCTCACGATCGACGCGGCGATAACCTGCCAACGCCTGCGAAGGACTGCAATCAAACCACGGATGTCGAAACCAAGGTCAATATTCGTCTGCCTGGATTCCTCCAACGCCGATTTTGCCGCTACATAATCCAACGCAACTCTCCGTGGGCCGGCGATCAGAACGAAAGTTTCAGGATCACAGAGGCCTTGTTACGAGTGTAGTCCGCGCCCGGCGTGTTCGAGCTGCGCTTGGCGTAATCCCACGCGGCCCCGATGGCGATCTGACGGTTGAGAGTATATTTCACGCCAAGATTCGCCGTCACGAGATCGTCGTCCCTCGCTATCGGGGCTGGCACGAACCCGGTGACGAGCAGATACTTGTTCTTGTCATAGCGGGCACCGCCATTGATCTGGACAAAGCGGGTCAGGTCATGCTCGGCCCGCACGCCGAAATTGGTGGAGATATAGCCACGATAGCCGACCTGCGTGGTTTCCTGGATTCCGCGATTGGCGTCGATATAGACTGCGGTGAGGCGGGTCGGGCTCCAGCGGATGCTCGCGCCATAGGCCGCACCGCCATAATCGGCAAAACGCGGATCCTTGTAGTTGCGGCGCATATAGCCGCCGAAGACGCTGCCCTCCATGACGTTCGTCAGGTCGAACTTGACGCCGCCGGTGATACGATACCCCTTGCCGTCGCGATTGAACCCGGTGTCATCAAAGGGATTGCGATAAGCGACCCTGTCGAACAGAACCCGTGTATAGGCGCGATAGCCGGGGGAGAATTCGTAGCTCAACTCGCCGCCGCCAGCGACATATTGACGATCGCGATCGTCATTGTTGATGGCGCCTCCGTTGCCGAGCCGCCCATCGCGATAATCGAGCTTTTCATAGTCCACGATCGTGCGAAGCTGGAGACGACCGACCTCACGGGCGAAGCCGCCGCCGGCCGTGAAGCTGTCATACCGGACGGGCGATCGAGCGGTGGCCAGGCTGTCGGGCGCGCCGCGCTCTTCGGTAGCGTGACGATAGCCGACATTGAAAGTCACCGTCGTGTCGCGCAGCAATTCCGCCAGTATGTCGCTCTGCACGTTCCAATCCGTGCGGCTCTCGCTCTCCTGCTTGGAATATTCATAGCGGTCGAGCCCACCCGACAAGTTGAACTTGTAGCGGCTCGTATCCGAGACCAGGCGAGCCTTCGGGGAAATCTTGAAATAGGTATCGTCTACCTTGGCGGTATCCGTCGCGTAGACATTGTCGTCATAGGTCGTGGCGAGATCCCCACCTACAAAGGCCCGGAACACACCAATGCGCGCGCCGACCGGCTCCAGCGCGGGCGGCCTTTCCTTCTCGGCCTCGAGCTTCGACCCGCGCTCCTGCGCAACCGCGACGCCGGGAAGAACGCCAAGCAGCCCCACCGCCAACGCCGCACAAGACAGAGCGGACGTGCGCGCACGAGATGCAGACCAATGCAACATAAGACCCCCTTGATGCAAAAGCGCCCGGTGGGCACTCCCCCGCCCTCTTCAGAGCAATTTCACTACCCTAGCCTGACAGATGATACGCCCCTGAACTCAGCTCGGGCTCGCGTCATCCTGCGCGGGATTCTCGGTCGGATCGTTGGATGCGACTTCCCGATCTCCGCCAGCAGCTTCGTTCTCTGCGATTTCCGAAGCGGCTTCCGGCACCGCTTCGGCGATCTGCGCCGACTGCTCGGGAACGGCCTCGGCAATGGCGGCCGCCTGGTCCGGCACCGCCGTCGCGATCGCCACCGCCTGGTCGGGAACGGCCTGGGCGACAGCAGCCGCCTGCGCCGGAACCGAAGTCGCGATCGCCACGGCCTGGTCGGGCAAAGCTGCCGCGATGGCGGGTGCCGCATTCGGCACCGCTATCGCGATGTTCACGGCCGCGCTCGGCACGGCCACCGCGATCGCCGCGGCAGCCGATGGCGCCGCCTGCGCGATCGCCACGGCCTGAGCGGGCAGAGCCGCGGCAATCGCCGGCGCCGCGGCGGGAACGGCGGCGGCAATTTCAACCGCGGAAGCGGGAGCGGCGATGGCGATTTCCGCCGCCGCCGCTGGAACAGCCGTAGCGATCGCGACGGCCGCAGTGGGATTCTGCCTGGCGATCTCGGCGGCCTGCGCAGGGTTGGCCACGGCGGCGGCAACGGCCTGCTCGACCGTCAGTGCGGATTGGGCCTCCTGAGCTATCGTCGATTGGGGCAGCAGCACGGCTGCCGACAATGCCGTCGCGGCGGCAATTCGAGCCGCCACCGATCGAGGAGTTCCGTAAGTACGCCTTGCGCTCATGTCTTCATACCCCCTGGAAAGGAAACCGCCAGCATGACCCCGATGTCCGTGTCCGCATACTCAAGCCGGTTTGCACGCGCAAGCTTCACGCCGTGCACACCACATGTTCTCTCGCTTTTTTGGAGGTCTGTGACATTTTTTCACACACTTCAGAACGCTATTATTCAGCTTGGATAACATGTGGGTTACGATGGCCTGTGATCAGGCTCACACTAGTTGATGCGAAGCGAAAACGAAATGAAAAGATGCTTGAGACGACTAGGTATTTCTTCATAATCGACAAGCCGGCGGCGACACGCCGGACCGTCACCCGCCGCCTTCCACCGACAATATCTCATATCGGTCCGCCTCTAGCAGGATAGCGCTCAATCGTCCCGTCGCATAGGCGCCGGTATCTATTCCGATGCGGTAGGGCGTGACCTGCGCCTCGAAGGCCACGCTGTGGCCATGGACGACACGCAAGGGAAGCGGCTTTGCGCTGCTGAGAAACGGCTCCCGGATCGTCAGCATATCGTGTCGGCTCTGCTTCGACAGCAATCGTCCCGGCCTTATTCCCGCGTGAACGAAGAGATAATCTCCGACCCGCAAGCTGATTTCCAGCTTTTCGAGGAAGGCGCGATGGTGCGGAGGCAACGCCTCGCTCATTGCCCAGGCAATCGCCCGATCGCGCTCGACCGGATCCAGGATATTGGGCAGTGCGACGCCATAGCTGGCGAGGGTGGCCATGCCCCCCCAACGCAGCCACTCACGAACGAGCGGAGGTTCCGCCAGCGCCTCGAGCAGGATGTCCTCGTGGTTTCCGAGCAGGAAGCCGGCCGGCAGCCCGGCGAAGCGACCACCACTCAGATGCTCGATAACGCCTGCCGAATCGGGCCCGCGATCGATATAGTCGCCCAGGAAGATGACACCCATGTTCAGACCACAGTCACGCGCGGACAGCATGATCCGCTCTTCAAGCCGCTTGAGGAGTTCCGAGCAGCCATGAACATCGCCGATGGCGTATATCCGGATGCCGTCCGGAAGTCTGAATTGCGGCATTTCGCTCTTGAAAAGAGAACGGATTCTTGTGACCGCCGTCACAAGCCGCACAGCAGCAATCCGCACATTGATAATTCACACCCGCGCTTTTAGATGGGAGGCATCATAGCGAGAATGACCATGCCACGGAAAAGCTTTTTTTCTCAAATGCTCACGTTTCTTGGCATCCTGCTCATGTCGCATAGCGCAGCTATCGCGCAGAGCTCGGGACCGGCGGCGCCGGACCTGTCCCAGCAGCCGAGAGGCGAGGCCTACCGCCTCGGCTCGGGGGACAAATTGCGCATCACGGTTTACAACGAGGAAGACGTCTCCGGCGAGTATGAGGTGGACAGTTCGGGGAACGTCTCGCTCAAGATGATCGGGACGCTGCCCGCCGCCGGACGCACGCTCCCGGAACTCACCAAGGCGATCGAGGCCAAATTGCTCGATGGCTATCTGCTCAATCCCCGGGTCGCGATCGATGTCCTCAATTACCGGCCGTTCTACGTCCTCGGCGAGGTGAACTCGCCCGGCAGCTACCCCTATGTGGCCGGGATCACGGTTCTCAAGGCGATCGCGCTTGCCGGGGGCTACACCTTTCGCGCGCGCACCAGCAAGATCGAGCTGATGCACGCCAACGCGCCCGACAAACCCATCCTTGTCGACCAGAACACCCTTCTCCTGCCGGGCGACATCATTCGCATCAAGGAGCGCTTCTTCTGATCGGGCAGGTCGGGTGCCATTCGGCCGCGCTTACTTTGCCCCCTGGCCTCTCATCATCACACGCAACGTCTTGAGCGTGATGTAGACATCCAGCCAGAACGAAAAATGTTTCACATAATAGAAGTCGAGGTGAAGCTTCCTGGTCACCTCGCTGACGTCCGAGACATGGCCCTGGTTGACCTGCGCCCAGCCGGTGATGCCCGGCTTGATGATATGCCGGTAGTGGTAGAAGGGGATCTCCTTCTCATACCACTCCGCCAGGGGCAGCGCCTCGGGCCGGGGTCCGATCAGGCTCATCTCGCCGCGGACGATGTTGAACAGCTGCGGCAGTTCGTCGATACGGTACCTGCGCAGATATCGCCCGACCCGGGTTATGCGCGGATCATTGTCGCGGGTGATCGCGCCGGTCCGCTGATCCGCCGCATCGGGCTTGTCCCGGGCCATCGTGCGAAATTTGTAGACCGTGAAGGGCCGCTTCCTGAATCCGACCCGCACCTGCTTGAACAGAACGGGGCCCGGCGTCTCAAGCTTGATCGCGATGGCTATTATCGTCAGCATCGGGAAGATCAGGATAAGGACCACGACGGCGCTTAGTCGGTCGATGAAGCTCTTGATGCTGAGATAGATGTCGTTGGGATTCAAGGATCCCAGAGTATTTTCGGAGAGTTTCTCGATTTCTACCTGACCCAACAGGTTTTCGATCGCATCCTTGAAGTGATAGACTGGCACACCCTCCAGAGCGAAGGCCGCAATTCGATTACTCCATTCATCCGAATAACTGTCGTGCAGGTCGACGACGACACCGCTCAGAGATGGCAGCGCCGCCTGGGGCTCCGGGATCATGCACCACCGGACCCGTCTTATCTGGGGAAGACGGGTGGTGGAAACACTCGGTATCACCCCCAGAAGAATTGTGCGGCGGTTTACAAAATACAAATTGACGAAGACAAAAAATATCAGCGAGATCAGATAGCCAAAAAATAGCTGTACCGTCGTATATTCCAACCTGAAGAATACGAATATCGCCGACATTATGCCGAACCACAAGGTCAGGCTGGTCGCGATATATCCACCTGAGGTTATACCAGGGAAAACATGGATCTTCTTGAAGCAGATATAACCGAGGATGATCGCGAATATGGTCGCTATAGCCGTGTCATATTGTATCGGCTGCGTAATATCTATATCGGTGTAGGTGCTGCGCACGATCATCGGAATGCCGACCGCCAACGCGATGCCCACCGGTATCTGATAGCGATCCCTGCAAATCACATCGGCAAGCGCGGAACGCGGCCGCGCTTCATGCGAGCCCGCCACAGGAACCTTCAGAAACGCGCCCATGAAACTAAGCATATGCCCCGATCAATACGCTAAGCAGGCTTTTCGCCCGTCAGAGAGCAAAGGTCCATAGGTGAAAACAGCTTCGTAGGAGAGTGATATTTTGCACAGGCACAATCGCCGATCCGACCCGGATATTTTCCGTTTACCAAACAATAATCAGACGGAGAAGGCCAACCGGATCGTCGGATCAACCGCTCCCTAGGGCACAACATGCCCGCCAAGCTGAAAGTCGGGGATTCTCATCCTCTCCGCCCTCGTTTCGATAGATGACGGGCTATCGCTGCCACACCCTCACGATGGAGCGACACCAGCCGCGCACGCTCCTCCCGGGAAAAGACGCCCAGCCAGCATGAGACGAGCACCAGAACCAAAAGGCTTGCGGAGGCCATAATCCGCGTCTTCCAGTCGAACTCGATGCTAGAGGCGATCACCAGCAAACCAACCGTCAATGCCGTGGCGATGAGCAGCACCCATTTCCACACGGCCTGCGAACCGAGGCTGAACGACCGAAACAGCCATAGGCCGGTGATAGCCGCTCCGAGCCCATAGGCCACACCCTGGGACGTGAAATAGCCCATAAGGCCATGTTCTGGCACGAGCAGGTACGCCAGACCGGCATGGCAACCCGCCATGATCGCCCCGATCCAGAATAACGCCAGACTCCGGCGCTCCGCCAGGAGCCCGCCCTGGACGACATTGAGCAACATCGTGGCGATAAACGGAGCGATCGCGAGTACGCCCACCCTTCCCGCATATCCGAAGCTCGGACCAAAGATGAATTCTATGGCCGGCGGAAAAATCGAAGCCAGTGTGATCGCGAGAATCAGAGCAATTACCCAGATCAACCGCAACTGCAGCCTCAGCGCGCCGGGCCCGGCACCGGCGGCATGACGTTCGGTCAAATAGGTGACCAGGGGACCTGACAGGGCGTTCGGCAGGACTGTCACCAAAGCCATCAGCGCCTGTACCACGCGCAGTTGCCCCAGTACCTCGACGCCTGCGGAACGGCTCAACAGTCCCAACGCATAGAAATCCACCGGAATCAGCCACAGGATGCCCAAATAAAATGGGAAACCGATGTTGAGCAATCTCAGGGTTTTGCGGGTGGGAACCCTCGGCCACAAGACCAGTCCGCGTCGCGCGCATTCTCGCTTAAGGCTCCAGAACAACAGAGCGCTCGTGACCAGTTGCGCGGCAGCCAGGGCAACAGCGCCACCATAGGCGCCGGCCGCCACCGCTCCCGCCACCACCGAGGCGATGGATAGGACGGCGCAGATCATGGCAACGCGCGAATAAGCGGGAAAAGCGTTCAGTCCGGCAAAGCCGATATAGCAGATCTGGGCGAAACATTGGCCCAGCATGAGAACAGCACCAATCTTCATGAATGACGCGAGATCAGGGGCCGCGAAGAGACGGTCGGCGATCACCTCCGCCAGGCCGACCATCGCGATGGCCGCGAACAGCGTGATGCCCAGCGTCATTCCGAACGCCTCGCCCAGCGCTTCTTCGATACGGGTCTTGTCGGCCGGAGGAGAACTGGCGGCAAGTTCAACATGCAACCCGGCGTCGATGCCAAGGCGGGTCAGACCCTGAAAGGTCTGGCTGCTGCTGGATGCGAAATTATAGGCGCCGAGACCGCGTGGCTCCAGAAGCCTCGCCAAGACCGTCACGGCCACCAGACCAAGGCCGCGTTGAAGGACCGCCAGGCTGAACATCGCCAACGCGCCAACAGCCAGACGGCGGGTGGGGCTTGTCATCAGCGTGTCAATTTCCGGCGACCAAATTGCCGCATCGGACGGACGATCCCGCGAAGCGCCGCCACACAGCTGTTGCGAAGCATGGGTATCGACCAGGACGAAGTCACGAGCAGCGCGGCTATTTCGAGTGGCGAACCGCCCTGAATCCTCAAACACTCGCTGCGCCATTGCGCCTCCTGCACACGGGGCGCGGATCGTGCCGGTGCCATGGCCTGCGGCAGGCCGGCAACCACATCCAGGATGGTGGCCAACCGGGCTGCATAGGTGTGTCGCTCGAACGCGAGCTGCTGGCCGCGAGCGGCGATTTCGATCCGCTCGTTCTCATGGGCAAGATAGTAGCGCATCTTCTCGATCGCCTCGTCTGCGGTGTCGTAGCCGACATAGTGCACGCCCTCCTCCGCAACCTCGGACAGGCCGTTGCCGATCCTATCCGTCACCAAAAGTGCGCCGGAAGCCAATCCCTCGAAGAAGCGCATATTGAGATCGCGATTGATGCTTTTGTTGAAGACGATCTTGGACCGACTGTAGATTTCGCCCATTTCCGAAGGCGAATAACTTCGATTGACGTCATTGGTGCGGAAGCGCGAAAGCACCTGCTGCAGCACCTGTTGCCGATCCGAACCGGGAACCCCGAACTTCCCGACGAACCCGACATCTATGTCGCGGATCAGGCCATCCTTGAAATGAATGGCAGGGTCGCACGCGAGAGGCAAAGCATGAACGCTCGGATGCCCGATTGCCTTGAACGCGTCGACATAATCCGCCTGGGCGATGAACACATGATCAAAATACCGGGAATAGGCCAGGCGCCAGGTGAGCTGCTGGTGAACATCGATCAGGATGGCCACCGTCGTGCCGCGGACCTCACGTAGCGCGCCGGGCGTGTCTAATCGCGGGTCGACGACGATGTAGAGATCATGGTCGCTTTGCGTGACGGCCTCGACGCGGTCGAGACGCGTCGCGGCCGTTCCTAGGACGGCGTCAAAATATCGTACCGTGCTCATTCCATCCCAGAGCCCGACTATCGCGATTCTTTGCGCTGACAACTGCGACGGCACCGAGTCTGTATTCACGATCTGACTTCCCAGAATCTATCCCTCGCCAAGCAGGCAGAGGGGCTTGATCTCCTCAACGGCGAGCGGCGATCACTCCCTCGTGAGGAGCGTGTCGAAATAGCTGATCGTGCGCGTGAGGCCCTGGTCGAGATCGACCGTCGGCTCCCAGCCGATCAGTTCTCGGGCCATGCCGATATCGGGCTGGCGCTGCATCGGATCGTCCGACGGGAGCGGTTTGAAGATCAGCCTGGATCGCGAGCCGGTCAGCGCGACGACTTTCTCGGCCAAGGCCCGAATGGTGAATTCGACCGGATTGCCGATGTTCAGAGGGCCCGGAAAACCCGCGCCGCCCGCCTCTGCGCCGCCTAGATCCATGAATCGGATGAGGCCTTCGATAAGGTCGTCGACGAAACAGAAGCTGCGGGTCTGCAGACCGTCGCCATAGAGCGTCAGATCTTCTCCCCGTAGAGCCTGGACGATGAAGTTGGACACGACCCGCCCGTCATTGGGATGCATGCGCGGGCCGTAGGTGTTGAAAATGCGGGCCACGCGGATATCGAGGCCATGCTGGCGGTGATAGTCGAAAAAGAGCGTCTCCGCCGCGCGCTTGCCCTCGTCATAACAGCTGCGGATCCCGATCGGATTGACATTGCCCCAGTAGTTTTCCGGCTGAGGATGCATTGCCGGATCGCCATAGACTTCCGAAGTGCTCGCCTGAAGGATTCTGGCCTTCAGCCGCTTGGCGAGACCAAGCATGTTGATGGCGCCGTGGACCGAAGTCTTGGTGGTCTGGACCGGATCATGCTGGTAGTGGATGGGACTCGCCGGACAAGCGAGATTGTAGATCTCGTCGACTTCGACGTAGAGCGGGAAGGTGACGTCATGCCGTATGATTTCAATACGAGGATGATTGTGGAGGTGCGTCAGGTTACTTCGGGACCCTGTGAAAAAATTATCGACGCATAAGACTTCATCCCCACGCCCGATGAGCCTGTCGATGAGATGCGATCCCAGGAAGCCCGCTCCCCCCGTCACCAGAACGCGCTTCATGGGATTATATTTTCTCATACACTCCGATTGCCCCCCGGCGTGCTTCCATCCGCGCCGATATTCTTGAACTGCGCGGCTTAATCTTTGAAGATTTTCATAATCTCGCCGACCATGACGGGTTTCTATCCAAATGCCTCCGCCCTTTCAACGATCATGATCACTCCGTCGCGAAAGAACTCGACGGATGACAGGTCGATCGCGCCTTGCCCGCTCGTCCCGCTGGCCATATCAAACGGGCACGGAGGCCGCCGCTCACCCATGCCCACGCTCGACTGGATCGGCAAGCAGGCCGTCATCGACCACCATCGCCAGGTGCCTTCCCGGGCGATCCTCTATGACGATGGGCTGTCAGCCGGCGATCTGCAGGCCGGCAATCTTCTCGTCGAGGGCGACAATCTCGAGGCGCTGAAGGCATTGCTCCCCAGCTATGCCGGCAAGGTGAAGTGCATCACCATCGATCCGCCGTACAACACCGGCAGCCAGACATGGATCTACAATGACAACGTCAACTCGCCCGAGATCCGGAAATGGCTCGGCGACACCGTCGGCAAACATGCGGAGGACCAGTGCCGACATGACAAATGGCTGTGCATGATGTACCCGCGCCTGCGGCTGCTCCGGGACTTCCTGCGCGAGGACGGCTTCATCGCGGTGTCGATCGACGACAATGAGCTCACTCATCTGGATATGCTGCTGCAGGAGATATTCGGATCGGAGAACCGGATCGTCTGTGCGCCATGGAAATCCGAACCGAGCGGCGGCAAGCAGAAGCGCTTCATCCGCATCGGCCACGAATATCTGCTGATCTACGCCAAGAGTTCCAGCCTGAGGCTCGACTTGGAAGAGAAGGATGTCGCGGGCGCCGCCCGGTCCGACGCCTTCGGCTCCTATCGGAAGGGCCGCGAATATCTGAAGTGGGGCGCGCATTCGGAGCGCAAGGACCGCCCGGACATGTGGTTCGCGCTGACGGCGCCCGACGGCACGCCGGTCTGGCCGATCCGCAACGACGGCAAGGAGGGTCGCTGGCGGATCGGCACGAAGCACGTCAACGTGGCGCGGGCCTTGGAAGACCCGAGCTGGATGCACTGGGAGATGCGGCCCTATGACAAGGGGGTGCTGGTCGACGGCCGGGATCGACGCTGGGTCCCCTATGAGAAGATCCGCGAAGAGAAGAAGGGCTTTGGATGGGGCAGCTGGCTCGACGGCGTCGGATCGAACGCCGCCGGCACCGCCGAGCTGAAGTCCATCTTCGGGGAGAAGCGGTTCGATACCCCCAAGCCCGTCTCGCTGATCAGCTGGATCATCAACCTGTCGAAGGAAGACGACATCATCGTCCTGGACAGCTTCGCCGGCTCGGGCACGACCGGGCACGCGGTCCTCGATCTCAACGAGCGCGATGGCGGCACCCGCAAATTCATCCTCGTCGAGATGAAGGCCGAAATCGCGGCCGACGTCGCCGCCGAACGGCTCAAGCGCGTGATCGAGGGCTACACGCGGCAGGGGCCGGGAACCGGTAGGGTGGAGGGCCTGGGCGGCGGCTTTCGCTATTGCCGCCTCGGCGACATTTCAGGGACACTATACTAATTAAGTGGCCGCGCCCCGCAGCATGGATTGCCAATTAGTATAGTGTCCCCGAAATTGGAACGGCCAAGTGTGCAATTTGGCTCGCTGTCGCGGCGCATTGGTGTTAGGCGCTCGAAGTCGATAGCAATATCGCATCGGCTGGCTGAGAGACTGGGTCGCTGACGGCATCACGGAGCCTCCATGTCCACCGAAACCCGACCGACGCTCGCCCCTGTGTTACGCAAGCTCCAGCTTTGGAAAGACCTGGAGGCCGAGGAACAAGAAGCCCTGCTTGCCCTTCCGCATCGCGTCGCACGCCTGGAAGCTGGCAAATATATCGTCAAGGAGGGTGCCAAGACGGAGCACTCCTGTCTTCTCCTTTCAGGCTTTGCCTGTCGTCAAAAGCTCGCTCGCGACGGCACACGTTCGATCAGCGCGATCCACATGCGAGGGGACCTGGTCGACCTGCAGAACTCGCTGCTGGGCTATGCCGACCATAGCGTGCAGGCGCTGACGGCCGCTGAGGTCGCCTTCATTCCGCGCGAAGCCATTGTCGCGCTCGCTCTTCGCTTGCCCAGCGTCGGATTGGCGATGTGGTATGACACTCTGGTGGACGCCTCCATGTTTCGCGAGTGGATTCTCAACATCGCTCGGCGGGATGCTCAGACGCGCATCGCCCACCTCCTATGCGAGTTCGGGGTCCGGCTGGAAGTTCTCGGTCTGGGGAACCGATCCAGCTACGAGCTTCCGATGACGCAGGAACAGCTGGCGGATGCAACCGGCCTGACAAACGTACATGTCAATCGAACGCTGATGGAATTGCAGGTTCGGGGCTTGATAACACGTAACGTCCGCTATGTTGCAGTGGCCGACTGGCCGAACCTGCAAAGGGCCGGTGAGTTCGACGAGGACTATCTGCATCTCCAGAGGCCGGACGACCAGCGCTGAGGTCTCCCGGCTCGGCCCGCGCTCTGGCGCGAGGGTCGCGCGTGACCCGGTGAGCCTAGTGCGCCATCGCCTTGACGATTTCCTCGACCATCTTCTTGGCGTCGCCGAGCAGCATCATCGTGTTATCCATGTAGAAGACGTCGTTGTCGACGCCGGCATAGCCGACACCGCCCATCGAACGCTTCAGGAACAGCACGGTCTTGGCCTTCTCGACGTCGAGGATCGGCATGCCGTAGATCGGTGAGGTCTTGTCGGTCTTGGCGGCCGGATTGGTGACGTCGTTGGCGCCGATCACGAAGGCGATGTCGGTCTGCGAGAACTCGCTGTTGATGTCCTCCAGCTCGA
This sequence comes from uncultured Sphingomonas sp., assembly GCA_946482655.1. The sequence goes on along the minus strand of CAMLSA010000033.1, from coordinate 495 downwards.
ACACTTCGTCGTAGGGGACATGGGCCTCGGCGAGCAGCACGTTCATGTGGCCGGGCATGCGGCCGGCGACCGGGTGGATCGCATATTTGACGCGCACCCCCTCCGCCTTCAGCAGATCCGCCATCTCGCGGAGCGCGTGCTGCGCCTGGCTGACCGCCATGCCGTAGCCGGGGACGATGATCACCTGTTCGGCCTGGCTCATCAGGAAGGCGGCGTCCTCGGCCGAGCCGCGCTTCCACGGCCGGTCGACCTTGTCGCCGCTCGCCGCCGCACCGCCGTCGCTGCCGAAGCCTCCCGCGATCACGCTGATGAAGCTGCGGTTCATCGCCTTGCACATGATGTAGCTGAGGATCGCGCCCGAGCTGCCGACGAGCGCGCCGGTGACGATCATTGCGGTGTTGTGCAGCGTAAACCCCATCGCCGCCGCCGCCCAGCCGGAGTAGGAGTTCAGCATCGACACCACGACGGGCATGTCCGCCCCGCCGATCGGGATGA